>JBJHAX010000004.1:0-104280 GCA_050480705.1 Nitriliruptoraceae bacterium
CGCCCAGCCGCTGAGCGTGTCCAAGAAGGAGGCCGCGCCGGCCGACACACCTGCTGCCGTCGCAGCCGTGCCGCAGCGGCGCAAGCCGCCCAAGACGCGCCCGTCCCAGACGGTCAGCTTCCGTGTCGGCGACGCCAAGGGCTACCTGACCGCGGGGGAGTACCCCAACGACGGGCTCGCCGAGATCTTCCTGAAGCTCGGCAAGCAGGGCTCGACCCTGTCAGGGCTGCTGGACGCGTTCGCGATCTCGGTGTCGATCGGCCTGCAGTACGGCGTGCCGCTGGACTCCTACGTCGCGAAGTTCATGAACATGCGCTTCGAGCCGGCCGGCATGACCGACGACGAGGAGGTCCGTTTCGCGACCTCGCTGGTCGACTACGTCGCCCGCAAGCTCGCCATCGAGTACCTGCCCTACGAGCAGCGCGCGGCGCTGGGCATCCACACGCTCGACGAGCGCAACCGGATGCTCGACCGTGGCTACGGCGACCCGGAGGGATCGGGCGAACGTGAGGAGGACGACACGTTCGAAAGCGACGTACCGGCCGCCGCCGATGCGCCTCAGGCGCCGGCAGCCATCGCGGAGGCGCCGAGCGCGCCGAAGTCGGGCACGACCGTGCCGGCGGACTTCGCCGGTTCCAGCGTGCCGGTGGACCACGACGCGCCGCTGTGTTTCGACTGCGGCATCAAGATGGTCCGCGCGGGTGCCTGCCACGTCTGCGAGTCCTGCGGCGCCACCAGCGGCTGCAGCTGACCGTTCCCGAACCCCGCCGCGGCCCCGATCCCGGATCGGCCAGCCTGCGGCGGGGTTCGTTGCGGCTCGGCGGATGCGTGGACGCCGAGCCTTCGACGGCGGATACTGGGTGACGTGCACACAGCCCGGCAGACACCCGACAGTGCGACCCTCGTCGCGTTCGTCGTAGCGGTCACCGTCGGTGGCGGCAACTTCATCGCGGTGCGCGTCTCCAACACCGAACTGCCGCCGTTCTGGGGTGCGGGGCTGCGGTTCGGACTTGCAGCGATCGCGTTCGTCGGCATTGCGGCCGCCCTCAAGATCGCCTGGCCGCGAGGACGCCAGCTCGCCCTGTCGGCTGCATTCGGGCTGCTGAGCATCGGCCTGTTCTACGCTCTGATGTACTGGGCGCTCGTCATCGTCGCCGCAGGCGTCGCCACGATCGTGCTCGCCATGGTGCCGCTCGTAACCGTGCTGCTCGCCGCCACACAACGTCTCGAGCGCCTGCGTGTGCGCAGCCTCGTCGGCGCTGGACTGGCGCTCGCCGGCGTGCTGTGGATGACGCTGGGCCCCCAGCAGGTCGTCGTGCCGCTGGCTGCGCTCGTGGCGATGCTCGTGGCCGCGCTGTGTGCCGGACAGAGCATCATCATCGGCAAGCGGCTCGCCCCGACTCATCCGGTTGCTATCAACGCCGTCGGCATGGCGGTCGGAGCGGTTCTGCTGCTCGTGTTGTCGCTCGTGGCCGGTGAGGCCTGGTCGTTGCCGGCCACCCGTGATGCGCAGGTCGCCGTCGTCTACCTCGTCGCGCTCGGCTCGGTCGGCCTGTTCGTGCTGCTGCTCATGATCGTGCGCCGCTGGACGTCATCAGCGACCTCATATCTGTTCGTGCTGTTCCCGGTGTCCACGCTGTTGCTCGAGGCCGTGCTGCTCGGCGAGCCGGTCACCCTGCAGGTCGTTATCGGCGCCCTGCTCGTCATGTCGGGCGTCTGGTTCGGGGCGCTGTCGCCGGGTGCCCGGCACGCGGCCGCACGGCGCGACCACGGTCGGCCCGTCGAAACCACGTGAAGCTGCGCTGTTCGAACGACAAGCGTCGTCACATGCGGCGCAGCGCCCCGGCGGGGACGTCGTAGGCGCGCACGATCGCGGCGAGATTGTCGGAGCGCGCGCCTGCGCACTCGCGTTGCACGAGCAGTGCATACAGGTGCCTGGCGGCCTCGTCGAGGCGCCGCTCCATCTCGCGGGCCTCGCCGGTGGTCGCCGCGGCCCGGTAGCGGGCGATCGATCGCTCCAGCCGACGGCCCGCGCGGCCCATCGCGGCCGCCTGTTCCTCGTTCAGGGCCTCGGCGGCGTCGAGATCTCCGTGCGCCGGATGGCGCCCGGATGCGTGAGCAAACACCATGCGGCCAAGGATAGGTCGCTCGCCATCCGGGCACGCGTGCCGGCTGTCAGGCTCAGTACGTAGTACGTAGTACGGCGTACGGCTGCCTCAGTGTGGGCCAGCGCGGGTGGTGCTGGTCAGCGCCCCGCGGTTTCGAGTGCGACGACTTCGCCGTCGACGATCGTGACCGTCCAGACGGCATCGCGCCCTGCGGCGATGAACGCGGACGCGAAGGTGCGCAGCCCCGAGTCGTCGAAATCCGGGGTGGCCACCTCGACGTCCGGCGAAAGATCCAGCAGGTAGCGAAAGCTGCCTGGCACACCGTCGTCGACCGTTTCGACCAGAACATGCGCCGGTTCCGAGGCCAGGTCGAGACTGCGGACACGGACATGCAGCGAGCCGTCGGCCGGCGCCTCGTCGAGCTGCGCCACAAGCCGCCTGAGCGCGGAACTGTCGCCATTGGCGGTGTCCTCGCCGGCGAGACGGCCGAGGACCAGCGCGCTGACCGCCACCACAGCGAGCACGGCGACGACGACCACGCGACGTGACGGGCCCATCGCAGGTGTCGCCACGGCACGGCTTTCGGCGCGGCCCCGACGTTCGGGACACTTGCCGGGTCAGACGTGCTGCAAGCCGAGCGGGTTCCCGTCAGGCGACGACAGCTGCAACGGCGGCGCCGGCGATCGCAAGCACAGCGATGGCAGCGAACAGGACGCTCAGCATCCTGCTACGCCGGACGAGATCATCGACGCGTCGTGTGGTGACGACGAGCTTGCCGCGCTCACCGTCGACGAGCCGCGCCGAACCGTCGGGTTGCTGCTCGACGGTGCCGACGGCTTCGACCGAGGTGCCGACCGGCAGCGCCCATTCGCGCTGGATGTAGGTCGTGCCGCTTCCACCGCCGATGTTGAGGCCGCCCGCGCTGATGTTGATATTGCCCAGCAGCGAGCCACGGTCGCGCTTGTGGACGGTTTCGACCGCGTTGTCGACATCGACCGCGTGCCCGTCGACGAGCACGGGCGCGACGGTCGGCTGTTGCGGATCAGCGATCGTGAACGGCTCTGAGCTCTGGTTGTCTTCGAGTGTGCGGCGGCGGCGTCGGCGGTTCGAGCGGCCCTGCGAGTTCTGCTGGTGCTCGAGCCATTCCTCCTCGACCTTCATCGACCACCATGCCGCTTCACGCTGCGACATCGGGCCGACGCCCGGCCCCGCCGGGCCCGCACCGACTGTTCCTGCCAGACGGACCAGGCGGCCGGTCGATGTTGGAGCAGTAGCGATGTCGACAGGCGTGGACTCTCGCAGCCACCCTGCCTTGCGACCTGACAGCACCGCCGCGATCACGAAACCGACTGCGACGACGCCGAGAACGGCGATCAACACCATGCGAATCCCCTCCTCAAGGACGGATGAGGCTAGTGGGGCTATCCCGCGCCCACACGTGAACCGCATGGTGGGCCGGTTGTCGTCGATCTAGGCTTGCACACCAGGCGGCAGGCCGTATCCCGTGAACGGGAGGGGACCGGTGCTCGACGATGCAGCGCGAGAACTGATCATCTCGGGCGCCTACGGGCACCTGGCGACGATCGACGCCGACGGGCGTCCCCACGTCACCCTCGCCTGGTTCGACGTCGACGGTGACGAACTGCTGTTCGCGACACTCTTCGAGCAGCGAAAGATCCGCAACATCCGCCGTGACCCGCGCGTGACCGTGTCGTTTTCCTCCCAGGAACTCAACGAGCACGGGCTGCGCCCGTATGTCGTCGTGCGGGGCGTCGCCAGGATCACCGAGGGCGGCGCACCCGAAACCCTGCAGCGTCTCGCCTACCGCTACATCGGACCGGACGCGGTGTTCCCACCGATGCCGGATCCACCTGCGGGGTTCGTCACCCGCATCGCGGTCGAATCGGTGTCAGGTGTGGGGCCCTGGGCTCACTGAGCGTCAGCAAGCTGTCCGAGCACGTCGCGATGCACGTCGAGGTCGCCGGGGGTGAACAGCACGAATCGCACCAGCCGGACGTGTCTGAGCGATGCGGCGGCGGCTGCGACGGTCGTGAGCGCGATCCGCGCCGCATCACGCATCGGGAAGCCGAACACGCCGGTCGACACTGCCGGTGTCGCGACCGAGGTGCAGGCGCGTGCGTCGGCGGCGGCAAGCACACAGCGGTAGGCGTCGGCGAGCAGCACGTCGGAGGGTTCGTCGACCCCGTGCACCGGACCGAGGACGTGGATCACGTAGCGGTTTGGCAGATCGTGGGCGCCGGTGACCACGCAGGATCCGGGCTGGATGGGTGCGAGCGGGCGGCATTCGGCGGCAAGCCCCGGTCCTGCTGCACGGTGGATCGCCCCCGCAACGCCCCCGCCGGGTTCGAGTTTGGCGTTGGCTGCGTTGACGATCGCATCGACGTCCGGCTGGTCGGTGATGTCACCTGCGGTGAGTTCGAAACGGACACCGCCTGTTCGTGTGGACATGAGGTGGACGTCCTCGTCGGTTCGTGCATGTCGTGGCGTGCACCCGCCAGCATGCCGCCGTGCGCGTCGTCGTGCGCCTCGAACAGGCAGGCGGGTCGGGCACCTGCGTGTCAGCCGCTCACCTGCGCCCCTCGCCGCGTGCGCACGGATCCCGCACCTGCGAGCAGCCGGCGGTGCATCCGTCTGCCGGCTGCGGCGACCAGCGGGAGCAGCGCCACACAGATCCCAGCGGCGATCGCGAGGTCGGTGGCGATGTCGGCCAGGCGCGCGCCTTCGACCCCGACGGCGTAGGCGGGACGCAGGAAGTAGAAGGTGGGCATCAGCTGTGCGGGCCACAACGGCAGCCCCGGCCACAGGAAGAACACCACCGGGAGGAAGAGCACGAGCCCGCCACCCTTCCACGCCGCGAACAACGTGTTCGTGTCGCGCGCCCAGCAGCCGAGGATCAGCCCGATCTGCGCCATCATCACCCCGCCGACGACAATGGCGAGCGTGACCGCCAGCGGCGCGGTGCCGAATGCGTCGTTGAGCAGCAATGTCGCCAGCTCCGCGACGGTCGCGAGGAGGACACCGAGCAGCCCTTTGGCGATCAGCAACTCGCCCACCGACGTCGGGGTCGTCAGCAGCGGCTGCATCGTGCCGCGCTCCTTCTCCTCGACGAGGCTCGATGCGGGCACCATCCCGCCGGGGATCGCCACCGCGTACATGACCAGCAGCGGCAGCAGGCGCAGATCCAGCGGAAGCGTCTGCTCACCCAGTTCGACGACCTCGACGTCGACCGGTGCGCTGTCACCGGCCGTTCGCCGCACGAGGTCGATGATGGCGACCGTCAGCAGCCCCCGGTCCGCAGGGCTGCTCGTGCCCGACAGCCACAGCACGAGCGG
This sequence comes from Nitriliruptoraceae bacterium, assembly GCA_050480705.1. GTDB lineage: Bacteria > Actinomycetota > Nitriliruptoria > Nitriliruptorales > Nitriliruptoraceae > JBJHAX01. Next base: position 5,462 of record JBJHAX010000004.1, read on the forward strand.
AGGATTCGCGCCGCTGCGCACCTCGTCGTCGAATCCCCGACCGAGGACCACCCCGGCATCGAGCACACCGTCGGCGACCTCGTCGCGCAGCGTCGCGCGGTCGGTGACGATGCGAACGTCGATGCCGTCGATCTCGAGCGCGGACGCGGTGATCGCCGAGTCGCCTTCGTCGACGATCCCGAGCCGTGGCTCGGCCCCGAAAAGGTCCCCGAACACGCCGCGGACGAGCAGCGTGATGGCGACGGGAACGACCAGCGCCCACAGCACCAGCGGTGAGCGCGGACCAAGCCGCAGATCCTTTCGCAGGATCGCCAGCACGCGGCCGGTGGGCGACGTGGCTGTCATACGCGCACCATCCGTCGTCGCAGCACGGCCGTGCCCGCGGTCAGCACCAGGCCGCACCAGCCGGCGAGCAGGGCCAGGTACGGCCCGACGTCGCGCCAGCGTTCGTCGAACGCCACGGCTCGCACGAGCGACTCGACCAGGCCGTAGCTCGGCAGTGCACGCACCCACAGGCTCGGTGTGCCGGGGAACAGGACCGTGAACGCGGGAATGGCCAACGGGACGAAGAACAGCACGCTCCAGAACACGATCGCGACGAAGTCACCGCCGGTCGCGCCCGCGAGAAGCCCCACCCCGGTCACGAGCAGCGCACCGAACAGCAGCGTCGTGAGCACGATCGCCGGCGAGCGCTGGATCGTGCCGGTGACCGCGGCGATGACGACCACCTGGCCGAACGCGAGCCCGGTGCCCAGCACCGCCTTGGCGGCGAGCAGGTCACCGACCCGTGCAGGGGTCGTCACGACCGCGACGGCCGTGCGCTGTGCGATCTCGCTTGCGACCAGCGAGGCGAGGGCGAACATCTCGGTCAGCAGCACGACGACGATCAGCAACGGGCGGAGCTGCTCACGGATCGGCAGGGGACCGCCCCGGTCGACACCGAGGACGATCTGGTCGGCATCGACGAGCGTCACCGGAGGTTCGCGTCCCGCGATCGCGAACGCGACCTCACGCGCCGCGCCTTCGAGCAGCGGACGCAACGCGTCGGGCGCGTCCGCGGACAGCACGACGCGCACCGTCGATCGCCGCCCGGCAGCGACCGCATCGAGGAAGTCCGGCGGGAAGTCGAGCCCGGCGACGAGCTCGCCGGCAGCGACCGCGTCGTGCAGTTCACTCGAGGTGTCGAAGGCCACCACCTCGAGGCCTTCGTCGTCGCCGGCCTCGGCGAGCAGCTCCTCGCCGCCCGGCAGGCGGATGCCGACGGTCAGCGACGTGTCATCGTCGGCCGGCAGCAGCCAGAACACCACCGCGAACGCGACGAGTGTGAGCGCACTGACGAACGCGTAGAAGCGGTCGCGGGCGAACAGGCGCAGATCCTTCGCCACGATCGTGCGCACGATCGCGAGCCGGTTGGGCATCTGCGGTGTCCTCGCTGTCAGTCGAGTCCTCGTCCTGCGAGCTCGACGAAGACGTCTTCGAGGGTCGCCTCCTCGGTGTGCACGGTCAGCAGTTCACCCCCACCGACCAGGTCGGCCAGCGTGCGCCCCGCAGCGTCGTCCAGCGGCATCGTCGCTTCCTCGATGTCGCCTGCGCGACGGAACCGCACCCGAACCTCGCGACGTCCATGCGCGAGCTTGAGCTGTTCGGGGGTGTCGAGCGCGAGAATGCGCCCCCGGTCGATGAACGCCACCCGGTCGGAGAGCTCGTCCGCCTCGTACATGTCGTGGGTGGTGATGAGCACGGCGGTGCCGTTGGCGGCCTCGTCGCGCACCAGCGCGCGGATCGAACGTGCGGAAACCGGGTCGAGGCCGTCGGTGGGTTCGTCGAGAAACAGCACCGCCGGGCGGTTGATGAGGGCGCGGGCGACCGTGAGTCGCTGGCGCATCCCCTTCGAGTAGCTGCTGACCCGGTCGCGTCCACGTGTGGGCAGCCCGACGCGATCGAGCAGCCCGTCGAGGTCGACGTCGCTGATCCCGTGCAGCCGTGCGAAGAACGCCAGGTTCTCCCGTCCGGTGAGATTCGTGTAGAGGTTCTTCTCCTCGAACACCACCCCGATGCGTGCCTGCACGTCCCGGCGGCGCTTCGGCAGCGGCAGGCCGACGATCGTGATCGTTCCAGACTGTGGAGCAAGCAGCCCGATCAGCATGCGGATCGTGGTGGATTTGCCGGCGCCGTTGGGGCCGAGCAGGCCCACGATCTCGCCGGGCTCGATGCGCAACGACACGTGGTCGACCGCGCGTCTCGTGCCGTAGGCGTACACCAGGTCCTCGGCGACGACCGCGGTGGGCGGCACCCACTGCGGTGGCCCGGTCGCTGCCGACCAGGTGTGCGCGCCGGGGCGGGTCGTCGAGGGTGCCATCGGCGCACCGTAATACGCACTGCTCCGGCGGGACAGGGTCGTTCGGCGCGGCGCGCCGGACATGCGAAACTGCCTCATGCCGACACGCATCGACCTGCGGTTCGCCGTTTCCTCCGACCGCCTCGACCAGCTGCCCGAAAGCCCGGCCGAAGTTGCGTTCGCCGGGCGGTCGAACGTGGGCAAGTCGTCGCTGATCAATGCGCTGGCCGGCGCGAACAACCTTGCGCGAACGTCGAAGACGCCCGGCCGCACCCGGCTGCTCAACTGCTTCGTCACGCCGACGGGTGCGACGGTCGTCGACCTGCCCGGCTACGGCTACGCGAAGGTGTCGCGTGACGAACGCCAACGCTGGGAACGCCGGCTGGCCGCGTACCTGACGTCGCGCGACGCGTTGGTTCGCGCCGTGCTGCTCGTGGATGCCGAGGTCGGCCCGACGAGCCTGGATCTGGCGATGCTCGGGTTGCTGCGCAACGAGGACGTGCCGCATGCGATCGTGGCGACCAAGCACGACAAGGTCCGCTCGTCGCATCGCACCCGCCGCCGCCGGGACCTCGCCGCCGGGTGTGGCGTGGCCGAATCGGACGTGCTCTGGACGAGCGTGGCCACGGGCGTGAACATCGACGAACTGCGCACCCGTGTGCGCACGTGGCTCGACCTGGACCGCTGATCGGGCGGCGGGAGCGACGAGCTCGGACGGGCTGCGCAACGGCGCATGTGCGACGAGCGGCTTGGCCGCCCGCGGAGCGCACGCGCTCCGCGGCCGTTCGTCACCGTTCGTAACGGCGGGTGAGCGCGCCGCGAAGTGTGGCGTCGGTCGGGGTGTGGAATGTCCGGCTCAGGCGAGCACGTCCTCTACGGTCGCGGCAGCACGGGGCCGGTCATCAAGCAGTCCGCTGTCAATCGCACGCAGGAGTTGGGGCATGTCGTACTCGCTCACCGACAAGCTCGTCGTCGGCATCTCATCGCGGGCGTTGTTCGATCTCGACGACGAGAACGAGGTCTACGAATCGCAGGGTCTGGACGCCTACCGGCGCCATCAGCGCGAGCACGAGGACGAGCCGCTCGAACCGGGGACGGCCTTCCCGCTCGTCACCCGCCTGCTCAACATCAACGAGCGGGCCAACGAGCGGCTGGTCGAAGTCGTGATCATCTCGCACAACGACGCCGACAGCGGCCTGCGCATCATGAACTCGGCCGAGCACCACGGTCTGGACATCCCCCGGTGGGCGTTCACGGACGGCCGTCCCGCCTGGCCATACCTCGAGGCGTTCGCCTGCAACTTGTTCCTGTCAGCCAACGCCGCCGACGTTGCAAATGCAGTCGAACGCAGGGTGCCTGCTGCGCGCCTGTTGCCGGTGCCTGACGCCGGCACGTCCGGGTACGCCGAGGACGCGGTCTCCCAAGAAGTTCGCGATGAGGTCAGGATCGCTTTCGACGGCGACGCAGTGCTGTTCAGCGGCGACTCGGAGCGCATCTACCAGGAGCACGGGCTCGAGGCGTTCGTCGACAACGAGCGGCGCAACGCGGACGTGGAACTCGAACCTGGGCCCCTCAAGCCCTTCCTCGATGCGCTGCTGGCGGTCAACCGCCGCTTCCCGCACGACGAGCGACCGATCCGCGTGTCGCTGGTGACCGCGCGAAACGCACCTGCGCATCGGCGGGTCATCACGACCCTGCGCGGTTGGGGCGTCCAGCTCAACGAGACGTTCTTCCTTGGCGGTCTCGACAAATCGTCGGCGCTGTCGGTGCTCCAGCCTCACATCTACTTCGACGACCAGGCGACCCATCTCGAACTGGCCCGAAACCGCACGCCGTCGGGCCAGGTCCCCTCGACGGTGCCCACGGCGGGCGCGATCGCCGTCGAGCCTTCCGTTCAGCGAGACGAGCCGGACGACGCGAGCCGGTCAGACGACGTCACGATCGTCGCTGAGGCCGAGGATGCACCGTCGACGACCACGCGAGCCACCGACGTGCCCGAAGGGGCGTCGTTCGGGCTGCTGCGTGCGGCCGCAGCCGTCGAGGAGGAGCCGCCCTCCGAGGATGCTTCGACGTCCGAGGATGCGGCCCCGTCCGGGGGCGCACCAACGCAGCCGGGGGATGACGCGGTCGCAAGCAGTGACCTCGCCGCCGAAACGCGGAACGGGGACGCCGGAGATGACGAGGCCGGCGGCAAGCGCCGGCGCGGCCTGTTCGGCCGCCGCCGGGCAGACAAGGACGCGACGTCGAACGGCGACGCGGACGTCGACGAGCCCGCCGGCAGCGAACACGTCAAGATCGTCGTGCCCCCGCCACCGCCGGGTTCCGCAGGGGCGTGAGCGCGCCGGTCAGCGGCGCTGGGAAGGCTCGGGGCGGCCGATCGCGATGTAGATGATCGTGCCGATGATCTGGGTGAACACGATCACGATGACCCAGATCAGCTGGTTGCCGGCTCGGAAGCGGTCGTCGTCCGGCACCCGGATGACATCGACCAGGCTCCACACCCACAGTGCGAAGAAGACGAGCCCGAGCAGCACCAGCAGCAGCAGAATGACGACCTGGCCGGCGACGAACAGATCCATATGAGCCTCCTCGCGTCCAGCGTAGGAGGTGGTTGCGGGCGCTGCTGTGCTGCTGCGGTCGTGTGAGATCCGGTCGTCCACGAGGCAGGGTTGTCAGGCGGCGAACTGGCAACTGTGGTGACGAACGGCGCGTCGCACAGCGGCCCGCCGCTATCCGCGCCGAACGCTGAACACGCAGTTCGCAACCGATCGGTTGACGAAGGGCCCGTCGCGCCGTATGGTGCCCTCAACCGAATGGTTGAGGAATGGGTGGTGGCAGATCGACTGTCCCGGGTTTTCGCCGCGCTCGGTGACCCGACCCGCCGGGACATCGTGGCCCGACTCACGCAGGGTGATGCGACCGTGGGTGAACTCGCCGCGCCCTACGACATGAGTCTCCAGGCGGTCTCGAAGCACCTCAAGGTCCTCGAGGATGCGGGCGTGGTCTCGCGCAGACGGGATGCCCAGCGGCGCCCGGTGCATCTCGAGGCGGAGGTCTTCGACCTGATGGATGCATGGATCGAGCGGTATCGCCGCAACGCCGAGGAGCGCTACCAGCGCCTCGACGCACTGCTCGCCGAACAAACCCGCAACCGAAGGAAAGGTGCAGCATCATGACGACGTACGAGCACGCCGCGATCGAGGCGGCCCCCGACGTTCCGGTCATCCGCATCACTCGCGACTTCCATGCCTCGCCGTCGCAACTGCTTGAGGCCCATACCGACCCCGACCTGTTCGCCCGATGGGTCGGTCCCGACGGCACCTCGACGACGATCGACTACTGGGACGCCCGCACCGGTGGAAGCTGGCGGTTCGTCGGGGTCATGGACGGTGAGGAGTACGGGTTCCGCGGCTGCTTCCACGAGGTCAGTGAGACCCGAATCGTTCAGACGTTCACCTTTGAGGGTGAACCCGACGGGGTCTCCCTCGAGACGTTGACATTCGAGGACCTGGGGAACGGTCGGACTCGCCTGCATGCCCAGTCGCTCGTCGACACGTTCGAGGGGCGCGATGCGTGGCTGCGCAGCGGTATGGAGGTCGGTGTCAACGACGGCTACGCCAAGCTGGAGGGATTGCTCGCCGATGGCCTCGCCTGAAGCGCGACGCCACCGCCGGGTCGCCGCGGCGTTCGGCGAACGTGTTCAGGGGACGGCCGACTGGGACGCTCCGACCCCGGTGGCCGAATGGTGTGCCCGTGACGTCGTCGACCACCTCGTGGGCTGGCTGCCCGGATTCCTCGACGCGGGCGACGTGCACCTGCCGGTCGGCCCGCCCGTCGACGACGACCCGGTCGCCGCCTGGACGCACCACGCGAACGCGGTCCAAGCGCTGTTGGACCGCGACGACGCCGACCGCGAGTTCACCCACCCGCAGATCGGGTCGATGCCGCTGGCAACGGCGATCGACCGCTTCTACACGAGCGATGTGTTCATGCACACCTGGGATCTCGCCCGAGCGACCGGCCAGGACGACCGGCTCGATCCCGACGAGTGTGCGAGCCTTCTCGCCGGCATGGAACCGCTCGAGGAGATCCTGCGGGGCTCCGGCCAGTTCGGTCCGCGAATCCCCGTCCCGGACAACGCTTCGGTCCAGGACCGGCTCATCGGCTTCATCGGCCGCCACCCGGCCTGGCAGTCGCGCGCGCACGGAAGCGACGGACCCAGCTAGGCCGCCTTCCCCGGTACTGCCCGGACGAGCCGGCAGGGCGTTCTGAGTGATCGTTGACGATCGGCGGCGGCGCTTTCCAGACAGGGCAACGTCGGGTTCGCTCATGGCAGGCTGCTGCTGTTCGCGCACGCCCACGACGTTCGAGGAGACCGCACATGGACGCAACGCCCGATCTGGAACTCTACGACGGCGAGGTTGGCACGGTGCTCGGCATCGTCGCGCACCCCGACGATCTCGAGTACGGCGCAGCGGCGGCCATCGCCCGCTGGACCGCCTCGGGACACCCGGTGGCCTACCTGCTCGTCACCCGGGGCGAAGCCGGCATCGACGGCATCCCACCCGACCGCTGCGGGCCGTTGCGCGAACAGGAACAGCGCGAAAGCGCCCGGATCGTCGGCGTCGAACAGGTCGAGTTCCTCAGCCGCCCCGACGGACTCATCGTTCACGACATCGAACTGCGTCGCGACCTCGCCGCCGCGATTCGTCGCCACCAGCCCGACACCATCGTGACGTTGAACCACCGTGCCGACTGGGGCGCACCCGGATCGATGAACTCTGCCGACCACCGCGCGGTCGGCGCCGCCATCCTCGACGCGGTCGCGGACGCATCCAACCGCTGGATCTTCCCCGGTGTGGGTGGCGACCCGCATCAGGTCAAGCGCGTGATGGTCGCCAATTCGCCACTCGCGACCCGCGCCGTGGACGTCAGCGGCAATGTCGATGCGGCGGTCGCGTCACTGGCCGCGCACCGCGCCTATCTCGACGGACTCGGCGAGCATCCGATGTCGGACCCCGAGTTCGTGCGCTGGATGCTGGAACAGACCGGCGGGCGCGCTGGCGTCGACGCGGCACTGGCGGTTGAACTCTTCGAGTTCTGAGCTGCGTTTCGCGACAACGGCGATTCGTGCCGGCAGGAGCCAGGCAGCGCTCGCCTCGTGGCTCGCTGCCTGCGGTCCGCTGACCCGTATGCCGGCAACCCTGGGAGCGTACGGGGCGGTGTGTACCGGCCGCCTACGATCCGGCAGCAGAGTCGGGCGCCTGCCGGCGGCGCGTGGCGAAAGGATGCGATCGTGGCGACGGTCATACGTGAGCTGCGTGCCGAGGACCACGTGGCGTGGCGGGATCTGTGGGCGGGCTATCTCGAGTTCTACGAGACCGAGGTCGCCGACACCGTCACCGGGGTGACGTGGCAGCGGCTGCTCGACGGCCGCGACGACGTCGGTGCGTTCGTTGCCGTCGACGCTGACGATGTGCCGATCGGGTTCGCGCACTACGTCGTGCACCCCACGACCTGGGACGAGCGCCCGGTCGGCTATCTCGAGGATCTGTTCGTTCACGTAGACCATCGCGGGCGTGCAGTTGGCCGCGCACTCGTCGAACACATCCTGGAGCTCGGACGCGCCCACGGCTGGGCCGATGTCTACTGGATGACGGCGGCCGACAACGAACGCGCACGCCGGCTGTACCGCAGCCTTGCGACGGAGACGGACTGGGTCCGCTACGAGGTGCCGCTCGACGACGCCCCCGACCCCGACGGCGAATCCGTCTGACCCATGCCAAGGACGGCCGTCAGTTCCTGCCCGTCCTTGGCGCGAGCCGGCCTACGGAGACCACATCCACGGGTCGGTCAGATCCAGGAAGTGCGGCGGTTCGTCGTGGATCTCGTCCATGCGTCGTGCGAACTCGTCGCCGGCATCGGCCGCTTCGCCCTCGCGCGCGTCAGCCTCCGATGTGAAGTACACGGCGGTCGCATAATTGCCGTCCGGTCGCATCCCGACCAGGCCGCCGATCACGTCAGGGCGCACGTCGTCGGGCATCTCCTCGAGCAACAGTGCACGCGCGGCCGCGACGTCGTTGACCTGCCCGCGGATGACCTGCACGAATCCGGCCTCGTCGGAACCACCCCCGCGGAACACCTCGACGTCGTCGGTGTCGAGGAAGGACACTTCGCCGTCGAACAGCGGCTCGGTCTGCGCCCACCATTCGCCCTGGTCGGGACGCTCGGAGTTGTGCTTGGCGGCCTCAGCGGACTCGAATCGTGCAGCGATGAACGCCGTGCCGTCGGCGGTCACGCCCGCCGTTGTCCCGAGCCAGCCGCTCGCCGAGCCAGCACGCTGCTCGACCCACTGCTCGAGCCGGGCACGCAGCGCCTGCGCATCCGGCACCCGCCCCTGGATGAACTGAACGAACACCGGCCCACCTCCTGGAAGGGTGTGCGTGTGCACAGTCGAAACGATGCGCCGCACCCGACGTGGTGTCAACGGGCAGTGCCGTCCCGCGCGGCGGCCGCCCGGTCAGTCCCCGGCGTCGGTCGCCGGGGACGGCTCGGTGACCTGCCGTGTCGGCGCGCGCATCAGCCGGCCGCCCTCCACCCAGACGGTCACGCCGAGCGCGACGACACCGAACACCGCGAACGCCGTCCACAGGGGCAGGATGGTGCCGTCGTAGGCCCGGTCGATCAGCGCTCCGATTCCTGCTCCCAGCGCCATGTGACTCGAGCCGATCACAGCTGACGCGGTGCCCGCGACCGGTGCCATGTTGGTCATCGCGATGGAGTTGAAGTTGGGGATGATCATCGCGTGCAGAAGCAGCAGCGCGCAGATACCGGCGACGAACACCCACAGGGCAGGACGACCGTCCGTCGCGAACGCCACCACGAACAACGCGGCAGCGACGACCACGTAGACGAGCAGCGCTGCGTGAGCCACCCGACGGGTGTCGAGCCGCGGGACGACGCGCGCGTTGGCGAGCATCCCGAAACTCATCACCACGGCGACGCCGGCGAACACGTACGGGAACATCTCGGGACGCCCGAAGGTCTGCCCGATGATGAGCTCGGAGCTGGCCAGGTAGGAGAGAAACGCGCCGAACAGTGCGGTCATCGCCAGCGTGTAGCCCACCGCCTGACGGTCGCCGACGACGAAGCGCGCCGCTGTCGCGATACGTCCGAAACGAAGCTCGAGGCGGTGCTCGTCGCGCAGCGTCTCAGGCAGCCGCAGCGCCCACAGCAGCATGCCCGTGGCGGCGATCACGCAGGCGCCGAAGACCCAGCGCCACGACGCTGCTGCGACGATCGCCGCGCCGAGCAGCGGCGCGACGACGGGAACGATGAGGAACACCGCGAGGATGAACGACATCGCTCGCGACATCTCTTCGCCCGCATACGTGTCGCGGATGGCTGCGATGGTGACGACCCGTCCGGCCGAACCCCCAAGGCCCCAGACGAACCTGCTGACGAGCAGCAGCCCGATTCCGGTCGACAGGGTCGCTGCCAGGGCACCGACGATGTAGACGCCGAATCCGAGCATCAGCGTCCTGCGGCGTCCGATCCGGTCGGAGATGGGCCCGAACACGATCTGGCCGCCGGCCAGCCCGACGAAGTAGGCACTGACGAGACCTGCGACGGCCGTCGAGTCGGCGGCGAGTCCAAGTTCCGTGCGGATCGTGGCAAGGGCAGGGAGCAGGATCGCGACGCCGAGCGCACCGAGTGCCGTGGACATGGCGAGCAGTGCGATGAACTCGCGGCTTCCCGCCTGGGTGGTCCGGCGGCTCACCCTTCACCTGATGCGACTCGCCGCATCTCGGCTACGACACGACGGCGTTCGAGGTCGACTTGCGCGACAACGCGGCTACGCCTTCTGCACGTGTGGTGCGACTCGCCGCGCCGCTGCAGGACGGCATCGGGGAGAGGCAGGATCACGGGGCAGCGCCTGTGGTGGTCACGTCCGACAGCCGGTTCTCACGGCGAACAGCAGCGATACGAAGTCTAGGACGAGCCCGCGTGTGTCGTCGCGGCCGCAGCCGGCTCGCAAGCGACGTCCGTCGAGTCTTGCGTGCCAGGCGCTCAACCGCTGCCGTACGGCCGGGTGATGATCTCGAGCAGATGCCCGTCCGGGTCGGGGAAATACACGCCGCGGCCGCCGTCGTTGCGGTTGATCTCACCGGCCCGGCGGCGGCCGGGGTCTGCCCAGTAGGGCAGTTCCCTCTGTTCGATCCGAGCGAAGATCTGATCGAACTCCTCCTCGGTGACGAGGAAGGCGTAGTGCTGGGAGACGATCTCGTCGTCGGTTTCGAGGAAGTCGAGGCTCACCCGGTTGCCGGTCTCGACCACCATGAACGGCCCGAATGGGGTCGGTGCAGGCAGCCCGAGCACGTCCGCGAGAAAGCGAGCCGAGGCGTCCGCGTCACGGGCCGCCACGATCGTGTGGTTCAACTCGACGGCCATGGTGACCTCTCTCCCGCCAACGACAACGCGGCGTTCTTGCCTGCCTCGAGTGTGCCCGACGGCCGATCTCGTCGTCGAGCCACCACGACGGACGTCACGCTCCCATCCCTTCATCGCCAGCGTGATCCGGGTCCTCCCTCTTCGCGTCGCCGGCGGTGCATCTCGACAACTGCATCCCGCGCGCGGGCGAACCGTTACGACCGGCCCACATTCGAACTGCTCGTTCCGGGCAGCCGCAGCCGCCAGCAGCCCGGTGCGGATCAGCCCGTCGCCGGGCCGGCCAGGTTGGAGCCTTCGAGTTCGAGCAGGTGACGCTTGCGGTCGAGCCCGCCGCCGTAGCCGGTGAGCGTGCCGTCGGCGCCGATCACCCGGTGGCAGGGCACGACGATGCTCACCGGGTTGCGGCCCACCGCTCCGGCGACGGCGCGGCTCGCGCTCGGTCGCCCGACATGTGCTGCGAGCTCGCCGTAGCTGACCGTCGCACCGTGGGGGATCGTCGCCAGGGCCTGCCATACCGACTGCTGGAACGGCGTTCCCTGCAGACACAGCGGCAGCATGAACGACGTTCGCTGACCTGCGAAGTAGGTCGCGAGCTGCTCACTCAGTTCGCGGAACGCATCCGCGTCGTCGCGTGAACCGTCCGGTGACGCGAGCCGGATCGTGTCGTCGACGAAGAACAGGCCACGGATGCCATGCGCGTCGCGGGTCGCGAGCAGCGAGCCGACAGGGCTGGTGATGACCGTGTGGTGCGTGATGTCGTGCACGTTCGCCGCCTTCCTGACACGTCACGGCGCGTACCGTCGGTGCGACGGTGATACTGGCGCATCGTGGTCGGCGGCGCCAGTGTTCCGGCGACGTGTGAGCCGTTCGAATCGCAACAGGTGTCCACCCATGGCCGAAGATGTCGCGCCGCGTCGCCGCATCGACGCCGTCGTCGACCTGCTCGTCTGCCCCCATGGTGACGGAGACCTGGAACGGCGCGGTGCCGCGCTGGTATGCACGGCGGCGGGCCACTCCTTCGACATCGCACGTCAGGGATACGTGAGCCTGCTGGCCGGCGCCGCCCCGACCAGCGCGGACACGACCGCGATGGTCACTGCGCGCGAGCGGATGCTCGACGCAGGGCACCTCAGCGCCCTTACCGACACGCTCGTGCCACTCGTCGACGAACTCACGCGACACACCGAACGCGCGGTGATCGTCGACGCAGGCGGCGGCACGGGTCATCATGCGACGGCGATGCTGCGCGCATTGGACGCCCGCCGCAAGGCGTCGCCGGGCGATGCGTCGACCGGTCCCGTCGGCGTGGTGCTCGACGCATCGGCGGCCGCTGTGCGCAGGGCCGCGCGGGCACATCCCGGCCTCGGCGCGGTCCGCGCCGACGTGTGGCGCCGATGGCCGTTGCGCGACCGCATCGCCGATGTCGTGGTCCACGTGCTTGCACCCCGCAACGTCGACGAGGCCATGCGGGTGTTGCGCCGAACCGGTCACTTGGTCGTTGTCGGTCCCCGCCCGGAGCACCTTCGGGGCCTCGTCGACGCACTCGACCTCGTCGGCGTGGCCCCCGACCGTGACGAGCGGCTGCGCCGCCAGCTCGACGGTGCCGCCGTGGCGGTGGGAAGTGTCGACGTCACCGATCATCTGGTCCTCGACCTCGACGGGGTGGTGGACCTCGCGGTGTCCGGCCCGACAGGTGCGCACGCCGACGCGGCCGAGATCGAACGGCGTGCGCGCCGTCACGCCACCACGTTCGAGGTCACCGTGGCGTTGCGCTGCTCATGGTTCAGCCGGCTCGACCGGGACGCGGACCGGCCGTCCCCATCGGCGCCGAATCTGCCGGACGCGGAGGCGCGGGGTCGCGGATCGTGAACCACGAGAGCGCCGCACCGGCCGCGACGAGAATCGCGCACACCGTCACGGCGGTCGCGTAGCCGCGAGCCATGCGCGCCGGGTCGGCGAGCGCGTCGGCGCCGAGGCCCACGGCTGCCGGCAGCGCCGCCACCGCAAGCAGCCCGCCGGTGCGTGCAACCGCGTTGTTGACCGCAGACGCGGTCCCGGCGAGATCCTCGGGTGCGGCCGCGAGTGCGGTCGCGGTCAGCGGCGTCACCATGGCTGACAGGCCGAGGCCGAACACGACCAGGCCCGGCAGGACGTCGAACGCGAACCGGGCGTCGAGGTCGACACCGGCCAGCAGCCACAGGCCGACGGCCATCGTGGCGGTCCCGAAGGTCATGGGGCGACGCGGGCCGATGCGGTCGGCTATCGCGCCCACGCGCGTGGAGAGCACCAGCATGAGCACGGTGACCGGCAGCAGCGCCGACCCGGCGGCGAGCGGTGAGTAGTCGAGCGACACCTGCAGATGGAGGACGAGCAGGAACATCATGCCGCTCAGGCCCGCGTACACCACCAGGGTGACGGCGTTCACCCCCGAGAACTGCCGTTGCCGGAAGAGTCTCAGTGGCAGCATCGGTGTGTGGCAGCGCCGCTCCCACACGAGGAAGGCGACGAGCGCGAGCAACCCGGCGCCGAGGACGACGATCACGACGGGGGTCGGCCCGCGTTCTCCGGCGGCGATCAGACCCCAGGTGACCGCACCGAGGCCGGATGTGGCCAGGGCCGCACCGACGATGTCGAAACGCGCCGATGTCGGCCGGGCGCCGACCGCCGGCACGAATCGCAGCGTCAACCACACCACGGCGACGGCGACGGGGACGTTCGTCCAGAAGATGGCACGCCAACCGACCGCGTCGACGAGCAGCCCGCCGACGAGCGGTCCGATGGCGGCGGCGATGCCGCTCAGCCCCGCCCAGGCACCGATCGCCCGCGAGCGCTGCCCCGACGGAAACGCCGCGTAGAGGATCGCGAGGCTGCCCGGCGTCAGCAACGCCGCGCCGATGCCCTGCAGTGCGCGGCCGGCGACGAGGGTGCCGATCGTCGGCGCGGCGGCGCACAGCAGGGAGGCGACCGTGAACACGACCACACCGAGCAGGAAGATGCGGCGGCGTCCGAACCGGTCGGCGAGCGAACCTGAGAGCAGGATGAGCGAGGCGAGCGCAAGCGTGTAGGCGTTGAGCGTCCACTGCAGGCCCGCGACCGTGGCGCCCAGCTGGCGACCGATGGTGGGCAGGGCGACGTTGACCGAGGTCGTGTCGAGCAGCGCGAGCGCGCTCGCGCCGACCGTCGCCGCGATCGTGCCTCGCGCCTGCCGGGTGCCCCACGGGACCGTCGACATGTGGCTCCCATCACCGCGCCGCCGGCCGCCAAGAGCCGTTGGCCTCTGCCCGGCCGGACGTGACGGTGCGACGCTACGGTGCCGACGCGGCGATCGGGGTGAACAGATGCAGATGCGAATGCTCGGGTCCACGGGATGCGTCGTGTCGTCGTACGCGCTGGGAACGATGACGTTCGGGGCCGAGACCGGTGAAGACGACGCGCACGCACAGCTCGACCGGTTCGTGGATGCCGGCGGCAATCTCGTCGACACCGCAGATGTGTACAACGCCGGCGAGTCCGAACGGATCATCGGACGGTGGCTCGCAGACCGTCCCGCGGAGATCCGTGACCGGATCGTGCTCGCGACCAAAGGCCGGTTCTCGACCGGCAGCGACCCCAACGACGTGGGCGTGTCGCGCCGCCACCTCACCCGGGCGCTGGACGCGTCGCTGGCACGACTCGGCGTCGAGGTCGTCGACCTCTATCAGCTGCACGCGTTCGATCCACTCACGCCGCTCGAGGAAACGCTCGCGTTCCTCGACGACGCCGTGCGCGCCGGCAAGATCCACCACGTCGGCCTGTCGAACTTCACCGGCTGGCAGGCGACGAAGACCGTCGCGCTGGCCGAGCGTCACGTTCGTGCCCGCCCGGTGACGCTGCAGCCGCAGTACAACCTGCTGGCGCGCGAGATCGAATGGGAGGTCGTTCCGGCCTGCCTCGACGCCGGATTGGGGCTGCTGCCGTGGTCGCCGTTGGGCGGTGGATGGTTGACGGGCAAGTACCGGCGTGACACGCCGCCGTCGGGCGCGACACGTCTGGGTGAGGACCCCGAACGTGGCGTCGAGGCCTACACGCGCCGAAGTCCCCAGCAGCGCACCTGGGACGTCCTCGATGCCGTGCACCGGGTCGCCGACGCGCGTGGTGTGTCGATGGCCGAGGTCGCCTTGTCCTGGTTGGCCGACCGGCCGGCAGTGACGTCGGTGATCCTCGGGGCACGCACCGACGAGCAGCTCGCCACCAACCTGGCTGCCGCAGATCTGCGACTCGACGACGAGGAGCGCGCGGCCCTCGACGCGGCGAGCGATCCGCAACCCGCGGACTACCCCTACGGCGGTCCCGGCACCGACCAACGCACCCGTCACCGCGACGGCGGTTGACCCGGCTCGCGGTCGCGGTCGGCCTGCCCTGGGCAGGTCAGAGCCGGCTTCGCAGCCAGGCGATGTCGGCAGCGTGCTCGTCTGCGCTGCCGGGGGTTTCGCACACGACCGGGGCGTCGGCGAGCCGCACCGCTTCGACCAGTGCGTCGGGGTCGATGAAGCCGGCGCCGAGGTTGTCGTGGCGGTCGCGACCCGAACCGGCCTCGTCGCGCGAATCGTTGCAGTGCACCAGGTCGATGCGGCCCACGATGTCGCGCAGCCGCCGGGTCCCGTCGACGAGCGCCTCGCCGGAGGCGTGCAGATGGCAGGTGTCGAGGCACACACCCAGCGGGACCGCCGCCCCTTCCAGCGCCTGCCACAACCGTTCGATCTGGTCGAGGTGGCGTGCCATCGCGTTGTCGCCACCGGCGGTGTTCTCGATCAGCAGCGGCACGTCGGACTCGAGCTGATCGACGGTCTTGCGCCAGTTCGCCACGCCCTCGGCAGGGTCGGCGTCGACCGGCAGGTGGCCGCCGTGGACCACCACACCCTTCGCGCCGATCGCTGAAGCGGCGTCGAGTGTCTGCGCGAGCAGCTTGCGGGAAGGATGGCGCACACGGTTGTTCGTGGTCGCGACGTTGATCAGATACGGCGAGTGGACGTAGACGTCGATGTCGGCGTCGCGCAGCGCGGCGGCGTCGTCGCGCTCGACCGGCGGCTTCCATGTCTGGGGTGCCGACAGGAAGATCTGGACGACCTCCGCATCGCGGGCGCGGGCCTCGGCGATGGGATCGTCGGACGGAACGTGCGCACCGATGAGCATCGCCGCGATGCTAGTGGGCGCTGTCTGGTACCGGCCAGCCGGGGCGTCGGTCGGTCATCCGCGTGACCGGTCGGGCTGCCGACAGCGCCCACGTCGGTGCGTCATGCAGGACGCCACCGATGCTCGATCAGTTCGCCAGCCACACGGCGGTGTTGAGCGCCGTCGCGTAGACGAGCCACAGCAGGTAGGGAACGAGCAGCCACGCAGCCAGCCGGTCGCGGCGCGCGAACACCACGATGGTGGACGCGACCAGCACGTCGAGGGTGCCGATGACAGCGACACCTGCCCCGTAGCGTTCGATCCCGAAGAACACCCAGGGCCACACGGCGTTGACGGCCAGTTGCGAACTCCACAGCGTCAGCGGCCCCGACACCTCGCGCCAGTGGTGCGACGCCTGCCATATGCGCCACGCAGCCAGGCCGATCATGATGTAGAGGATCGGCCACACGACACCGAATGCCCATGTCGGCGGGGCCCAGGCCGGCAGCGTGAACGCTTCGTAGCGCGCCTGGACCTGTTCGGTCGGGCCCTGCAGCGCCGCGCCGATGATCCCGGCGGCGAGCCCCGCGACCACGAACAGCACAAGCGCCACACCACGCCACCAGCCGGGACGTGCCCGACGTTGCTCGCTGGTCATCCGAATCTGCCTTTCGCCGGGTCGTGGACCACTCGGTGTAGTGTTCGACTGTCTTCATCGGGGTTCGTCGAGGGAGAGTCGGCGGGATGGGTCTGTACACGACGCTGGTGTTCGTCCACGTGCTCATGGCGATCGTGTGGGTCGGCGGCGTGCTCATCACTCAGGTGTATGTGCTGCGTGCCACCCGCTCCGACGATCCGACCCGCAAGATGAAGCTGTTCGCCGACATCTCCTGGATCGGGCTGCACGTGTGGGTCCCGTCCGCCTTCGTCCTCGTTGTCGTCGGTGTTGCCATGGTGCTCATGTCGGAGGCCTGGAGCTTCAGCCAGCCGTGGATCTGGATCTCGCTCGGCGTCTACGCCCTGTCGCTGGGTACCGGGATGCTGTTCATCGGTCCGGAGAACGGCCGGGTCGCACAACTCGCCGAGGAGCGTGGTCCCACCGATCCCGAGGTCGTGCGTCGAAGCTCGCGCCTGCTCGTGGTCTTCCGCAGCGAGGCGCTCGCGCTGATCGTGGTCGTGTGGATGATGGTCGCCAAGCCAGGCGCCTGACGGCAGGGCCGATCATCCCTGCACGGGGAACCATTCGGCCCGGAACGGAAACAGGTGGGTGTCGGCGAGATGGTTGAGAACCCGCCGCGCCTGCTCGAACTGCTCGCGCACCGAGGCGAGCACGACCGTCTGGTCGGTGCGAACGGGCACCGTGCCGAGCGCCTTGCCGTACCACTGCCGGCCCATCTGCTCGAGCAGCCCTATCGCGCCCCGAACCTCGAGCGCCTCCAGGAACGCGTCGCTCGAGGTGTGAGGCGCTGCCGAGCGCGCCAGACGCTCCACCTCGATCGGCGCGAAGCGGGTCCGTGCCGTGTGGTCGGGAAACACGCCCGTGAGCAGCAGCGCGAGGTCACCGAGCCTGCGGTACAGGCCCGGACGAGCGTCCTCGGTGACGTGGTCGACCAGGCCCGCCAGCCCGGCGAGATCCAGCTCGCTGACACGCCGGCGATAGACCACACCGTGACGGCGATACGTCACCGCGCCCGCGGATACGTGGGTGTAGCTGCCCAGCAGTTCGGCGAGGAACAACCGATGGGCCGCATCGTCGAGGAACCCGCGCAGCGCGTCGGTTCCGAAGACCGGGACGCGTTGCCGCGGTCCCGCCCATTCCTGCACGTAGGTGGCGCGTGCAAACTCGCGTTGAGCGCGGTTGATCGCGACGGCGAACACGAGGAACGGCGACACGCCGATCATCGCCTCGCCACCGCGCGCTGCGGCGAACACCGCGTCGTACACCTCGTCGCTCGCCAGCAGGTCCTCGACCGTCGCCGGATCGTCGGCGAGTCGCCCAGACGTCGTGTTGTCGCCGAGTTCGTCGAGCAACAGCCGGTCGGCGTCGGTCAGGTGCGCGAGATAGGCGCGTCCCCGCCGTGCTGTGCGGTCGCGATCCATGGAAGACATCGTAGATCGCGGCCCAGGTACAGGCGAGGGCGCGTGCCGTCGCCGGCGACGATCACACAACGACGGCCATCGGGGCGGCGATGACGGTCGAGATCGCACTCGTCCTGTTCGTGATCGTGGTCACCCTCGTGCTCTTCGCCTCCCAGCGCCTTCCTCTCGATGTCACCGCGCTCGTGGTGCTGGTGACCGTCATCGCCATTCCGCAACTGCTGCACGGTGACTGGCTCGTCGCCCGGGGCGTGGATCTGCACGCGGCATTCCCGACCGTCGCCGAAGGACTCTCGGGGTTGTCCAACCCCGCGACGGTCACGGTGCTCGCCATGTTCATTCTCTCCGCGGGTGTGCAGCGCACCGGACTCGTGCACCTGCTGGCGCGTCGCGTCTTCGCGCTCGTCGGCAACTCCGAGGTTCGTCAGCTGCTCGCGATCGCACTGCTCGTCGGGCCGGTGTCAGGCTTCGTCAACAACACCGCGGCTGTCGCTGTCGCCATTCCGATGGTGCTCGACGTCGCTCGGCGCTCGGGAGCGCGGCCGTCACGCCTGCTGCTGCCCCTGAGCTTCTTCGGCATGCTCGGCGGCACCCTGACCCTCGTCGGCACGTCGACGAACATCCTCGCCTCGGAACTGCTCCGTGACGCCGAAGCGTTCGGCCGTCCGATCGGGATGTTCGAGTTCACCCACGTCGGCGTGGTCGTGCTGCTCGTCGGTCTCGTCTACTTCCTCACCGTCGGTCGCTGGTTGCTGCCCTCACAGGATGCGATGCGCCTTGACCTCGAGGTCGGCGCGCGTTTCGTCGTCGAACTCGGCGTCCCACCCGGCAGCGCTCTGATCGGCGCATCGCTCGACGAAGTGGGCTTCACCGAACGTGCCGACGTCGAAGTGACCCGCCTGCTGCGTGGCGGGCGGACCTACGTGCAGAAGGCGACCTCGACCGAGCTGCGCGCCGGCGACGTCATCAAAGTGCTCGCCGGCATGCGCCAAGTCGCCGACATCATCGCGCGTGACGACGTCGAGGTCCTCAGTGAGTTCGGAGCGAGCCACCGCGTGCGTCGCGACGGTCGTCTGGTGCGCATGCTGCTGCGCGACCGTCGCGTGTTCTCGGGCCGAACCGCGGGCGAGATCGATTTCTGGACCCGCTACCACGGCCGGCCCATCGGTGTCGAGGCCGACGGAGGCCGGGCGGGCCGGCTCGCCGACGAGCGGCTTCACGTCGGCGAGGTCGTGCTCATGGAGATCTCGCCGACGGCGCTCGGTCGCCTGCGACGCAACCCCGGAGTGGTGGTTCTCGAGGAGTTCGACGACGACTTCGAGCGCGGGAGGATGTGGCTTGCCGGCGGCATCCTCGCCGCAGTCGTCGGCCTCGCTGCGTTGACTCCGCTGCCGATCGTCGTCACCGCCCTGATGGGCGTGGTCGCGATGGCGCTCAGCGGCTGTGTCGCCAAGGAGGACCTCTACGCCGGAGTTGCATGGGACGTCATCGTCCTGCTCGCCAGCGTCATCCCGCTGGGCATCGCGATGACCAAGAGCGGGGCGGCCGCCTGGGTCGCAGCAGGCTTCGCGCAGCTGGTCGTCGACTGGCATCCGTTGCTCGTCCTGCTCGCGCTGTATCTGCTCACGACCGTGATGACCGAACTCGTCAGCAACAACGCTTCGGTCGTGGTGCTGGTTCCTGTCGCGGTCTCACTCGCCGGGGTGCTGGGCCTGGAGCTGTTCGGGCTCGTGCTCGTCGTGATGTTCGCCGCCTCGACCAGCTTCCTGTCACCGGTGGGCTACCAGACCAACACGATGATCTTCGGCACCGGCGTGTACCGGTTCTTCGACTTCGCACGCGTCGGCGCACCGCTCAACGCGCTGCTCGCGGTCGTGACCAGCACGCTGATCTGGCGGCTGTGGCTCGTCTGAACCGCCCGGTGCTCGGTGTGCAGGCCGGAAGGTGCTCAGGGTGCGGTGCTGTGTGTCGAACCCGGCAAGGCGACATACAGGTGCGCACCACCTGCCGGGTCGTGCTCCGCCCAGGCGCGGCCGCCGTGCATGCGGGCGAACTCTGCAACCAGCGCCAGGCCGATCCCCGTTCCGGGTTGTGGATGATCCACCGCGGAGCGGTGGAACGGTTCGAACACACGGGTGAGTTCGTCGACAGGAATGCCTGGCCCTTCGT
The DNA here is from genome assembly GCA_050480705.1 of Nitriliruptoraceae bacterium. GTDB lineage: Bacteria > Actinomycetota > Nitriliruptoria > Nitriliruptorales > Nitriliruptoraceae > JBJHAX01. The sequence goes on from JBJHAX010000004.1 coordinate 25,668, forward strand.
CGTGCACCTCCAGGAGCATCCCGTCGCCGGTGCGGGGCGTGAGCCGGAGACGAACGGTTCCGTCGGGTGCGTACTTGGCGGCGTTCGACACCAGATTGACGACGATGCGCTCGACCTGGACACGGTCGGCGACGATCCGAAGCTTCTGGGGCAAGTCGAGCTGGGCCCGGTCTTCGAGACCTGACGAGGCGACGACATCGCGGACCAGACGCACGACGTCGAACGGTTCCTTGGCCATCCCCACGCCACTGCGGGTCAGGCGGTTGACGTCGAGGAGGTCGGACAGCAGGCGGCTGAGCCGGTTCGCCTGATCGAGCAGCGCGTCCTCGAGGCGGTCACGCACCTGCGGATCCATCACCCCGCGCAGCCGCTTGAGTGTCGCGGCGGTGCCGTGGACGACCGCCAGCGGTGTGCGCAGCTCGTGTGAGATGGCGCTCAGGAACGCGTTCTTCATCCGGTCGAGCCCACGCAGCCGTTCGACGGCCTCGCGTTCGGCGGCGAGCACACGTTCCTGGGCGAGCTGGCGTTCGACACGCTCGGTGATGTCGAGGACCTGGCCGAGGACCCGGTGGACGCCGCCATCGGCGTCACGCAGCACCGAAACGGTCAGCAGCCCCCACACCACCGACCCGTCAGGCAGCACGTAGCGCTTCTCGAGCGGTGGCTGGGCCGTGTCGCCCTCCATTGCGCGGCGCCCGTACTCGGCGTCGATCTCGACGTCATCGGGATGGGTCACGTCGAAGGTCGTCATCCCGAGCAGCTCGTCCTCGCTGCGACCGAGGAACGTGCACAGTGCCTGGTTGACCTCGAGGATCCGGGCGTCGGGATCGATCAGCGCCATCCCGCCGGGGGCATAGGCCATCGCGAGCCGGTAGCGCTGCTCGGCGATCGCCGCTTCGGTGGTGAGCTCCTCGAGACGAGCCTCGAGTTCCTCGATGCGCGCGGCGACGTCGTCGGACGGCCCCCCGGGACGCTCACGGGACACCTCTGGTGGGGCGACGTCGTCGCTGTCGTGTCCGCGCGCGATCTGCATGTGCGCCGTCCGCTCGGCGGTGTTGCGGGTGTGTCCACACGGTAGCGCCGACCGAATGAACGTCGCGTCGAGTGGTACGGCCGTCCGCCGCGCGTCGTCACGGCATGCGTGTGGCTTGGTCTGTCGCGACGCAGGCGTGCATCATGGGCCGCGACGGGAGGAACGCCAGGTGGCTGAGGGACAACTCACTGCCGCGCAGATCGATGCGCGCACGCCAGCGGGCCGCAACCGGTACGCGGACGCGCTCCGCCTGTTCGCGATCGTCGTCGTGGTCTACGGACACTGGCTTCTGGCCGTCGTCAGCGTGCGCGACGGCCAACTCGACGGCGTCAACCTGCTCGTCGTCGAACCCTGGACCCACTGGCTGACGTGGGTGTTCCAGGTCATGCCGCTGTTCTTCTGGGTCGGTGGCTACGCCAACGCGGCGGCGTACCGCTCCGCGCGCCGCCGTGGCGTCGGGTGGGCCGACTGGGTGCGCGGCCGGGCGCGACGTCTGCTCCGGCCGGCGGTGCCCCTCGTCGTGTTGTGGGTGCCCGTCGCCGGGGCGCTGGCGGCCTTCGGGGTGCCGCGCAGCATGCTGCAGTTCGCCACTCAGATCGCGATCGTGCCGATGTGGTTCCTCGCCGCCTACCTCGTGGTGTGCGCGTTCGCGCCGATCACCTATCGGCTCCACGAACGGTTTGGTGTGGGTGCGGTGGCCGCGTTCGTCGTACTCGCCGTCGTGGTCGATGTCCTACACCTGGCGGGCGTGCCGCTGGTTGGCTGGTCCAACTTCCTGTGGATCTGGGGCGGCGTCCACCAGGCCGGCTACCTGTGGCACGACGCAGACCGCGGCCGGGCGGGCGAGACCGGCGTGCGTGGGCGCCTTCCGCGGACTGTGCCCGGTGCGCTGCTGCTCGCCACCGCCGGCTACGCCGTGCTCGTCGCTCTGACCCAGTTCGCCGACTATCCGGTGTCGATGGTCGGGGTGGACGGTGCCGAACGCAGCAACAACTCGCCGCCGTCGGTTGCGCTCGTCGCGTTGGCGGCCGGTCAGGTCGGCCTGGCGCTCGCGCTGCGCCGCCCTGTCGAGCGCGTTCTGGCGCGTCCTCGCGTGTGGGCCTCGGTCGTGGTCACCGGATCGTTCACCATGACGATCTTCCTGTGGCACCAGACAGCGATGGTCGCGGTCGCCGCAGCACTCATACCGACCGGGGTGTGGCCGGCGCGTGAGGTCGTCGACGTGTCGTGGTGGCTGCAGCGGCCCCTGTGGTTCGTTGCCTGCACCCTGGCGCTTGCCGGGCTCGTCGCGATCTTCGGGCGCTACGAACACGCCGGGGTGCCTCGTTCGCGTCCGTCGGCGCTGCGGGCGGCGATCGGAGTGGTGCTGGCGACCGCCGGGATCGGCCTGCTCGTCTTCGGCGGCCTGCATCGTCCCGGCACGACGACGGGGGTGCCCTGGATCCCGCTGGGGATGCTCGTCGTCGGCCTGGGCGCCCTCGGGGTGCTGCGCCGCCCGCACCGACCCGACCGGCTGCCCGCACCCGGCGGCGCCGCCGAGCCCTACGAGGTCGAGCCGCCCGAGGCGCCAGGGTCGTCGTCGCCCGCCGCGCCCGACGGGAGCTGAGAATCTCGCACGGCCGCGGGTTGCATGGCGCCGCCGGCAGACGTGTCACGTTCGATCTCGCGGTCACGCAGGCGCGCTGCACGCGAGGCAGCCAGGCGGTAGATCGGCGCGGCAGTGTGACGCGCGACGACGATCGCGCGATACCACGATGGCACGCTTCGTTCGGGCGCGCCGTCGATCAAGGTGCGGTGCACCGCACGTGCCACCTGTTCGGGCCCGATCACCAGCCGCTCGAGCGGGGTATCGCGAAACTTCGTCTGCGGAAACCCTTCGGTCTCGACGAATCCCGGGTTGAGCTGGCTGACCGTCACCCCGCGCCCGGCCCACGTGAACGACGTCGCTTCGCTCAAGCCGACCAGGCCGAACTTGCTCGCGGCGTACGCAGCAGGTCCCACGCCGAGCTTGCCGGCGATCGATGCCACGTTGACGACACGCGATGGAGCGCTTGCAGCGAGCAGGTCGGCGAACAGCGCCATGCAGCGCACGGCGCCGTTGAGATTGATGTCGATCGTTGCAAGTGCCGCATCGAGGTCAGCTTCGTTGTCGAACGCCTCGCCGCGGACACCGGCGTTGTTGACCAGCGCGTGGCATGCGCCCCATGAGGATGCGACGCGATCGACCAGCGCACGCACGTCGTCCCTCGAGCGCACATCGGCGACGTGCGGCACGATCGAGGGCTGCCGACGCGCGAGTTCGTCGAGGCGCTCGCCGCGACGTGCGACCGCGACGACGGTCATGCCTGCACGCGCCAGACGGCGTGCGGTGGCTTCGCCGATGCCGCTCGATGCGCCGGTGACGACGGCGACTCGTCCGCTGGCTTCCCAGTGCATGTGTGCCTCCTGACGGCAACGGACGTTACTCCCGGTCCGGGTGGGTATCGTCCACCTTCCCGTGGACACCGACCGTGTCCGATCTGTCACGGCTGGCGACGCCGGTCTCGCCGCAGTTGCGACGGGTGACGTTGGGAGGTTTCGATGAGGACCCGCGTGCTGCTGATCGCTGCAGTGGTGGCACTCGGCATCGGTGTCGCGCTCATGCTGTGGTGGTTCGGCGGCGACGAGCCGGACGCGGTCGATGCCGGGCGCGCCATCGATCAGGAACGCACGGCCGACCCCGAGTCCAACGCAGATGACGCCGACGAGCCCGATGCGCCGCCGACCGCATCCGAGGACCTCACCGGAACGTGGACGGTCGACACCTCGCGGCCGTTCGACCGCGCGGACGGCCTGGGCACCTTCGTCGGCTACCGCGTCGAGGAAGAACTGGCCAACATCGGCACGAACATCGCCATCGGCAGGTCCCCCGACGTCGACGGCAGGGTGGTATTCGACGGTACGCGCATCGTCGAGGCGGAGGTCACCGCCGACCTGGCCAGCCTGGAAAGTGACGACAACCGTCGTGACAACCGGGTGAGTTCGATGCTCGGCGAGGGCGCGACGGCCCGATTCGTCCTGGACGACACGATCGACCCGGCCGAGGTGCCGCGTGTCGGTGAAGTCATCGAGTTGACGGCGTCGGGGCGGCTGACGATCCGTGACGTCGAAAGCGACGTCAACGTCGATCTGCAGGCGGTCATCGGCGAAGGCGGCGGCCTGGTCGTGACCGGCTCGACGGTCATCCTGCTCGAGGATTTCGGCGTCGAGGTCCCGTCTGCCGCCGTCGTTCTGTCGGCCTCCGACGAGGCGACACTCGAATGGCAGTTGTTCCTGCGCCGGTCGTAAGGACACGCCGTGGCGATCCTCGTGGACTCCGCGATCTGGCCGCACCGTGGACGACGATGGGCACATCTGGTCAGTGACCGCTCGCTGGAGGAACTCCACGCATTCGCTGACCGGCTCGGCCTCGAACGCGCCTGGTTCCAGGGCGACCATTACGACGTGCCGGCCGAGGTTCGCCGGCGCGCGCTGGAGCTGGGCGCGCAGCCGGTCACCGCCTCCGATCTGGTCCGTCGGCTGCGAGCAGCCGGGCTTCGCAACGGATCGCGGGTCCGCCAGCTCGCAGGCGAGGAAGATAACCGTGGCCGCCTAGGCTTTCCTCGGGGCCCGTCGAGGAGCAGCCCATGACCAGGACTGCACCAGCAACCACGAGTTCGACGTCGTTCGGAACCGTTGCGGCGCCGATGATGGTGGTGGCCGAGACGAGTGGCGGCGCCTTCGGCCAGGCCCGCACGGTGCCGCTCGCACCGTTGGAGCTGCATCCCTTCACGCATGCCCTGCACTACGGCAGCGCCTGCTTCGAGGGACTCAAAGCGCACCGCGGCGACGACGGTGTCGTCCGCCTGTTCCGTGCCCGGCGCCACGCTGAGCGCCTGGCAGCGTCGGCGCAACGGATGTCACTGCCGGTGCCCGACGCGTCGCTGGTCGACCACATGATCGAAGAGGTTGTGGTTGCGAACCTCGATGTGGTGCCCGAATCGCCAGGTGCGCTCTATGTCCGTCCGGTCCTTCTGGGCGTCGAACCCAACATCGGGGCGGCTGCTGCGCCGTCGCGTGAGGCGCTCCTATATGTCATCGCGAGCCCCGTCGGCGACTACTTCGCCGGCGGTGCCCGGCCACTGACGTTGCTCGTCGAGCAGGATGTCCCGCGCACCACGCCGCAGTTCGGTCGCGTCAAAGCGGGCGCGAACTACGCCACGGCGCTGTCGACGACGCTGGAGGCGCGGGAGCGCCACGACGCCGATCAGGTGTTGTTCGCCCTCGGAGGCTTCGTACAGGAGACCGGTGCGGCGAACTTCCTGCTTCTCGACGATGTCCGGGTGGTCACGCCCGCTCTCGACGACGCGTTCTTGCACGGCGTGACCCGTGACGCGTTGCTGACGCTTGCGCGTGACGCCGGCATGCACGTCGAAGAACGCCCCGTCCATGTCGACGAACTCGCGGACTGGGCACTCCACGGCGAGGCCGCGCTCGCCGGCACCGCCGCCGTACTCGCCAGCGTCGGCACACTGGTGCTCGACGCGCGGCGCATCCCCGTCGGTGAGGGAGACGACGCGACCGCGACGCGGCATCTGCGGGAACGGCTCGTCGCGGTGCAGCAGGGCAGAGCAGCCGACATCCACGGATGGACCCGCCCCGTGGGATGAGCGCCCTCAGACGTCCGGATCGACGGGCACGATGCGCTGGTGTGTGCGGCCGCACGGGCAGGAGCCACGCACGGTCGTGGCGGTCACCGACGTCCGGAATCGCAGCAGCGGAATCGCTTCGAGGGTCAGCGTCGTCACGACGAGTTCGCCCGGCCGGCCGTCGACGGCGCGGCGACCGGTCACCGGGTCGATGACTTCGGGGAGCAGATGGTCGTCGAAGATGTGCAGGGCGCCCTCGGAGGGAACGCATCCTGCAGCGATCGCGGGGCCGACGTCATCAGGCAGGCCGAGCAGCTCGCGAATCCGCGGCGCGCCACGATCGGTGTCGCCAGCGCCCGCGTCGACGTCACGGCCGTCGGCCGTGCGCAAGCCGTGGCCCGTGGCCAGCACGTAGCGCGGCGATGCGGCCGCAGCGTGCCCTCCATCGCTGTCGAGCAGCCCGGCGACACTGTCGTCGGAGCACACGACACCGTCCACCTCGAGGTCGGCGAGCAGCCGTCGCTGCCGGTCGAGGTCCGTGGCGTCGACGGTCACCACCGTGGCGCCGAGAAGTTCGCCGCCCGCGCCCATGCCGAGTGCGCCGAGTCCCGGACCGGCGTCAGCGACGACAAGCAGCAGGTCGTCTGCCTTGCCTCCGGCACACACGATCGCCCGCGCTGCGAGCTCCGCGAAGACGCGGACGTCCTGGGTCGTGTACGCCATCAGTCGTGGCCGGCCGTCGTGGTCCGACACGTGTGCGTGGACCGTCATCTCACGAGGAACCGCCAGCATCGCCCACGGATAGGTGTCGGCGCGGTCGTCGATCGTGGTGAACGGCAGCTGCGCGATGTCGTCGGGCTGTCGGATGTGCGACGGATCGATATCGGCCAGCCGGTCACGCCAGAACTCGTTCGGCCCGCGGGCGAGGCGATGCACCAGATCGTGCAGCCGCTCACCCTGCAACGATGCGCGGGCGCGTTCGCTCGCCGATTCGGCCTCACGTCGAAACATGGACTCGTCTGCCGTCATCACGAGCACCCGGATGCGGGGGTTCGGAACGAAAACGATGCGGGCCTACGCTCACGCGACGACACGGCGATGGCGGCGACAGGGCAACGGCGATGACGACCATCAGGGTCCGGTTCCACGAACTCGATCCGTACGGGCATGTCAACCACGCCGTCTACCTCTCCTATTTCGAACAGGCACGCGTCGAGTTGCTCGACGAGATCGGATTCGGGCTGACCCGGCTGCGGGACATGGGCTACAACCTGCTCGTCGTCGACGTGCGTGTCCGGTTTCTCGCGCCTGCGCGTTCGGGTGACGTGCTCGAGATCGCCAGTTCGGTCACCGACCTGCGCCCGGCCTCGTCGAGGTGGGCGCAGACGATGCGGCGCGGCGACGACGTCATCGCCACCAACGATGTGCGTGCCGCCATAACCGACCTCGATGGGCGACCCACCCGTGCCCCGGATGAGCTCGCGGCCGCGCTGCGTGCGCTGCCCGACCATTGAGACGACTCACCCACGCCGCTGCAGGAGCCGTTGGACCAGCGGGAACGACTGCAGCCATCCTTCGGGGGCGACCCGGTCGCCTTCCAACTCCTCGTGCAGACGGTGCTGCTGTTGTTGGAGCCACGCGAGTACAGCGATGCGGTGATCGCACGACAGCGATTCGGTTGAAATGAGATTGGCGCCGTCACCACGCAGGAACGGCTCCCACTGGTGGCGCAAGACCCACGTGTCGGGATCGTTGAGCATCGCTCGGATCCGTTCACGCTGCGTATCGTCGAGGTCGCGCGGAACGACACGGCGGGAGCTGCGGCCGGTCGCGGGACGAAACGTCTGTGCGGACGAGGTCATCGGCGCTCCGTTGTCGCCGGCGTCAGGTGTGCATGTGCACGCGTCAGCGCTGGCGGGTCAGCGTCTCGAGACCCCAGGAGACGAGTGAGACGACGATCGCGGCGCCCATCGTCCATCCGAACGAATCGCTCGAGATACCAAAGCCCAGCGCAGCAGACAGGCGGATCACCAACCACATGGCCACAGCATTGACGATGAGGAGGAACAGTCCGAGCGTCAACACGATGAGGGGCATCGAGATGAACTGCAGCAGGGGCTTGACGGTGACGTTGATGACGCCGAGCACCAGCGCGATGCCCAGCAGTCCCAGGAACGAGTCGCCCTCGAGGTGGATGCCGTCGAGCAGCGCAATCGCCACCCACAGGGCCGCTGCGTTGATGACGATTCGTACGACAATGCCCATCAGGTTCTCCGGGGGTGGACCGTGGGTGCGCACGGTAGCGCTCAGCGCCGCGCCCGGTGTGCGGTGGCGTCAGCACCCGCTCGCGTCGAGGCGCTGTGCCACTGCATCGGCCCAGCCGTGGCCGAACAGGCGCACGTGGAGTGCAAGATGGGCGAGCTGCAGCACCGGACGACGGTCGCGCCAGCCGTCGTCGAGAGGCCAGACGTCGCGGTAACCGTCGAGCAGCGCGGTAGGTGCTCGGCCGAACAGCTCCAGCACGGCGAGGTCGTACTCGCGGTCCGCGTAGTGCACCGCAGGGTCGATCAGCCAGCGATGATCGACGATGTTGCCGATCCACAGATCGCCGTGCACCAGATTCGGCGCAACGTCGTGATCGAGCATGCGGGCAAGCACCGGCGTCGCCGCCTCCACGCGCCGGGCCAGTTGCCCCGGCAGCCAGCGCAGATGCGGTGCCAGACGTCGCTCGAGATAGAACGCCGGCCAGTCGGACGTGGCCGAGTTGTCCTGCGTGATTGGTCCGAGCGCATTGTCGCGGTGCCAGCCGAACGCCGCGCCGCCCGCAGCATGCATGGCTGCGATCGCACGTCCGAGGGCACGAGGATCGCCTGGGCCTGAGACGTGCTCGAGCACGAGTATCTCGCGGGTCGCCGCGAGGACCGCCGGGGTGGGCGCGCCGGCCTCACGGAGCGCCGCGAGACCTTCGGCTTCGAGCGTCGCATCGGTGGTGGAGCGCTTGACGACGACGCGACGGCCGTCGTCGAGGCGGGCGTCCCACACCTCGGCGACGTCGCCTCCGTGCAGCGCACGGGCCTCGACGATTTCGCCGAGGTCGCCGGGCAGCGGTGTCGGGGGCTGCCCGTGCATGATCATGCGCTGGCGGCGTCGTCCTGTCGGACAAGATCGTCGAGACGTGCGATGACAACGCCTGCCGTGCGGCGGCAGATCTCAACGACCTCGCGGAAGCCGTCGGGTCCTCCGTAGTAGGGATCGGGGACGTCATCGCCGCCGTCGGCCTCAGGATCGAACTCGCGGAACAGGCGGATCGGGGTGGTCACGCCCGCTTCGTCGGCGAGCCGTTGTAGGTCGCGCAGGTTGCTGCGGTCCATGGCGAGCACCAGGTCGGCTGCCCGCAGTCGATCCGCGTCGACACGTTCGGCGTGACCGTCGAGGGCGAGCCCGACCTTTGCAGCGGCTGCGGTCATGCGCCGGTCCGGAGGTTGACCGATATGTCCGGCGCTCGTGCCTGCCGATCTGACGTCCACGGCCACCCCGGCGTCCGCGGCGGCTTCTTCGATCGCTGCTTGCGCGGTGGGTGAGCGGCAGATGTTTCCGAGACAGACGGCGAGCACGACCGGGGTGCGCGATGTCATGGTGTGGTCCCTTGTTCCTCGCCCAGCACGACGGTGATGCCGTCGAGCCCGGCCACTTCCTCGAAGCGTTCGGGCAGGCCAAGGGTACGTGCCACCAGCAGGGCGTCAGACGCCCGGCCGGGGGCGTGCCGAACGACCGAGTCGGGGCGTTGCTCGGCGTTGCCGAGCGCAGCCACGACGAACCCTTCGGCCTCGAGGCGTTCGCCGGTCCGTGTCGCGAGGCCCGCCACGCCGGCGGCGTTGAGCACGGTCACCTCGATCTCGCCGGGTGGCGACGCGACGTCGTCGGGCGCAGAACCGATGTCGTCGAGCACCGCGCCGGTCCTGAACCGCGAGAAGATCGGCTCGGCCTCGGTCACGACCATGTCGAGCACGTGCGCGCCTTCGGCCGTGACCCGTGGCGTGCCCGGAACCACGTGGGTGACCGCTTCGCCGCGTGCGAGGCTTCGCATCCCCCAGCCCAGGCGGCCGAGCGACAGCGGACCCATCGTCTCGTCGACGGCGACGGCGGCACCCGCGTCGCGCGCCATACCGAAGGTGCGTATCGGGTTGGCCAGGGTCGACGGTGTCGTGACCTCACGCGCCAGCGCCCGCAGAAACGCCTGCTGGCGTTCGATCCGGCCGAAGTCGTCATCGATCTTGCGGACCCGGACGAACCCGAGCGCATCAGCGCCGTCGAGCCGCTGGCATCCCGCAGGCAGATCGATGCCGGCGTCACGATCTGCGATCGCCTCCTCGAGGCACAGTTCGACCCCGCCGACGGCGTCGACGAGGTCGCGGAATCCACCGAACGTGACCTCGAGGTAATGGTGCGCCCGGATGCCCGACAGTCGGCGCACGGTCTCGACCATGCAGGACGGTCCACCGATCTCGATCGCAGCGTTGATGCGCGCGGAAGAGCCGTCGCACTGCTCGACCCACAGATCGCGGGGAAACGCCAGCGTGGCAACGCGGCCGCGGTCGACCGTGAGCACCATGATCGTGTCGGCACGCTCGCCTTCGAAGAACCCGGTGGCGAGTTCACGGCGCTCCTCGGGGGTGAGTTCCTCGCGGCTGTCGGACCCGACGACGAGCACGTGCATCGGTCGACCGCGTTCCGCCAGCCCATCGACCGTGGTCTTTGGCAGCTGCGCACTCATCCACCATGCGCCACCCACGGCGACCACGACGGTGACCGCGACGAGCGTGCCCACGACGACGAGGATGCGCCGCCACCATCGTCGACCCCGCCCTTCGGCGACGGGGCCCCACACCTGGTCGTTGTACACCTGCGTCTCGCCTTCCTCGTCGTCGGACGAATCGACCGCTGCGCGCGATCATGCCGGTCGCGCGGCCGAGTTGCGCGCTGCATTGCGGCGCGCCGCTGGCGCGTCAGCCGGTGACGAATTCGCGCGGCAGATGGGATACGTCGCTGAACAGTTGCAGACTGAAGATATGCCCACTGGCGATGGGGATCGCCCGCAGCACGCTCAGCGATGCGTGGTTGGAGGCGAAGCGCTCCCACTCCCAGGGTTCGGGTTCGAGTCCCAGCAACTGGCCAAGGATGACCGAGTTCGTTCCGGCATGTGCGACGCACAGCAGCCGAGGCGCGTCACCGGGGACCTCCCACAACCCTTCATCGGTGCGTTTCACGCCCACCTCGGCGAGTTCGGCCAGCAGGCCGATGGTGACACGGGCGTGGAAGTCGTGGAACGTTTCGCCGCCTGGCATGCCCTTCCACCATTCCTCGCGGGGACGGAAGCGCGCGTCACGCAAGGCGCGGTTGACCTCCTGGGCCGGCGTGCCCTCCCAGGAGGCGGGCATACGGATCTCGTGCAGCCATTCACGGTCTGCGGTGGATACGCGGTGCAGATGGCGGCGGACGGGCAGCGCGGTCTCCTGTGCCCGCGTGGCGGTAGACACCAGGATGCGGTCGAAGTGCTCACGCGCGAGCCGATCAGCGGTCAGGTCGGCCTGACGGCGACCCAGCGCGGTCAAGTCGGGGTCGACGTACGAGACGTCGTCGCGATCCCAGGCAGGTTGTGCGTGCCGCAGCAGGACGAGTTCCATGCGGCTCACGCTATCGGCAGGTGCGGGTCACTCGTCCCAGCGCTCGTCGTCGAGCGAGACGTCCGGCAGCTCGCGACCCACCGCGGCGGCGAGCCAGTCCAGCGCTTCTTCGGCGGTCACGACGTCGGCGTCGGCGGCGCGCCGGGCCGCCTCGATGCGCTCGTGCGCCCAGCCGAGGTCGTAGTCGCCGGGACGGGCAGCCGAGGCGTCGGGCTCGTCGATGCGCTCACGCAGTTCGAATTCTTCGATGGCGGCCTCGACGGCCTTGGGTCCCCGCGGGCGTCCGTGTCGCGTGTGGCTGTCCATCGCGTCTCCTGCCGGCGTGCTTTGGCGCGTGCGTCGGGCGATCGTGCCCCGACGGCGGCGTGTCTGCCAGTGGCCAGGAGTCACTCGCAACCGTGACGAAGGTCGGTCAGGGTGCCGGTCGTGCGGCCGGGGCTGCGGCTGCCACCGTGGGTGCGAGCTGCTGACCCGGCACCGCGCAGCAATCCATGGGGCAGGCGTTGTGAGACGGCCCTCGCGTCCCGACACTCCGTGGCGGCGAGCCGTCGACCCGCTCGCGCGCCAGATCGGCGATCATTGAAATGAAACGCGCATCGGTGCCTGCTGTGCGTGCCCGCGCGATCGGCAGTCCCACGCGTTCCGCCGTCTCCACGGCCTCCACGTCCAGGTCGTGGATGACCTCCATGTGGTCGCTGACGAACCCGATCGGAACGAGGACTGCAGCGGGAACGCCATCGGCTGCGATGCGTTCCAGATGGTCGTTGACGTCCGGTTCGAGCCAGGGGACCGAAGGCGGTCCGGAACGTGAGCAGTACACGAGGTCCCAGATGCGTTCGGGGACCGAGCGCATCACGAGCCGGCAGACGTCGAGATGCTGCGCCTCGTAGTCGCTGTGGCGCGCCATCGTCAACGGAATGGAGTGCGTGACGAAGATCACCTGCGCGCCGGTGCGGACCTCGTCGGGCAGCTCCGCCAGTGCCTCGACGACCGCGTCGACCTGCGGCTCGACGAACCCGGGATGGTTGTAGTAGACGCGGATCTTGTCGAGTTCGGGCGCGCCGTCCCCGACTTCTGCGCGTGCCGCTGCGAGATCTTCGCGATACTGCCGGCAGCCCGAGTACGACGAGTAGGCGGACGTCACGAAGCACAGGGCTCGGTCCACCCCGTCGTCGCGCATCTCGCGAAGCGTGTCGGCGAGCAGCGGATCCCAGTTCCTGTTGCCCCAGTAGACGGGCAGATCGGGGCCCGAGCGGGCCAGCTCAGCCGCGAGCGCCCGCTTCATGTCGCGGTTGAGATCGTTGATCGGCGAGCGCCCACCGTGTTCGTAGTAGTGCTCGGCGACCTCCTCGAGACGCTCGCGTGGGACGTCGCGCCCGTGGGTCACCCGCTCGAGGAACGGCAGGACGTCCTCGGAGCGTTCAGGTCCACCGAACGAGACGAGGAGGATCGCGTCATAAGTGTCGGACACGTCGTGCTCCGGGTCGTAGCTGATTCAGGAATCATTCGGCGCCGTCGGAGCCGAAGATCGATGCGTCGATCCCACGGTCGCGCCACGACCGTTCGATCTGCTCGAGACGTGAGACCCTCGGGAAGCCGACCGCTCCGGCAGCGATACCGAGCGCAGTCGCGGCGATGATGCTGGCCCGGTGGCCGAAGACCGCGGCGAGTGCGACCCCGAGCAGCACCGGTGCGAGCGCGATCGCCAGTGACAGCGCGGAACGCCATGCGAGTTCGCCGCGGGCCTCGCCGTCGTCGGCCGGCGCCGCGGACGCCAGTCCGCGCTGGATCGCCACGATCGCGGCGAGAGCGCCCAGACCGGTCACGACCGTCAGTGCCACGGGCAGTGCCGCGGGCAGTTCTGACGGTGAGGTGTCCACGACGAGCCCGACGGCCAGGACGCCGGCGAGAGCGACGATGAAGGTGGTCCAAGCCCGCCGGGGGCCACGCAACGCGTCGTCGGTCCGCACCTCGGGTCCGCCTCGTCGATTCGGTGGGCTCGTTGCGCCAGCGTAGTAGGGGTGGTGTGCCGACCCGTCAGCGGGGCTGTTGCTCGAACTGCTCGATGGGACGTGGCCGCTGCCGTGCCTGCGCGAGCCAGATCCCGGCAACCACCAGCGCGCCGCCGGCCAGTGCGGCAAGCCCGAGACGTTCACCGAGAACGAGTGCGCCGAGCACGATCGCCACGACAGGGATGAGATAGGTGACCAGTGACGAATTGGTGGCGCCGACCCGCTCGATGAGGGTGTAGAAGGTGAGGTAAGCCAGGCCTGTTCCGACGACGCCGAGCGTCAAGAGCGCAGCGACGATGCCGGCCGTCACCTCGGCTCGTACGGGCAGCGGCGCGAACAGCCATGCGACGGGTGCGGTCATCACGGCCGCCATGAGGATCTGTCCGGTGGCCAGCTCGAGCGGACGTTCGCGTCCAGCGATGACCGATTTCGCGTACACCGCACTGATCGCGTACATCACTGTGACGCCGACGACGACGAGGATCGCGACGAGCCGGCCGGTGTCGTCGATGTCGTCGCCGACGATGACCGCGACACCGGCAAGTGCGGTCGCCAGCCCGGCGAACCGACTGACCGTGAATCGCTCGAGGCCGACCCCGAACGAGATCAGCAGCGTGCTGATGGGCACGAGCGCCATCAACAGCGCTGCCAGGCCCGACGGGATGAACTGTTGGGCCCATGCGACGCCTGCCCACGGAACCGCATTGTTGAACGTGCCCAGAAGCGCCAAATGCGCCCACAACCGCGGGTCGCTCGGCAGGCGCCGGCCGCGCAGCGCCAGCACGGCGAGCAGTGCCAGGCCACCTGCGATGGTCCGCACGGTCACGATCCACAGCGGATGGACCGTGTCGACCGAGATCTCCATGAACAGAAACGACGAGCCCCACATGGTGGACAGTGCGACGAGCAGGATCACGTCGACCGGTGCGAACCGTTCGACGGCGCGGGCACGTGCTTTCACACGAACACTCCGAAAGAGTCACGACGCAGGTCGCACGACGGCCAAGGTGGCGATGGCCGGGCGCACGCTATCGCCGCTTCGCCGACGCGCGTGACCAGCGACGTAGGCTGCGCCGTGGCGGTACTCCGATGGCCCACGAGCATTCGACACCGCCCGAGCGACCCAAAGGATCTTCACGGTGCCGGTGAGCGAACCGAAGGCTGTGACGCAAGCGTCGCCGGGCGCAGCTGCGCAGGCCGAGACGCCACCGCCGTGGTTCGTCGCGGGTCTCGATGTCGCGGTCGAGGCGGGCTCGGTGGTCGTCGACGACGCGACGATCCGGTATCTCGCCCGGGGCGAGCGGGGTGCGCCGACGCTCGTGCTCGTCCACGGCGGCGCTGCGCACGCGCGTTGGTGGGACGCGCATGCGCCGCTGCTCGCCCAGCACCACCGCGTCGTCGCTCTCGACCTCTCCGGTCACGGCGACAGCGACCATCGCGAGGTCTATTCGCCTGTGGTGTGGGCGCGGGAGGTCATGGCGGTCGCCGACGACGCCGGAGGCGGCGCTCCGGTCGTCGTGGTGGGCCACTCGATGGGCGGGTTCGTCACGATCGTTGCGGCTGCGCGGCTCGGCGAGCGCCTCGAAGGCGCGATCGTGCTCGACACGCCGCTGCGTCGGGAAGACCCCGAGTCCGACGAGGCGCGGGGAGGGCGGATGTTCCGTGCGCCCAAGACTTACCCCGACCTGGCCACGGCGGCGGCCCACTTCCACCTCGTCCCGCCGCAGCCATGTGACAACGGCTGGCTGCTCGAACACACCGCACGACACAGCCTGCGCCAGGTCGACGATGGCTGGACGTGGAAGTTCGATCCGCGCCTGTTCGTGTCACGCGAGGGACCAAACACCGCGGATGCCTACGCCAACGAACTCGCGCACGCGTCGTGTCGTTTCGCCGTCGTCAACGGAGCACGATCCCGCATCGTCGACACCGAGGTGCGCGCCTACATGGCCGAACTGGTCGAAGGCTCGCCTGCGGGCCGGGCGGGTGTGCCGTTCGTCGAGATCCCCGAAGCACACCATCATCTGCAGTTCGACCAGCCTCTGGCGGTCGTCACCGCTATACGCGCGGTGCTGGCGACCTGGCATCCGGTCGGCGCTGCGCCGCCACCCGTGATGCGCTGAGGCCGCGACGTTGCCCGGTTGGGCTCACAATTTGCGCAGATGGACGCGGTCGATCGCGTGATCAGGTCCCTTGTGGAGGATCAGGTCGGCACGCGAGCGGGTCGGCAGGACGTTGATCGCGAGATTGCGGCCGTTGATCCGGTGCCAGATGTCGAGCGCAGTCTCGCGCGCCTCGTCATCGGACAGCTCGGCGTAACGGTGGAAGTACGAGCGAGGGTCCTTGAACGCGGTATTGCGCAGTGTCAGGAACCGTTCTACGTACCAGCGGGCGATGTCGTTCTCCTCGGCGTCCACGTAGATCGAGAAGTCGAAGTAATCGGACACGAACACCCCGCGCCCGTGGGTGCCGGTTCCGGTCTGCAGGACGTTGATGCCTTCGAGCAGCAGGATGTCGGGCTGGCGGACGACGATCTGATCGTCGGGGACGACGTCGTAGATCAGATGGGAGTAGACAGGGGCGTGTGTTTCGGATGCACCCGACTTCACCGCGGAGACGAACCGCAGCAGCGCGCCGACGTCGTAGGACTCCGGGAAGCCTTTTCGCTCCATCAGCCCGCGATGTTCGAGTTCGTCATTGGGCAGCAGGAACCCGTCGGTGGTCACCAGCGTGACCTCACGATGGTCCGGCCAGCGTGACAGCAGCGCCTGCAGGATGCGCGACGTCGTCGACTTGCCGACGGCGACCGACCCGGCGATGCCGATGACGAACGGGACCTTGGCGGTCGACGAGCCCAGGAACGTGTCGGTCGCGCGATGCAGTTCCTGGGTTGCCGCGACGTAGAGGTTCAACAGGCGCGACAGCGGCAGGTATGCCTCGGCGACCTCGTCGAGGGAAATCTCCTCGTTGAGGCCCCGCAACTGCGCGAGATCGGCCTCGGTGAGCGTCAACGGGGTCGAGGAACGCAGCGCCGCCCATTCGTCCCGCCCGAGCTCGACCCAAGGAGAGACCGTGTCGGGGTGATGCACGGTGCTCTCCGGGGGCGGGTGCAGGCCTGCTGCGGCAAACCGCTGGCGCCGCACGAACAAGGATAGTCCGTGCACGTTCGCGCCCCGGCGTCCGATAGGGGACACTGGTGGTTCGCACCGCTGCGCCGCGAACCTGCGCGTCCGCTGACGGGTCCTGGAGCCATCAGTGAGTTCCACTTCTCGACAACTCGCTCTGCATCGCGTCGCTGCCGTCACGCTCGTCGTCGTCGTGGTGCCGCTCGTGGTCGGACTCAGCGCAGTCGCCGGAGAACAACCGTTCCAAGAGGGCGAGCCCGCGCCACGCACCGTCTTCGCCGATGAGCGCGTGCGCGTGGTCGACGAGGCCGCGACGGACACCGCACGGCGGACGGCTGCGGAGTCTGTCGAGCCGGTACTCGTGTTCGACAGGGCCGCCCAGACGGCGATCGTCAACGATCTGCGCGAAGTCTTCGACGACGCCAGGGCCGCGCGCGAACCCATCGAGGAGCCCGACGACGAAGGCGAGCGGACGCCGAGCCTCGGCGAACAGCGTGAGGCGCTGTCGCGAGAAGTTCCCGATCTCGACGACGACGTCGTTGCGGCGATGGTCGCACTGTCGGACACCGAACTCGACGCGGTCGAAGCCGAGACCATCGCCATCGCGCAGGAGTTGGCGCGCCAGCGGGTCGTCGAGGACGAGCTCGCCGCACTCTTCGAGGAATCGTTGCCGGGCGAGTTGGCCCTGCGCTCGCTTCCCCGTGACACCGCACAGACCATCGTCACACCGCTCATCGAACTGCTCATGCGCCCGACGGTCACCGTCGATCCTGACGCGACGGCGGCTGCGCGCGAACGCGCAGCCGAGAGCGCGCCCGAGGTCGCCGAGGTGTGGCTCGCCGAGCAGGCAATCGTGCGTGAAGGCGAGATCGTCGATGCGATGGCGCTGCGCGCGATCGAACAGCTCGGTGCCGGGGGTGCGGGGACCTGGCGGGCGATCGCTCGCGCTGCACTCGCGATGACGCTGGTCGCCGTGGTCGGGGCGGTCTACCTGCGCAGGATGCAGCCGTACGTGTGGGCCAGCGGCAAGAAGTTGCTTCTGCTCGGGCTGCTGGTCACCGCGTATGCGGGACTGGTCGTCGGCTCGGCGATGATCGCTGGTGCGACGACCGCCGCGTGGACCTACGCCGTGCCCGCGGGCGCGCTCGCAATGCTCACCGCGCTGCTGATCCACCCGGTCGTGGGCATCGCGACCATGCTGCCCGCATCCGTGCTGATTCCGCTGATGACGCCAGCGTCGGGACCGGTCGCGTTGTTCGCCGGCGCGACCGTGCTACTGAGCGTGTCGTTGACGACCAGAATCGCCAAACGATCCGATCTGCGATCGGCGACCCTGCGCGCGGGGGTCTCCTATCCGGTGATCGCCGCCCTCGTCGTCCTCGTCTTCGGATCTTCGGGCGATCTGTTCGGTGCGGTGCTGGCGGGCGCCGTCAACGGCGTCGCGACCGTCGTGATCGTCCAGGGCGCACTGCCCTTCCTCGAAACCCTCTTCCGGTTGCCGACCGTGACGGCTCTGTTGGACCTCGCGGACCGCAACCACCCGTTGCTCCGTGAGCTCGAGACCAAGGCGTTGGGGTCCTACAACCATTCGGTGATGGTCGCCTCGCTGACTGAACGCGCATGCCGGGAGGTGGGGGCCAATCCGTTGCTCGGCAGCGTCGCCGCTCTGTACCACGACATCGGCAAAGTACGTCAGCCCCACTACTTCATCGAGAACCAGCAGGGGATCGGCAACCCCCACGATGAGCTCGAACCTGCCGTCTCAGCGATCATCATCCAGAATCACGTCGTCGACGGTGTCGAGCTGGCGATCAAACACCGCCTACCGCCCGAGGTCGTCGAGTGCATCCGCAGCCACCACGGGACCATGCTCGTCACCTACTTCTACGAGGCGGCGCGCAAGCAGGCGGGCGACTCCGAGGAGATCGACCAGGAGCAGTTCCGGTACAAGGGCGGCAAGCCGCGCTCGAAGGAGGCCGCGATCCTGCTGCTGGCGGACTGCTCGGAGGCCACCACCCGGGCGATGGCGATGGAGCGCGGCACGATCCCGCGTGAAGAGATCGAGTCGACCGTGGATGCGCTTCTCGCTGAACGCGTGGCGGACGGACAGTTCGACGACGCCGACCTGACGTTCCGCGAGCTCGCACGTGTCCGCGACACGATCGTCGACTCACTCGTGGGTATCTATCACCCGCGGATTCCCTACCCGGAGCGGGCAGCACAGCGCGCCGAGGACCCGGCAGGGGTGGCCGTTACGAGCGGGACGTCGAACGAAACCTGACGGCGAAGCCGGTCAGATCGACGGGGAAGCCTCACATTGCCATCAGCGCGTGCGATGAGCGCACACGCGGTCGTGCGCGGGATGCTGCAGGCCGATGTGACCGTTGAGGGCATAGAGAGGCCACAAACGCCGTTCACCGTGTACGAACGGCCACCACCGGGGCATGTGGACACACAAAAGGTGTCCGTCTGCCGGTCTGTGAAGATGACGGCGACGAACCGCACGTGCGACGCTACCACGTCCGCCGGATCGTGCCTGCCCGGCGCCCACGCCGACCGCGAGGAGGCAAGGTGAATCGAACCGAGTTGCCGACGGCCGAAGTCGCCGTCGAGGAGTTGCTCGAGCGCTCGTCGGAGCGCGGCTACGTGCTGCTCTCCGAGCTCCAGGAGCACCACGTTCCGGAGCTCCATGGGGACACATGGGTCGAGGACGTCATCGGCGAGGCCCGGGGACAGGGTCTCGAAGTCATCGACGACGTCGCGGACGACGCCCCCGAGGAGGTCATCGACCACTCGTCGGCGTTGACCACCGACCTGGTTCGCCAGTACCTCAACGACGCCGGCAAGCACGCGTTGCTGACCAAGGAGGACGAGGCGGATCTGGCGAAGCGCTATCAGGCCGGTCTCGCAGCCGACGAGATGCTCCGTGCCACCAGCCGTGAGCTGACACGCGCACGCAAGGCGCGCCTGCGCACGATCAGCCGCGACGGCGAACGCTCCAAGGAGCGCATGGTTCAGGCGAACCTGCGCCTGGTCGTTCCACAGGCACGCAAGTTCTCCGGCCGCGATCTCGACTTCATCGAGCTGATCCAGGAAGGCAACCTCGGCTTGCTGCGTGCCGTCGAGAAGTTCGACCACACCAAGGGCTACAAGTTCTCGACCTACGCGGTCTGGTGGATCCGACAGGCCTTGCAGCGCGGTGTCGCCAGCAAGGGGCGGACCATCCGCGTGCCTGCGCACGTCTGGGAGCTGTACGGGAAGCTGCGCGCCGCTGAACTGCGGCTGCGCCAGCAGAAGGGCGGCGATCCGAGCGAAGCCGAAGTCGCCGAAGAGGTCGGCCTGACCGCGCAGCGTGTACGCGAAGTACGGGACGCGATGCAGGAACTCGTCAGCCTCGATCGTCCGATCGGCGAGGACGGCGACGCCACGATGGGCGATCTCATCGCCGACGATTCCGGCACCGACCCTGCCGACACCGCCATCGAAGGCGATGCGATGAGCCAGATCGAGGCTGCGCTCGCCGAACTCGAGGAACGCGAACGGGTCATCCTCGTGCTGCGATTCGGCCTCCACGGGGAGGAACCGATGACGCTGGAGGAGATCGGCGAGTACTTCGGGCTCACGCGCGAACGCATCCGTCAGATGCAGAACCGTGCGCTTGCGAAGCTGCGCCACCCCTCGCGTGCCCACAACCTGTCCGGCCTGCTCGACGTGCTCGACCGGGCTGCCTGAACCGAGAACGCCGTACGAACGACCCGGCGCCCGTCGCATTCGCGGCGGGCGCCGTCGTAGGATCCGGGCTCCGCCGATCCGTCGCCCGCAGGAGTCCGCGATGATGCCCGACCTCGGCTCGCGTGTGCACCGGCGCCTGCTCGTCGTCGTCGGTGTCGTCCTCGTCGTCACGATCGTCGGCATGATCGCGCTGTGGCCGCAAAGCGCGGACCTGCCCGAGGCCGACGCTCCCACCGGCGAGGTGTTCCTGGCCGAGATCCGCTCCATCGACCACTACCAGGACGAACCCGACCCCTACATGGGTGGCAGCGGCGACCACGCGAACATCGTCATCCAGATCCTCGAAGGGCCCGACGAGGGCGCGGTCGTCACCCTCGAGGTCATGCTGGACGGCTATCCGCCGATGAGCCCCGGTGACCGCATCAGCGTCGCCGCGTTCAGCGTCGGCGACGACGACGTCGAGTACTACATCCAGGACTTCAGGCGTTTGCCGGTCCTGCAGATCCTGCTCGGGTTGTTCATCGCGGCTGTGCTGTTGATCAGCCGATGGCACGGTGTTCGTGCACTGGTCGGACTCGCACTCAGCCTGCTCATCGTCGTGCAGTTCGTCGTGCCCGCCATCCTCGCAGGCAGCAGCCCTCCGCTGGTCGCGTGGGTGGGCGCGATGGCCGTGATGATCGTCACCCTCTACCTCACACACGGCCTCAACGAGATGACGACCTCGGCGGTCGTGGGCACCGCCGGTGCCCTCACGCTCACGATCGCCCTCGGGCTGACGTTCATCTCGCAGGCCAAGATCACCGGGTTCGCGTCCGACGACGCGGTGTTCGCGCGATTCGCCGTGGAAGGCCTCGATCTGCAGGGGCTGGTGCTCGCCGGCCTGATCATCGCCGCGCTCGGCGTCCTCGACGACGTCACCGTCAGCCAGGCGTCGACAGTGTTCGCGCTGCACGACACCGATCGCCGCCTGACGTGGGCCTCACTGTTCGCCCGCGCGATGAAGGTGGGTCGCGACCACATCGCCTCGGTGGTCAACACGCTGTTCCTCGCCTACGCCGGGGCGTCACTCGCACTGCTCGTGCTGTTCTCCACCAGCGGGTTGCCGTTGGGCGAGATCGTCAACTCCGAGGTCCTGGCCGAAGAGATCGTCAAGACCGTCGTGGGGTCACTCGGGCTCATCGCCGCGGTGCCCTTCACGACCGCGCTCGCCGCTGCGGTCGCCGTTCGGCGCAGCGCAGACGCCCCTGCTGCAGGCGGCGGGCATCTGCACGGCCGTGGTGTCGCGACCGCGTTCGGAGGGCGCGCCGCAGCGCGTCCACGCCGTGCCGCGGGCACGTCGCAGCACCCGATCCTCGACGCGGGCGACGATGACGAGACGTCGCAGTCCGACGACGAGCGTGCCTACCGATCGTGGGTCAATTTCCTACGGGAGGACGACCCCGCGCCAGGTGCAGGAGATGCCGGCGGCGACGGTGGTGCCGGCGATGACGACGACGGTGGTGCGGCACCCGAACAAACGCGCTGACGGTTCCTCGACTTGGCCGTACCATGCGCGCCCACGCCCCGGTCCGACGGGGAGGACGCGGCCCCGTGGCTGCGAGACCGGGACTGTGATCCAGGTGCGCCGTCGGGCCGGTCGGGGCGCCTGCGAGCACCGAGTGGACCGCGCGAGGCCGAGCGTTGAGCGACGTCACCCCGATCTCAGAGCTGTTCGAGCGTGGCGCTTCCCGGGGGTACGTGCTCCTGTCCGAACTGCAGGATCTCTACGACCCGTTGACGCACCCCGACAACTGGGTGGAGGAGACCGCGCAGAGCGCGCGCGACCTCGGCATGCAGGTTCTCGACGATCTGGTCGAGGACGCTGATCGTCCCGAGGCGACGCCGTTGTCGGCGTCGTCGGACTCGGTTCGCCAATATCTCAACGAGATCGGCCGAACCGAACTGCTCACGCCCGAACAGGAAGTCGATCTCGCCAAGCGCTACCAGGCCGGACTCGCAGCGCTCGGGGTGATGGGCAACGGCACCAAGCTGCAGCCGCGCCGCAAGGCCCAGTTGCGCATGGTGATGCGCGCTGGCGAACGCGCCAAAGATCACATGATCCGCGCGAACCTTCGCCTGGTCGTCTCCGTTGCGCGCAAGTTCCGTGGTCGTGGCGTTGACCTGCTCTCGCTCATCCAGGAAGGCAACCTCGGGCTGATCCGCGGCGTCGAGAAGTTCGATCACACCAAGGGTTACAAGTTCTCGACCTACGCGACCTGGTGGATCCGCCAGGCGCTGCAACGTGGCCTGGCCAACACCGGCCGCACCGTGCGCCTGCCGGTCCATGTGCATGAGCTGATGGGCAAGGTGCGCTACGCCGAGTTCGCACTGCTGCAGCAGTTGGGACGCGAGCCGACCGAAGCCGAGATCGCCGCCGAACTGGGGTTGCCGATCGAGCGGCTGCGCGAGGTCAAGCTCGCCGCGCAGGACGTCGCCAGCCTCGACAAACCGATCGGCGAGGATGGCGACGCGACGATGGGCGAACTCGTCGCAGACGAGGACGCTATCGATCCGGAGAACTCGGCGACTGCCGTCCTCGCCAAACGCGAAGTCGAGCGGGCACTGTCGGCGCTGACCGACCGGGAACGCACCGTGCTGATGCTGCGGTACGGGCTGATGGACGGTGAGGAGCACACGCTCGAAGACATCGGTGCGCAGTTCGGCCTCACGCGTGAGCGCATCCGACAGATCGAGAAGAAGACGCTCACGAAGCTGCGTCATCCGTCACGGGGCTTCCAGCTGCGCGGGCTGCTCGACAGTGTCGACGCGCCGAGCTGACGTCGGGTCGTCGACTCCGCAGCTGCGTGCGTTCGTGCGCGTGTCCGCGCCACTGCTCGCCTTCCTGTTGCTCGTCACGGCGTGTCGACCCGCTGCCGTCGAGGTGGGGGCGCTCGCACACCCGGCGATCGAGGCGGCTGCAGTCGAACCGCCCGCTGCGGCGACCATCGAGCCCGAGCCCGATCCGCGTGTCGCCGCACCGGGGCCGCCGCCTGCGAGCCGCGTGCAGCTCGCCTCCGATCTCGACGAGGTGCTCATCGCGACGCTGGCATCCTTGGACGCCGCTGAGCTGTCCGTACTCGTCGTCGACGGTCACGGTCGCGAGGTGATCGCGCACCGTCCCGAAGACAGTCTGCTGCCGGCCTCGACACTCAAGGTCGTCACCGCCGCCGCGGCACTGGTGGTGCTCGGGCCCCAGACGCGCCTGGCGACACATGTCGAAGCGACCGGCCCCCTCGAGGCGGACGGAACGCTGCACGGTGATCTCGTCCTGGTCGGCGGTGGTGACCCGGCCCTGGCAACCGACGAGTACATCCGCTGGGTGTATCCGGCACGTCCCGCCACACCACTGTCCGTGCTGGCCGATGCGGTCGCCGATGCGGGCGTGGTCCGTGTGACCGGCGACGTCGTCGGGATTGCGCCTGGATTCGAGGGTCCCAGTGTCGCCGAGGGATGGTTGCCACGCTATTTCTGGGACTTCGACGCGCGTCATGCCTCCGGTCTGACTGTTGACGCAGGCCTGGTCACCAGCCTGCGCTACGAGCTGCCCGATGACACCGGACAGCCGGACAGGGAGACAGCCGACGCGGCGCCACCGGAGATCCAGCCTGGAGATGGCACCGAGGACCTCGCTGCGAACGCACGTCCGCCGGCCCCGTTCGACGTGCCGCTCGGCGACCGTGACATCGAACCCGACGAGATCACCATTGAGCAGATCGAGGATCCCGCCCGCCACGCAGCGGCGGAACTCGCCCGGATGCTCCTCGAGCGGGGTGTCGACATCGACGGCGCGGTGCGGGCCGGCACGCCGCGTGCGCCGCAGCGGCGCCTTGCGAGCGTCGAAAGCGACACCGTCGAGCAACTCGTTCGTTTCTCGGTGGAGTTCAGCGACAACCATCTCGCGGACGGTCTGCTGCACACGGTCGCGCTCGCACGCCAGGGTCGGGGATCGTTCGACGACGGTGCACGCGCGCTCGAGGGGATGCTCGATGCGCTGGGTGTCGACCGTTCCGGGGCGGTGTTCGCCGACGGTTCGGGCCTGTCCCGCGACGATCGGTTGTCGGTGCGAACCCTCGTCGACCTCGACGTCGCGATGCACAACTCTCCGCACGCCGACGCTTGGCGCTCGGTGATGGCGGTGATGGGTGAGACCGGCACGCTGCGCCGCCGACTGACCCACACGGTTGCGCATGAACGCTTCGTGGGCAAGACCGGCTCGCTGCGCGACGTCGTCTCGATCAGCGGAACCGTCGGCCAGGGCGCTGGCGAGGACGCCGACCGCCGGTTCCATGTCGCACTCATCGCCAACGATGCGCTGGGCGACGATCGCGCGCGGGCGCGCATCCTCGCCGACGAGCTCATCCTCTTGCTCGCAGCAGATCTCGAAGCCTGCCAGTCGGTTCGCGAGGTGGATGTCGACGAACCGAACCCGCTGCTGCCGCTCGGTGAGCTGGTGATCTCCTGCTGACGTTCTGGACGCTCGCCGGCCGCGGAACGCTTGCGGCGTGGAGCCGTGCGGGTCACACCGTCAGAACAACGATGTCTGTTCGCCGTCTCCAGATGCGTGGACGTCTCCGACGTGGGGGTGTTCCGGGTGCTGCCGTTCCCTCGGCGGTCGCGGTTCGTCGGCGACGTCCGGGGGTGTGAGCGGTGGGGGAGCGACCGGTGGGGCGGGTTGGAGGATCGCGTTGCGCAACCGGCGCGCTGCTGTCTCCACCCCACGCGCCGTGAGAACGTCGTGGATACGGCCCGGGTCGACGCCGCTGCGCACCGCGGCATCGACGTCGACGCTCAGGTGCGGGAGCGGTGCCATCAGCAGCAGGTTGCGTTCGACGGTCGCACGGGCGGCACGCAGTGCCGCCTCGACGCGCGGCGGAAGGTCGCTGATCGCCTCGTAGATGCCGCCGACGGACCCGTGGTCGCGTAACAGCCGCGCCGCAGTCTTGGTTCCTACGCCCGGGACGCCGTCGAGACCGTCCGACGGGTCACCGCGCAACGCCGCAAGATCCGGATACTGCTGTGGCCGGACGCCGTAGCGGCGCACGACTTCGTCAAGATCCTCGACGTGCAGGTCGGCGAAGGTGCTACCGGGGCGCAGCAGGCGGACATCGTTACCAACCAGCGCGACCAGATCGCGATCGGAGCTGAGCAGATCGCAACGCCAGCCGCGTGCCGTGCACGCGTCTGCGACGGTGGCGAGCAGGTCGTCCGCTTCGGCACCCTCGTGACGTGCGACCGTCAATCCGCACGCCGACAGGTCGTCGCGCAGTCGATCGACCGCCGCGGTGATCGCGGGGTCGGTGGACGGCCGGTTGGCCTTGTATTCCGGCCAGTCACGACGTCGGCGGTTGACTGGATGGTCGAACGCTGCGATCAGTGCGTCATAGGGGCCGTGTCGCCAGGTCACGGCGAGCATCGACGCGACTGCACCCGTCACCGCGTGCTCGCCGGCCGCGTCGTCTGCACGCGTGGAGTGGAACGCGCGGTGCGCGAGCGAATTCGCGTCGATCGCAAGCAGGTTCACGCGGGTATCCCGCACTGGCTCGCTGGGCGGTTCGATGGTCGGGCCCTACATCGCCGGAGACGTTTCACGGAGGGCTATCTTGCCTGCCGCCGAGCTTGGAGGCGACGTGGACGAGCACGGACGTGGTCAAGGCGTGCAGGTTCGCACGCTGCTGGTAGGCGGGATGCCGCTGCTCGTCGCGTCGTCACGATCCGAGGACGAGCAACTGCGCGAACGCGTGGTCGCCGCCGGTGTCGAGCCTCTGGACGCGTTCGTCGGACGTGAGCTGCCGCGCGGTGCGCGTGTCGGCTTCGTCGTCGACGACACCGAACTCCGCCTGGTCGACGAGCGCGACACGACACTGCTGCGCGCTGCGCGCGAAGGCCTCGACTCCGGATGGTTCGACCGCGCCCGCCAGTTGAAGGGAACGATGCTCGTCCTCGTGCGCGCGCGCGACCTCGCGCCGCTGCACGACGAGCGTTCGATGGCCCGCCTTCTCGATGACGCGGCTTCAGACGGCGATGCCTGGGGTGCGGTGGTCGGCTTCGGCGAACAACGGCCTTCGCTGCCGCTGATGATCGGTTGACGTCGAATCCTTCGGTGTGTGCGGTCGAGCATGCACGCGCGCGTCAGTCGCTGACCGCGTGTTCGAGCCAGGCGTCCTCGGCGGCGGCGAGTTCGGTGCTGATCGCGCTGCGCGTCGCGGCGAGCTCGGCGAGCACCTCGGGCTGTGAGGCGTGTTCAGCCATGTCGTGGTCGAGTTGGCCCAGGCGGGCTTCGAGCTCGGCCATGCGTTGTTCGAGTGCGCGCTGACGTCGCCGCGCTTGCTGACGTGCGCGGTTGTCGACCGCGGAATCGTCCGCGCCGTGTCCTGCCGGCCGGGAAGCAGGCTGGTCGTGTCGCGTCTGCCGGTAGGCGTCGAGGTCGAGATGTTCGACGACACGGCCGTCCTCCAGCGCGAGCGTGCGATCGGTCAGGCGGTCGAGGACATAGCGGTCGTGCGAGGCGACGATCAGCGTGCCGGTGAATCCGTCGAGGTGATCCTCGAGCGCGCTGAGTGTCTCGAGGTCCAGGTCGTTCGTGGGTTCGTCGAGCAGCACGACGTTGGGTGCCTCGACGAGCACGTGCAGCAGCGCCAGCCGCCGTTGCTCGCCGCCTGAGAGTTCCGTGACCGGGGTGCGCAGCTGCTCGCCGAGGCCGAACCGTTCCGCGAGCCGGTGTGCGGGCAGTGTGGATCCGTCCGCGAGTGGGATGTGCTCGGCGATCGCGAGCAGTGTGTCGAGCGCGTCGGCTGACGGATCGTCGATGCGTACCCGTTGCTCGTACAGCGCCGAGTGCACCGTGTGCCCGATGCGTCGCGTGCCCCCGTCGACGTCGCGGCGACCTGCCAGCACCTCGAGCAAGGTGGTCTTGCCCGCACCGTTGGGTCCGACGACGCCGACGCGTTCACCGGGTCCGATCGCAAGATCGACCTGGTCGAGGATCACGCGATCGCCCCGACGCACCGTCACGTCCTCGAGGGTGACGACGTCGCGTCCGAGACGACGGCGGCCCGTTCCCAGCTCGAGCGGTCGTTCATCTTCCGTCGTCGCCTCCCGGCGGATCTGGTCGACCTGTTCGACACGAAATCGAGGTTTTGTTCCACGTGCCTTGGGTCGACGCTGGAGCCATGCGACTTCTTTGCGCAGCAGGTTGCGGGCGCGGGCCGAGCGCGCATCGCGCTGGGCAGCGCGTGCAGCACGGGCTTCGAGCAGATGCGAGTAGCTGCCCGTGCTCCAGTGGATGGTTGCTCCCGAAGGTCCCGGTTCGAGGTCGAGCATCGCGTCGACGGCCCGCTCGAGCACGTAACGGTCGTGTGTGACGACGACGACAGCGCAGCGTCGCCGGCCGAGTTCGTGCTCGAGCCAGTCGATCATGTCGACGTCGAGATGGTTGGTGGGCTCGTCGAGGACGAGCAGGTCAGCCGGTGCGACGAGCACGCGGGCGAGGTCGACGCGTCGCCGCTGGCCCTCCGACATCGCGTTGGTGGGCGCGGCGGGATCGATGCCGAGGCGGTCGAGGATCGCGGCGGCTTCGTCGGGCCGAACGCCGTCGCCGGCGACGATGCGGCCGGCCTCGTCGTCGGACCAGGTCGGCGCCTGGGGCAGCCACCCGATGTGCGTTCCGCGCCGGACGACGATCTCTCCAGCGTCCGGGACACGCTCGCCTGCGAGCATTCGCAGCAACGTCGACTTGCCGACACCGTTGGGCCCGACGACGCCGACACGGTCGGTGTCGTCGAGGCCGAAGGAGGCGTGTTCGAACAACGTCCGGCCGTCGACACGCGCGGCGAGGTCGTGGACCGAAACGAGGTGCATGAGGCGAAAGGTTAGGCCGTACCGGCGGGACGTCACGCCGCGGCCAGTAGCCTCGTGAGCTGTCGTGCACAAAGGTGGCCGGGTTGCTCAGTTGTTCCGACGTCGCGGTCACCCTCGGTGGGCGCACGCTGTTCGCCGACGTCGATCTGCGCCTGGTTCCCAGCAGCCGTGTTGCCCTGGTCGGCGGCAACGGCGCCGGCAAGACGACGCTGCTGCAGGTCGTCGTCGGGGAGCGTGTGCCTGATTCGGGGACGGTGAGCCGGCCACGCGACCTGCGCGTGGGCTGGCTGCCGCAGGACGTCGTCGACGACGCCTCGGGGCATCCCGACGTCATCAGCTATGTCCTCGACGGTGCCGAGCACCTGCGCGATCTGGAGCGCCGGCTGCGTGATCTCGAGCAGCAGCTCGAGTCCGCCTCACGCGACGAACAGGAACAGGTGCTCGAAACCTACGCCGGCGTGCAGGACCGTTTCCGCCAGCTTGGCGGCTATGAGCTCGAATCCGACGCCTTCCGCACGCTCGCGGGACTCGGCTTCTCCGATGACGAGGCGCGTCGCCCGCCAGCCGAGTTGTCAGGAGGGTGGCGGGTGCGCGCTGCGTTGGCGCGCCTGCTCGTCGCGCGTCCTGATCTGCTCGTGCTCGACGAGCCCACCAACCATCTCGATCTTGAGACGATCCAGTGGCTCGAACAGGTGGTGGGTTCGCTGCCGGGCGCCCTGCTGTTCGTCTCCCACGACCGTGACTTCATCGACGCGACAGCCGAGACCATCGTCGAACTCGCTGCGGGCACCGCCACGTCCTACGAAGTCCGATCGGGGACCATCGCTGCCGAGCAGGGCGCGTTCGCGTCGTTCGTGCACCAGCGCGAGGAACGTCTCGCCCAGCTTCGCGCCACGCGTGCGCAGCAGGATCGACGTCTCGCGGAGGTCGAGCGGTTCGTCGAGCGGTTCCGCTACAAGGCCACCAAGGCCCGTCAGGTGCAGTCGCGCGTGCGTGCGCTGGAACGGGTCGAGCGGGTCGAGGTACCCGAGCATCGCGCGCTCGTCGCCCGTTTCCAGTTCCCCGAACCGCCGCGTTCGGGACGCCTGGTCGCCGAGTTGGTGGATGTCGAGGCCGGCTATGGCGATCGGACCGTCCTACGAGGTGTCGACCTCGCGATCGAGCGGGGCAGAAAAGTCGCGCTCGTGGGCCCCAACGGTGCCGGCAAATCAACGCTGCTGCGTCTGCTGGCTGGTGAACTCCAACCACGTTCGGGGCAGCTCCGCACAGGCCACAACGTCGAGGTCGCCGTCGTCGACCAGCACCAAGCCGAAGCGATGGATCTGACGCGTACGGTGATCGCCGAATTCCTCACCGCACTCGACGATCGGCATCGTGCGTTGAACCACCGCACGATGCTCGGTGCGTTCGGGTTCCCCGGCGATCTGGCCGATCGTGTCGTCGGCGAACTCTCCGGGGGTGAACGCACACGACTCGGCCTGGCGAAGGTGATGGCGTCGCCCGTGAACCTGCTGCTGCTCGACGAGCCCACCAACCATCTGGATCTCGCGTCGCGCGACGTGCTCGAAGACGCCATCGACGCCTATCCGGGAACCGTCGTGCTGATCACGCACGACCGGCACGTGATCAGATCCACCGCCGACTTCGTCGTCGAGGTGGCCGACGGGCGGGTGGAGTCGTTCGACGGCACGTACGAGGAGTTCGTCGTCGCCCGTACACCGTCCTCGCAACGAGTCACCGAAGAACCTTCGATGTCCGCCGCCCCGAAACGTCGCGACGGGGAGCGCCGCGAACACGACCGCGAACGCCGCCGTCTCGAGAAGCGCGCTGCGGCGCTCGAAGCCGATCTGGTCGCGGCTGAGCAGCGTGTTGCCGAGTTGACGACGCAACTCGCCGATCCACGCACCTATGACGACGACGCGCATGCACGCGACCTCGTGACACGGCACGGAGAGGCGAAGGATCACGCCGCGCGGCTGTTCGACCAGTGGGAGCAGGCACTCGCAGCCCTGGAGAACGCCGACGCCGATGCCGAGCCGCACCACGAGATGTCCTGACCGGTCGATGCGGCTCGGGATGTAGCGGCCGTGTAGCGTCAGGGGCCGTGTTCCAGACGGCCCGACGGCAACGGAGTGTCATGATGACCGCCCAACCGAACGCGTCATACTCGATCACCCTGCGGCTTCGGCTCGCAGCGGACGATCCGGGCGCCGTCGGACGCGTGACGACCGCGATCGGCTCGGCCGGAGGCGCCGTCGTCGCGATGGACTTCGTGGACACCTCGGGAACAGAACTCGTGGTCGATGTCACGGTCAACGCCGGCGACGCCGACCATGCGAACCGCATCAGCGAGGTGGTCGACGAGGTCGAGCACGTCGACGTCCACCGGGTGAGCGACCGCACGTTCCTGTTGCATCTCCACGGCAAGCTCGAGGTGCGCTCCACCGTTCCGTTGAGCACCCGGGACGATCTCTCGATGGCCTACACACCCGGCGTCGCACGGGTGTGTCGAGCGATCGCGGAGAACCCCGACGATGCCCGGCGACTGACGATCAAGGGCAACTCGGTCGCGATCGTGACCGACGGCAGTGCGGTACTCGGCCTCGGCAACATCGGCCCTGAAGCGTCCATGCCGGTCATGGAAGGCAAGGCGGTGCTCTTCAAGCACTTCGCCGGTATCGACGCGTGGCCGGTGTGCCTCGACGTGGATTCGAGCGATGTCGATGAGTTCGTCAAGATCGTCGAAGCCACCGCCCCGGTGTACGGCGGCATCAATCTCGAAGACATCGCCGCGCCGCAGTGCTTCGAGATCGAGGAGCGCCTGCGCGAGTCGCTCGACATCCCCGTGTTCCACGACGACCAGCACGGCACCGCCATCGTCGTCCTCGCAGCGCTGCACAACGCGCTGCGTCTGGTCGACAAGCGCATCGAGGACGTGTCGCTGGCGATGTCGGGCGCAGGCGCGGCCGGTGTCGCGATCGCGAAGCTCCTGCTCGACGAAGGGATCGGCGAGGTGGTCGTCGCCGACCGCGCCGGCATTCTGCATCCCGGTCGCAAGGGCCTGGACCGCAGCAAGCAGTGGCTCGCAGACAACACCAATCCGAGCAAGCGTACGGGTGAGCTCACCGACTCGTTGCAGGGCGCCGACGTGTTCGTGGGCGTCAGTGGCCCGGATCTGTTCGAACCGTCGGCGTTGGCCGCGATGGCGGACGACGCGATCGTGTTCGCCCTGGCCAACCCCGACCCGGAGGTCGACCCGATCGCGGCGCGTGAGCACGCGGCAGTGGTTGCCACGGGTCGGAGCGACTATCCGAACCAGATCAACAACGTGCTTGCGTTCCCCGGGGTGTTCCGTGGCGCGCTGGATGCGCGTGCGCGACACATCACCGAGTCGATGAAGGTCACGGCTGCACGGGCACTGGCCGACGTCGTCCCTGCTGATGAATTGCGGCCGGAGTACATCGTCCCGAGCGTGTTCAACGACAAGGTGGTCACCGCCGTCGCTGCGGCTGTTCGTGAGGACGCGGAGCGCGGGGGTGTGACCGTCGACTGACGTGCCGGTGCGTCAGCGCTTCTGGATCGGGACGTAGTCGCGCTCGCCGGGGCCGACGTACAGCTGGCGAGGACGTGAGATCGCCTGCTCTTCGTCGAGCAGGTTCTCCTGCCAGTGGGCGAGCCACCCGGGGATACGTCCCATCGCGAACAGCGACGTGAAGATCGACGTCGGGAACCCCATCGCCTGGTAAATGATGCCCGAATAGAAGTCCACGTTCGGGTACAGCTTGCGTTCGACGAAGTAGTCGTCTTCGAGTGCGATCCGTTCGAGTTCCACGGCGATGTCGAGCATCGGATTGCGTCCGGTGACTTCGAAGACCTGGTGGGCGAGTTCCCGGATCACCTTCGCGCGAGGGTCGTAGTTCTTGTAGACACGGTGGCCGAATCCCATGAGGCGGAAATCGAGGTCCTTGACCTTCTTGACGTACTCCGGGACGCGGTCGACGGAACCGATCTCCTCGAGCATCGTCAACACCGCTTCGTTGGCGCCTCCGTGCTTGGGCCCGTAGAGGGCGGCGCACGCGCCCGCTGCGGCCGAATACGGGTCGGCGTCCGATGAGCCGATTCCACGCATCGTCGTCGTCGAGCAGTTCTGCTCGTGGTCTGCGTGCAGGATCAGCAGGACGTCGAGGGCGCGTTCGAGGATCGGGTCCGGTTCGTACTTCAGCTCGGTTGTCTTCCACATCATGTTGAGGAAGTTGCCCGTGAACGACAGGTCGTTGTCGGGGTACGAGTAGCGCATTCCGATCGAGTGCCGGTAGGCGAAGGCGGCGATCGTGGGGAACTTGGCGATCAGCCGGATGATCTGCATCCGGCGGACCTCGGCGTCATCGATGTCCTTGGCCTCCGGGTAGAACGTCGACAGGCCACCCACCGTCGACACGAGCATCCCCATCGGATGGGCGTCGTGGTGGAAGCCGTCCATGAACTGCTTGATGTTCTCGTGGATGAACGTGTGGTGGGTGATGTCGTGTTCCCACGCGTCCGCCTCGTCGGCGGTGGGCAGCTCGCCGTGCAGCAGCAAGTAGGCGACCTCGAGGAACGACGACTGCTCGGCCAACTGCTCGATGGGGTAGCCGCGGTAGGTCAGGATCCCGGTCTCACCGTCGATGTAGGTGATCTCGCTTCGACAGCTCGCCGTGTTCTTGAAGCCGGGGTCGTAGGTCATCACCCCGAAGTCGTCGTCGGACACTTTGATCTGCCGCAGATCCATCGCCTGGATCGCCCCGTGCTCGAGCGGCACCTCGTAGGTGCGGCCGGTGCGGTTGTCGGTGATCGTGAGGGTGTCCGTACGGTCGCTCATCGTGGAGAGTTCTCCTGCTGGTGCGATCGGCGGGGTGCGCACGTTATCCGCACCCTCCGGCGGACGCGTGGTCGCCAACCGCCGTGGTCGGTCTGGCTGCGTCAGTCCCCGGCGGCGCGTGCGATGCGCTCGAGCGCACGTTCGATGATGGCCGCTTCGTCGGCACTGAGGTGGCGTGCGAAGTGCTCGTGAACGCCGCGCAAATGGGTGGGAGCGGTGGCCCTGAGCCGGGCGAGCCCCTCGTCCGTGAGTTGCGCGTAGGTCCCTCGGCGATCCGAGTCGCAGGCGACCCGGCGAACGAGGCGGGCCTGTTCCATGCGGTCGACCAGGCGGGTCAGTCCGCTCTTCGACAACAGCACGGCCTGGGCGAGGTCCTGCATCCGCAGGCGGTCGTCGTCGGCTTCGTGGAGCTGCACGAGCACGTCGTACCAGGCGAGTGGAAGCTGCTCGGTCTCGCGCAGCTCGCGCTCGAGCTGCTCGATCGTGCGGGCGTGTGCCTCGAGAAATGCACGCCAGGCACGCAGCTGCGGCGTTGCGGGTCCGCTGCGCCGTGCGAGCGTTGTCGTTGTTGTCATGGCTGGCAGTCTAGGTCGGAGAACGGGCCCTGATGGACGTAGAAGGCTTCAGATGTGACATCACAACGTCGCGCGCCCCTGTGTGGGACGCGCGACGAAGGTGCCGGCCGATGCCGGCGTCGAGCGGTGTGGCCTACAGGTCGTAGGGACGCAGCGTGCCACGGCCGTTGTTCTTGGCACGGCGGGCCGCCTCGGCGAGCATCTGGTTGATCTTCGCGTTGAGTGCGTCCGGGAACGTCGAGTCCATGCGCAGGTCCTGGCGCTTGACAGCTTCCTTGACCTTGCTCTGGACGACGAGCGAGTCCGCCATATCGAATGCTCCTGTCAGTCGGCGTGTCGGGTGGAACGAGGTGATCGTCACGCGGTGACACCACCGTCGGTGACCGTCGTGGATGTTCGATCCAACTGCACACTAGAGGCCCAATGGGCCAAAACGCGAGCATTTCCCACTGTCCACCCGTCCCGCGCCGATCGCACCGATCCGCCGGAACGTAGTGGGACGAACACGTTGTGCCGCCATGGAGCTGTGGCGCGACGCCGTCGACATGGGCCTGTTCCGACCGACAGTCAGGATGCACGTGACGACAGCGGTCGTCCTCTTCACCCGGGATCTGCGTGTGCACGACAACCCTGCGCTCGTCGCGGCGTGCCGCCGTGCCGATGAGGTCGTGCCGCTGTTCGTGTTCGATGACGAGGTGCTGCGTGGGCGCTTCGCGTCGCCCAACCGTGCCGTCGCACTGCACGTTGCGTTGCGCGGACTCGCACGCGAGATCGAGGCCCGCGGGGGCCGACTGCACCTGGCGACAGGCGACCCGATCGCACAAGCAGCCGCAGCGGCCCGCCGTGCCGGCGCCGACGAGATCCACCTCGCCGGCGACGTCAGTGCGCACGCGCGTCGCCGCGTGACCGGCCTGAGACGTGCGGTCGACGCCGGTGACGCCGGCCGTGCGCGCCCTCGCGTCGTGGAACATCCCGGCGTCACCGTCGTGCCAGCGGGTGCGCTGGTTCCCTCGGGATCGGATCACTACCGGGTCTTCACCCCCTATTTCCGGCGCTGGCGTACCGAGTGCTGGCGAGAACCCACCCGTGCGCCTGCACGGATACCGACGCCGCCAGGATTCGGCGGCCAACCGCTGCCGGGCATCGGCGACCTCACCGACGACGTGCCTGCCCGAGGCCTGGTCGTCGACGATGAATCCGGGGCACGCAGGCGTCTTGCACGACATCTGGCCGCACTCGACCGCCCTGAACTGCGGCGTGACGAGCCCGGCGCCGATGCGACGTCACGGCTGTCGGCCGCCCTGCATCTGGGTGTTGTGTCCGCTGCTGAGTTCGCGCATCTGCTGGCTGAGCAGCCGGAGGCGACCGACGGGCACGAGGCCGTGCTGCGCCAGTTGTGCTGGCGCGACTTCAACCACCAACTGCTCGCTGCGCGGCCCGATATACCCACCACCGCACTGCGCAGCGATACGCGTGTGTGGCGAGACGACGCTGATGCGTTCGATGCCTGGCGTCAGGGCCACACCGGCTACCCCATCGTCGACGCTGGCATGCGCCAACTCCTCGAGGAAGGCTGGATGCACAATCGTGCGCGCTTGCTCGCGGCCTCGTTTCTCACCAAACATCTCGGTGTGGACTGGCGGCTGGGCGCCGCACACTTCCTGCGACATCTCGTCGACGGCGACCTGGCGAACAACAGCGCGCAGTGGCAGTGGGCGGCGGGGGTCGGCGTCGACACGCGCCCGGGGCGTTTTCCGAACCCGGTTGCGCAGGCGCGACGTCTCGATCCCGACGGGGCCTACGTGCGGCGCTTCGTGCCCGAGCTGTCCGACGTGAGCGGCGGGGCCGTCCACGCCCCCTGGGAGTTCGGTGGCCGTGACGGCTACCCCGCGCCGCTCGTGGATCATGGTCAGGCGCGCGAGGAGTTCGCGCGCATGCGTGCGGCTGCTCGTCGTTGAGATACGGCCGTCGTGCGACTCTAAGGTGTGGGGGCGTGACGACCCCGCGACGAGCGAGCCTGGGCATGCAGAAAGACACCCGCCTGCAGATCGACCTGCCGGTACGACGGTTGCGTCCCGACGTCCCGCTGCCGGTGTACGCCCACGACGGCGACGCTGGACTCGATCTGGCGGCAGCAGACGAGACCGCCATCGCGTCCGGGCAACGGGTCGCGGTCGCCACTGGGCTCGCGATCGCGGTGCCCCGCGGGTGGGTCGGTCTCGTCCATCCGCGCTCGGGCCTGGCGCTCAAGCAGGGCGTGACGGTCGCGAACGCGCCCGGAACGATCGACGCGGGCTATCGGGGTGAACTCAAGGTTCTGCTGGTCAATCTCGGCCCACGAACTGTGGTGCTGCGTGCCGGTGAACGCATCGCTCAGTTGTTGCTCCAGCAGGTCGGCCAAGCTCGTGTCGTCGAAGTCGACGAGCTCGACGAGACGTCCAGAGGCGCGGCAGGATTCGGTTCGACAGGGTGACCGGGCCCGCCAACCGGGCGGTTTGCCGGGTTGTGGCCGACGCGTTACCGTTCGGCGCCATGCGGATGTAGCTCAGTTGGCTAGAGCGCCACCTTGCCAAGGTGGAGGTCGCGGGTTCGAATCCCGTCATCCGCTCCATCCTTGTCCGGTCCGCGCTTTCCATGTGGAAGCTGCTGGCTCGATGCGGCGACGGACGACACTCCGCCGCCACAGCACCCTCTGCGTGAGCCACGGTGGCCCGCGTCGCCGAGACATTGCCTTGCGGGAGTCTCGATGCCCTCCGATGCGCATGCTGCTGCGATCGTCGATCACCGCGACGGTGTGCTCGTGCGGTTGCGTGTGCTGCCGCGCGCGTCGAAGACCGCGATCGTGGGCATGCACGGCGATGCGCTCAAACTGCGTGTCCAGGCGCCACCGGTCGACGGGGCCGCCAACCGCGCGGTCGTCGACCACATAGCGGGAAGATGCGGGGTGTCGCGCA
This sequence comes from Nitriliruptoraceae bacterium, assembly GCA_050480705.1. Lineage (GTDB taxonomy): Bacteria > Actinomycetota > Nitriliruptoria > Nitriliruptorales > Nitriliruptoraceae > JBJHAX01. The sequence goes on from JBJHAX010000004.1 coordinate 62,204, forward strand.
CGAGTGTCACTGTGCTCATGGGAGAGCGCAGCCGCAGCAAGACCGTGCTCGTGCGTGGTCTGAGCGTCGATCAGGTCCGTCGCGCCCTGTCGCTGGAGCCCACGGGAGGGTAATCTGCGAATCGTTCGCAGGATCGGCGAACGTCAGCGGACCACGAAGGACCAGGAGCCCCCCGACCGTGATGCGCACCCCGACCGCTTCCCAAACGGTCGTCCAGCTCGATGGCGTGACGGCCGGTTACGGTGCGCATGCTGTGCTGCGTGACGTTTCGTTCGCGCTGGACGCAGGTGAGCTCATCGGCGTCGTCGGCCCGTCCGGTGTGGGCAAGACGACGCTTCTTCGCCTGATCGCAGGCGAGGTCGACGTGCTCTCCGGGACGTTGGAGGTGCTTGGCCAGCGGCCGCGACGCCGGCGACCGGTGCGCGGCGTCGGCTATGTACCCCAGCTCGACCAGGTCGACTGGACCTTCCCGCTGACGGTCGAGCAGGTCGTGATGCTGGGCGCGGGAGCGCCGGTGCGCCAGCCCTGGTTCTCCCCAGGTGAGCGGCGCACCGCCATGGACATGCTCGAACGCCTCGGCATCGCCGAACTCGCCCGTCAGCCGATCGCGGAACTGTCGGGAGGGCAGCGTCAACGCATGTTCGTCGCACGGGCGCTGGTGCACGGTGCGGAACTGATCCTGCTCGACGAACCGACGAGCGATGTCGACGTCGCGACGCGCCGTGACGTGCTCGCGGTCGTGCGGGGACTCGTGCGCGACGGACGCACGGTGATCCTGACCACCCACGACCTCAACCACGTTGCCGTGCACTTGCCTCGCGTCGTGTGTTTCGACGGCACGGTGGTCGCCGACGGTGCCCCCGCACAGGTGCTCACGCCCGAGGTCCTCGGGCGGACGTATGGCGCAGAAATGCGCATCGTGCAGGTTGCTGGCGGGCTCGCTGTCGTTGAGGGAGACGGGTCGGTTCCCACCGACGAACCGCTCGTCGGCGCAGCGCCGGATCTTGCTGCAGCGCATGCTTCAGGTGTTGTCGGGCTGCGGTGATCGAGGCGCTCACCGAGCCGTTTGCGTACGCGTTCTTCGTGCGCGCGTTGCTCGCGGGACTGTTGATCGGTGGTCTGTGCGGCGCGCTGTCGACCTTCATCGTGTTGCGTCGGATGAGCTACATCGGGCACGGGTTGGCGCATGCGGTCGTGGGCGGCGCCGCCGTCGGCATGGCGCTGGGCACCCATCTCTACGTCGGTGCAGCGGTCGCGACCGTGGTTTCTGCTCTGCTGATCGACCGGGTTGCGCGACGTCCCGGATTGCACGCCGATGCCGCGATCGGCATCGTCACGACGTCGATCTTCGCGATCGGCGTGGCGGTGCTCTCGATCGTGCCGACTCGGGTGAGCGTCGAGGCGCTGCTGTTCGGCAACATCCTCGGTGTCGGGACGGCCGACCTCGTCGTCGCAGGGGTCGTCGGCGTGGCGTTCGCGACGATTGTCGGCGGCGCGTACCGCTCCCTGGTGTTCACGACCTTCGATCCGCAGGTGGCGTTCGTGCACGGTGTGCGGGTCGCGCGCCTCGAGATCGTCTTCCATCTGTTGACCGCAGCCGTCGTGGTCGCGAGTGTTCGCGTGCTCGGAGCGTTGCTGATCGCGGCGGCAGTCGTGATTCCTGCGGCGACGGCCCGTCTGGTGACCAGAACGTTCGGCGCGATGCTTCTCGTCTCGACGGTGCTCGGCATCGTTGCGAGCATCACAGGGCTGTATGCCTCGTACCACGTCGATCTTCCCAGTGGTCCGAGCATCGTGTTGGCCGGCGCGACGTTGTTTGCCGTCGCGTTCGGCGCGACCGCCGTGGTTCGTCGCCTTGTCGGCCGAGGTCCACGACACCCGCAGCGAGCTGATACTGTTGCGACCGATTCGCAATAAGTATTCGGGTGGGTAGTTCGGTATCGGCTCGGACCAGGGAGGAGGCCGGCGTGACGACGAGTGGGCGCATCCTGTTTGGGTTCGCGTTGACGCTGCTGCTCGTGGCGTGTGTCAGCACGACGGGCCCAGCCTCGGAGCAGGACATCGCAGACCCTCCGGCGGAGTCGGCCACAGAACCCGGCGAGCAAGATCCGGACGACGATGCCGAGCGCGTCGAGGTCATGGCCACGCTCGCACCGATCGCGCATCTTGTCGAGGTGGTCGGCGGTGATCGCGTCGACGTGACGTCGCTCGTCCCATCCGGCGCAGACGCCCACACCTACGAGCCGCGACCCGGCGATGTGGCGCGGCTCACACAGGTCGGTCTGTACGTCGGTGTCGGGCTCGAACTCAACCAAGCTGCACTCGAACTGGCGCAACGAAATGTGGGCCCGGGCGTACCTGTGGTGCTGCTCGGAGAAGAATCCCTCGATTTCTCCATGCTCGTCCACGACCACGGCCACAGCCACGGTGATGACGGGCACAGCCATGGTGATGACGGGCACACCCACGGTGAGGAACAAGACTCGCAACTCGGGCCGAACCCGCACGTGTGGACGTCCCTGCGCAACACCGCGCACCTCGTCGACGGCATCGTTGACGCCCTCACGCTCGTCGATCCCGCAGGCGCCGAGACGTTCAACGCCAACGCCGGGACGCTCCTCGGGCAGCTCGACGACCTCGATGCACGGATCGAACAGGCGATCGCGACCGTCCCTGACGGCAACCGTGTTCTCGTCGCTTACCACGACGCCTGGACGTACTTCGCCCGTGACTACGGGCTCGACTTCGCGGTGGCGGTCCAACCGTCGGACTATGCGGAACCGTCTGCGGCCGAAGTCCGCGCGGTCATCGATCTGATGCGTGATCTCGATGTGCCCGCCCTGTTCGGCGCACAGGAGTTTCCTGTCGAGGTCATCGAGGCGATCGCTGCGGAGACGGGAGCGACGTACGTGGGTGACCTCGCCGACGACAGCCTTCCGGGCTCCGCCGGCGACCCCGATCACACGTATCTTGAATTGATGCGACGCAACGCGGCGCTGATCGTCACCGGACTCGGCGGCGATCCCGCCATCCTCGAGTCCGCCTGACCCTCGCGCTCCTCCAGCAGCTACGGATCGAAGCGGTAGCCGACGCCGCGAACCGTTGTGATCCACCGGCGATCACCGGCGACCGACGCGAGCTTCGCGCGCAGCTTGCGGATGTGTTCGGTGACCGTGGTCGTCACCTGCCACTCGCTGGAAGATTTCCAGACGTCTTCGAGGAGGCGTTCCCGGGTGAACGCCCGCCGCGGGTGCTCGGCGAGATGCGCCAGCAGGTCGAATTCGATCGGGGTGAGATCCACCTGTTGGCCGTCCACCTCGACTTCTCGCGCACTCAAATCGATGACCAGACGTTCGAACGAGAGCAGGCGCCGCTGATCTTCAGGCCAGCGGCGACGCAGCACCGCCTCGACCCTCGCGTTGAGCTCCCCCGGAGCGAACGGTTTGACGAGGTAGTCGTCGGCACCAAGCCGCAGCCCGACGATGCGGTCCTCGACGTCGCCGCGGCCGGTGAGGATCACCACCCCGACATTGTCGCGCTGCAGGTCGGTGAGCAGATCAAGGCCGGGCCGGTCGGGCAGCCCGAGGTCGAGGACGACGAGGTCGACCGATTCGTTCGCGAGTGCGGTCGTTGCCGCTGCCGCGTCGGGGGCTTCGAGGACGTCGTGATGTTCCTGCGCCAGCGCCGTGACGGCGAGGCGGCGTGCAGCGTCGTCGTCCTCGACGACGAGAACTGTCGGCATGCCGTCACGACCCCGGGAAAACGTGCCCGAAAACGATGATGGTAGCCCACCGTCGTTGCCGGCCACAGCGGGTGGTCGTCGCTGGACGCCATCAAGCGCGCGGGTCGAGGGCGTCGATGTGTTCGGCAAGGTCCAGCGCAGCACGATGGATCTGCTCGACGTACGAGGCTGCATCGTCGTCGAGGTCGAGGCCGCGCAGGATGTCGGTGAAGCCGAGGATGGTGTGCAGCGGCGTCCTGGCATCGTGGCGGAATGCGGCGAGACGATCGAGTTCGTCACGTCGTTGGGTCACCGGCGGGCTCCTCGCCGTGGTTCGTTGCCGGCTCGACGCCGTCGAGCACCGGGAGACACGTGTCGAGGAAGGCGTCGAGCAGGTCGGGATCGAAGCGCAGTCCACGCATACGTTCCATCTCCTCGACTGCGCGGTCGGTCGACCACGCCTCCTTGTAGGGGCGCTGCTGCGTGAGCGAGTCGAACACGTCGACGATCGCGACGATGCGCGCGGGCAACGGTATGTCGTCCGCGACGAGGCGGCGCGGATAGCCCCGGCCGTCCCAGCGTTCGTGGTGAGCGAGGGCGATCGTTCGCGCCAGCTGCAACGTGGGATGCGGACTGATCCCGAGCAGGCGCGCTCCCTGAATCGTGTGGGTCTGCATGAGCGCGCGCTCCTCGTTGGTGAACGCGCCCTCCTTGTTCAGGATGACGTCGGGCAGTGCGACGTTGCCGATGTCGTGCAGTCCAGCAGCGTGGAGCATGCCGCCGGCCAGTTCGGTGTCGAGGCCGGCATGGTGTGCGAGCAGATGCGCGTTCGTTCCGATGCGCTCCATGCGTGCGGCCGCCGAGGAATCGCGCATGATGGCCACTGAGCGCAGCTGATGCAGCTGGTTGCCCAGTGAGCGGCCGAGTTCGTCGTGGAGGTCGTCGACATCGCGTTCGAGCAGGCGGGTCAACCGACGCATCGCGTCGACCGTCGCGCCGAGTTCGAGTTGATTGCGGATCCGGACCGCAAGTTCCTCCGGATCGAACGGTTTGCGGAGCGCATCGATCGCACCGAGTTCGAGTGCGCGCCTGCTCATCTCCGGGTCGTCATCTCCGGTCACGGTGATCACCGGAAGGATGCGTCCGATGGGCAGGTTCGTCGCGAGTGTCTCGAGGACGTCGAGGCCCGAGCGGCCGGGAAGATGCAGGTCGAGCACGAGGACGTCCGGTAGCGCCTCGGACATCCGAGCGATCGCGTCCTCGGCGGTGCCGACGACGTCGATGTTGGGCACGGCGTGCGTGCGCAACGCTGTGCGTACCAGTTCCGCCGCCGGAGGGTCGTCCTCGACGACCAAGACGGTTGCGTCCTCGCGGATCGCGTGCATGGTTCGTCCTCGCTGATGCGCCTTCAGACATTGCATCGGCCCGAGGGTCGTGTGACGCGAGCCACGGATAGGACATGGGTTGGTCAAGGAACCGTCAAGAGCGCGCCAGGCGTCTTCGACGCGCCTACTACGCTGACGCCATGGATGCCGACATCGTCGAACGCGCGCGCGCCTGGCTCGAGGCCGATCCCGATCCGGTGACCCGCGACGAACTCGGCCGGTTGCTCGACGCCTCCGACATCGAGGAGTTGAAGGACCGCTTCGCCGCCCCGCTCGAATTCGGTACCGCCGGGTTGCGAGGCGTCGTCGGGGCCGGTCCGGGACGTATGAACCGCGTTGTGGTTCTTCGAACCACGCGAGGGCTCGCGGATCACCTGCTCGCCTCGTCACCCGACGCCGCCGGACGTGGCGTCGTCGTCGGCTACGACGCGCGTCACGATTCCGAGGTGTTCGCCGAGTACGCCGTCGCGGTGCTGGCCGCAGCCGGCATCACGGTCCACCGCTTCACCGTGGCACAGCCGACGCCGCTGGTCGCCTACGCGCAACGTGTCCTCGATGCGGCCGCCGCAGTGGTGGTGACCGCGAGCCACAATCCGCCCGAGTACAACGGCTACAAGGTCTACGCCGAGGGCGCCGCGCAGATCGTGCCGCCGACCGACACCGCGATCGCCGAAGCCATCGAGCGTGTCGGCCCCGCCAAGGACGTGCCGCTGGTCGATCCGACGACCTCGGCGCATGTCCATGCGCTCGGCGACGAGATCGAACAGCGCTACCTGACCGACATCGCCGCCGCGCGCCCACGCGTCGAAGGTCCCGATGTGCGCATCGTGTACACGCCCCTGCACGGGGTCGGCGCGGAACTCGTGGGCCGCGCACTCACCGACGCCGGCTACCACGACGTGCACCAGGTCGAGACGCAGCGCGATCCGGATCCGCGGTTCCCGACCGTGGCGTTCCCCAACCCTGAGGAGCCTGGCGCGATGGACGAGGCGATCCGCCTCGCCCACCAGGTCGGTGCCGGGCTCATTCTCGCCAACGATCCTGACGCCGACCGTCTCGCCGCAGCGATCGTCGAGAACGGTGCCGTGCGCGTGCTGTCGGGCAACCAGATCGGTGTGCTGCTCGCCGACCACCTTCTGCGCAACCGCGCCGTCACGAACCCATTGCTGGTCGCGAGCATCGTCTCGACACCGATGCTGCGTTCGATCGGTGACGCCTACGGTGCGCACACCGAGTACACCCTGACCGGCTTCAAATGGATCTGCGCGGCTGCGCGGGCGCTCGAAGCCGAACGCGACCTGGAGTTCGTCTACGGGTTCGAGGAAGCGCTCGGGTCCTCGGTCGGCACCGTCGTACGTGATAAGGACGGCATCAGCGCTGCGGTCGTGTTCGCCGACCTGGTTCGCTCGCTCGCCGCACAAGGCCAGTCGGTGCGCGACCGGCTCGTCGAACTCGCCGCACGTCATGACCTGTGGGTCAGCCACCAGCATTCGGTGACACGGCCCGGTGTCGAAGGCCGCGGTGAGATCGCCGCAGCCATGGCCACGCTCAGCCACGACCTTCCGGCCTCACTCGCCGGCCACGACGTGACCGCGACGACCGACTACCGCAGCGGCGCCGAGTCCCGCCCGGCGTGGCTCGCCGAACACGACCTGGTCGCCTTCGACCTCGCTGACGGCCGGGCGATGATCCGCCCCTCGGGCACCGAACCGAAATGCAAGATATATGTGGACCTGCACCGAGCTGTCGCCGCCGACGTCGACCTGGACGCCGAAGAGGCCGATCTCGCGCGCGAGGCCGCCGACGTCGCCGTCGATCTTGCTCGCCACGTCGGGCTCGCCTGATCAACCGGACCGCACCGCCAAGGAGCAGTGGGATGCCCATCGCCACACCCGACGCCTACGACGAGATGTTCAACCGCGCCAAGGCAGGGGGATTCGCCTATCCCGCCATCAACGTGACCTCGTCGCAGACGCTGCTGGCCGCGCTGCGCGGGTTCGCCGAAGCCGAGAGTGACGGCATCGTGCAGGTTTCCACCGGTGGCGCCGCCGCATGGTCGGGATTCACGGTCAAGGACATGGTGCGTGGCGCGGTTGCGTTCGCCGAGTACGCCGCGATCGTCGCCGAATCGTTCCCGGTCACCGTCGGTCTGCACACCGACCACTGCCCGGCTGACCATCTCGACGATTTCATGCGACCGCTGGTCGACATCTCCGTCGAGCGCGTCCAGCGAGGCGAGCAGCCACTGTTCAGTTCGCACATGTGGGACGGCTCGGCTGTCGAACTCGAAGCGAACCTCGACATCGCCGAGGAGATGCTCGAACGTTGCGCCGCGGGCAAGACCATTCTCGAAATGGAGATCGGCGTCGTCGGCGGCGAGGAGGACGGCGTCGTCGGCGAGATGAACGAGAAGCTGTACTCGACGCCGGGGGATGCGCTCGCGACGGCAGAACGGCTCGGGGTCGGCGAACGTGGTCGGTATCTGCTCGCTGCGACGTTCGGCAACGTCCACGGGGTGTACAAGCCCGGCCACGTGCAGCTGCGCCCGTCGATCCTCAAGGATCTGCAGGATGCGGTCGGCGAGAAGGTCGGGGAGCAGCGCCCCTTCGATTTGGTGTTCCACGGTGGCTCGGGATCCTCGCTCGAGGAGATCCACGAGGCGATCGACCACGGTGTGGTCAAGATGAACGTCGACACCGACACCCAGTACGCGTTCACGCGCGCGATCGCTGACCACATGTTCCGCAACTACGACGGTGTGCTCAAAGTCGACGGCGAGGTCGGCAACAAGAAGGTCTACGACCCGCGGTCGTACGGCAAACAGGCGGAGGAGAGCATGGCCGCCCGCGTCGTCACCGCCTGCGAGGACCTCAAGTCCGCGGGCACCGTGATGCGTTGACCGCACCGGCGGGCAGCCCCCAGCAACCCGTTGCGGCCCTCGCGCCGCTGCGGGTCGCCCGTTACCGCAGGATCTGGCTCGCGGCGACGGTGAGCCATCTGGGCACCTTCCTGCAGATGACCGCTGGACCGTGGTTGATGCAGGAGCTGACCGGCTCGCCCCTGCTCGTCGGCCTCGTCACCACCGCTCTGCTGCTCCCACGGCTGTTGCTGACACTGCCGGCGGGTGTGTTGGCGGACGCTATGGATCGCCGCACGCTCATTCTCTTCGGGCATGTCTTCAGTGCCGTGCCGGTGACGGCGATGGCCGCGCTGGCCTACCTCGAGCTGCTCACACCAGCGCGGCTGCTCGTGCTCACGACCCTGGTCGGCGTGGGCAACGCCATCGGGCTGCCGTCGTTCCAGACGCTGGTGCCCGACCTCGTGCCCCGGCCGCTGCTCGCGCAGGCGGTGACGCTGAACTCCGCGGCTTTCAACGTCGCACGCGCGGTCGGACCGTCGCTGGGAGGTGCGCTTGTCGCCGTCGGGCTGACCCACGCTGCGTTCGGTGCGAATGCCGTGAGCTATCTGGGTGTGGTCGGCGTGCTGCTGACCTTCCCGCGGGAGGAGGTCGCGGCCGGTGGTGAGCGTCACATGTGGCGCTCCACCGCACTCGGGCTCCGCTACGTGCGTTTCACCCGCCCGATTCGTGTGCTGCTGATGGTGACGGCGTTGTTCGCGCTGACTGCGGCGAGCGTGCAGGCGATGCTTCCGAGCCTGGCCTCCGACCGGCTGCAGCTCGGAGCTGCAGGTTTCGGCGTGCTCTACGGGCTGTTCGGAGCCGGCGCACTGATCGGTGCCGCAACCCGTGATCGCGTGCGTGTGCGTGCCGGCGCACGCATGCTGCCGGCAACGATCAGCCTGTTCGGAACTGCCGGCGTCGTCGTCGGTCTGGTCCCTAACGCCTGGATCGTCGGGGTGGCACTGTTCGTCGGCGGCGCGGCGTGGGTCTGGACGATGACGACACTGAATGCCAGCGTGCAGACGTTGGCTCCCCAGTGGGTTCGTGGGCGGGTCGTCAGTCTGTATCTGCTCGCGATCGGGATGCAGCCCGTCGGCGCATTCCTCGCAGGCGCGCTGGCCGAGCTCATCGGCGTTGCGCTTGCCGTGGCCGTGATGACCTTCGGCACGGCGGTCGTCGGGATCATGGCGCTGCGCCTGCGTCTGCCGGTGCTCGGCGATCTCCACGAACCCCAGCCGCCCCCCGACGATTTCGCAGCACCGCAGCACGCGGTTGCGGTCGGTGGCTCCCCGATCGTGGTGGTCACGACCTGGCAGATCGATCCGGACAGATTCACCGACTTTCTCGACGCGATGCGCCGGCTGCGCCGGCAGCGGTTACGGACCGGGGCGACACGCTGGTCGTTGTTCCGCGACGTCGACCGGCCCCACGTCGTCACCGAGATGTTCTCGGTCCCCGACTGGCAGGAGCACCTCGCTCAGCACGCGCGGATCGATGCACAGGCCGCGGAGGTGATCCGGCATGCGCGCTCCTTCGATGTGCGTGGTGAGCCGGTGTCACGCCACCTCGCCGGCCTCGATGCTGATGCGCGCGGGGCTCCCGCCTTGCACGAACAGCTGCTCACGGTGCACGCCGAACTGCACCGCACCGACGGCAGCGTGCCGATCGACATGCCCGACGACGACGAACGCGAAGCAGGGCTTCGGCCTTGACCGCGCGAGGATGCGCACTCGCTGCGCTCCACCCGCTCGCGCGCAGCCGTCAGTCGTCGTCGCCGCTCCATTCGGCAACGACCGGCGCGTCGAGCGGGTGTTCGACCGGGGGGGTGCTTTTCGCGCGGCCCGCTTCGGGCAGGTCGATCGCGCGCAGCACCGACGGGGAGTCGCCACCGACGTGCAGATCGCTCGCGACCCCGCACCACAGCAGTTCGTCGACGCCGCTGATCACACCCTTCGCGCCCCGGCCACGTGCCGGATAGTCCGACAAGGGGCTGCGCTTGCCGACACCGGCGGCACCCAGGGTGACCACCTCGTCGTCGCCACCGGCAGCGACGCTCATGCTCACGATCGAAGCGGCGGCAGGCACGTTCATGCCGGCCACGCCCGTCGCCGCACGGCCTGTCGGGCGCACCTCGGCCACAGCGAACCGGCACACGGATCCCGCATCGTGTGCGAGCAGGAGATGGTCGTCGTCCCGACACAGCACGGCGCCGACGATCCGCTCGCCATCGCGCAGCCCGCTGACCTGGAGTGCCCGTTGGCGTGCCCCCGTGAATTCTTCGACCGCCGTACGTTTCACGGTTCCTGCGTTCGTGACCGTCACGAGCGACCATCCGTGAGGGTCGCCGGGCAGCGCCACGGCCGCCGCGAGCGGACCGTCGGGTCCGGCGCCCAGCAGCCCGCCCGCATGTACGCCGCGCTGGGCCGGCTTGGCGACCGGCAGGTCGCCTACGCCCACGCGGTAGCCTGTGCCGTCGGCGCCAACGAGCAGCACGGTGTGATCGGTCGTGGTGCGCAGGACCGCGACCAGCGGATCGTGCGTGTGCTTGTGGGCTGGGCTCGTGCGGCGTCGCGCGACCGGCTTGACGTACCCGCCGGCGGTGACGAACACGGTGACCTGCTGCGCTTCGAACCCGGCACGTGAACCGCCCGCCAGGACGTCGGAAGTCTCGATGCCCGCGTCGACGACACGTGACCGTCGCGGTGTCGCGTGCAGCCGACGCAATTCCTTGAGCTCACCGATGAGGACCTCGTCGAGGACCTCGGGTTTCTCGAGAATTCTCTCGAGCTCGGCAATGGTTGCGTGCAGGGCATCGAGTTCGTCACGCAACGCCTGCCGTTCGAGCGCAGCCAGGCGTCGCAGGGGCATGTCCAGGACGGCCTGGGCCTGCACGTCGGAGAGTTCGAGTTGCTCGACGAGGGCCAGCTTGGCGGCGGCTGCCGACTCGGAGGACCGGATGAGCTCGATGACCTCGTCGAGCCGGTCGATCGCCAGCAGCAGGCCTTCGAGGATGTGTGCGCGGTCGCGTGCCTTCTCGAGGCGGTGCCGGGTCCTTCGGGTGACGACGTCACGCTGGTGGGCGAGATAGTGGGTGAGCGCGTCACGCAGCCCGATGGTGCGCGGCGCGCCGTCGACGAGCGCGACCAGGTTCACGTTGAAGTTGGTGCGCAGGTCGGTGAGGTCGTACAGCTTCGCGAGCACCTGGGCCGGATCCTCGCCACGCTTGAGTTCGATCACGATGCGCATCCCGTCGCGCGACGACTCGTCACGAAGATCACGGATCGCGTCGAGGCGGCGCTGTGCGACGAGCGCAGCGATGCGTTCCAGCAGCGCCGACTTGTTGACCTGGTAGGGGATCTCGGTGACGACGATGCGAGGAAGATTGCCGGAGCGGACCTCGGTGGTCGCGACCGCTTCGACGGTGACCGCGCCACGCCCCGATGCGTACGCCTGCGTGATGCCGTCGGAACTCACGATCCGCGCGCCACCCGGGAAGTCGGGTGCGGGGACGTGACGCATCAGGCTTGCGAGGTCGGAATCCGGATCGTCGATCAGGCGCAGGCAGGCGTCGATCACCTCGCCGAGGTTGTGTGGAGGGATGCTCGTCGCCATCCCGACCGCGATGCCTGAAGCGCCGTTGACGAGCAGGTTCGGCAGTCGCGCCGGCAGCACGATCGGTTCGGTCGCGTAGCCGTCGTAGTTCTCGACCCGGTCGACCGTTGCTTCGTCGATGCCGTCGAGCAGTGCCAGCGCGACCGGTGCCAGGCGCGCTTCGGTGTAGCGCATCGCCGCAGGCGGATCGCCGTCGACCGATCCGAAGTTTCCGTGCCCGTCGATCAGCGGCTCACGTGTCGCGAAATCCTGCGCCATGCGCACCAGCGCGTCGTAGATCGACGTGTCCCCGTGCGGGTGGTAGGTCTTCATGACCTCGCCGACCGCGGATGCGCACTTGCGGTAGGGGCGGTCGGGGTGCAGGCCTGATTCCCACATCGAATACAGGATGCGCCGCTGCACCGGCTTCAAACCGTCACGCACGTCGGGCAACGCGCGGCCGACGATCACCGACATCGAGTAGTCGAGAAACGCCTGCTCCATGCGTGACTCGAGCGAGACGTCGCGCACCTCGCCGGTGGTCAGGGGCTGTTGTGTGGTGGCCATCTACACGTCCACGTTCTCGACGAATCGGGCGTTGCCGACGATCCATTCGCGCCGGTCGTCGACCTTGTTGCCCATGAGCAGGACGAACAGCTGGTCTGCCTGCTGGGCGTCCTCGACGTTCACACGCAGCAGCGTGCGCCGCTGCGGATCCATGGTGGTGGCCCACAGCTGCTCGGCGTCCATCTCCCCGAGCCCCTTGAAGCGCTGGATCTCGACATTGCCAGCGCCCTTGAACTCCTTGCGGTGCAGCTGGTCGCGTTCCTTGTCGCTCATCGCGTAGGCGACCTTCGAGCCGCGGCGCAGCTGGTAGAGGGGTGGTTGTGCGAGGTAGAGGTGGCCCTTCTCGATCAGCTTCGGGGTCAAGCGGTAGAAGAACGTCAGCAGCAGTGTGGTGATGTGGCCACCGTCGACGTCCGCGTCAGCCATGAGCACGATCTTGTCGTAGCGCAACCGGTCGTGGTCGTAGGCGTCGCCGACCCCGGTGCCGATCGCCTTGACCAGTGCCTGGATCTCGCTGTTCTCGAGCACTTTCGTCAGCTGCGCCTTCTCGACGTTGAGCACCTTGCCGCGCAGTGGCAGGATCGCCTGGGTGTGCCGGTCGCGGGCCGCCTTCGACGACCCGCCCGCCGAATCGCCCTCGACGACGTACAGCTCCGTTTCGGACGGGTCCCTGGAAGTGCAGTCGGCGAGCTTTCCCGGAAGCCCGGCGGACTGGCTGTCGAGCAGCCCTTTGCGTCGTGTGAGCTCCCGTGCCGCCTTGGCGGCCTGCCGGGCGCGTGCCGCGACCGATGCCTGCTTGACGATCTGACGGCCCTTCGCGCGATGCTTCGCCAGCCACGCGGCGAACGCCTCGGCGACGACGAGTTCGATGTAGGAGCGGGCGACGCTCGAACCCAGGCGTCCTTTCGTCTGCCCCTCGAACTGCGGATCGGGCAGCTTGACGGACACGACTGCGACCAGGCCCTCGCGCACGTCGTCGCCCGTGAGGTTCGGGTCCTTCTTGAGCAGCGCCCCGGATTCGCGGCCGAAGCGGTTGAGCGTGCTCGTCAACGCCCGGCGGAAACCCTCCTCGTGTGTCCCGCCGTCGGCGGTACGCACGATGTTGACGTAGCTGCGCATCCGCTCGTCGTGGAATCCGTCCGACCAGGTGAACGCCACGTCGAGCGCAACGGGATGGCCGTCCCATGCCCGTTCGTCGCTGACGACGACCGGTGGGAACAACACGTCGTTGTCGCCCACGAGTTCGCCGACGAAGTCGACAAGCCCCGCATCGAATTTCAACGTGACCGATCGGCCGTCCCGGTCGTCTGCGAGCACGATCTCGAGGCCCGGGTTGAGCAGCGCGGTCTCGCGCAGCCGCTGCAGGACGAGACCATGGTCGATGGTGGTGTCGTCGAACACCTTCGGATCCGGCCAGAAACGCACGGTGGTTCCCGAGCCCTTCGCCTTGCCGGCGGACTCGAGCTGCTCGGTGGTCGCACCTCGCTCGAACGCGATCGTGTGGCGGGCACGGTCACGCACCACCTCGACCTCGGTGCGCCGCGACAGTGCGTTGACGACCGAGACACCGACGCCGTGCAGTCCGCCAGACACCGCATAGGTCTGCTGGTCGAACTTGCCGCCGGCATGCAGCGTCGTGAGGGCGACCTCGACCGCAGGCAGGTTCTCGGTCGGATGGGTGTCCACCGGGATCCCGCGCCCGTCGTCGGTGACCTCGCACCCGCCGTCGTCGAGCAGACGCACGACGATCCGCTTGGCGTGTCCGGCCAGGTGCTCGTCGACCGCGTTGTCGACGACCTCCCAGACCAGGTGATGCAGCCCGCTGCGACCCGTCGATCCGACGTACATCGCGGGGCGTTTGCGCACGCCCTCGAGTCCTTTGAGGACGTTGATCTTCTCGGCGCTGTACTCGGTCAAGGGCCATCCTCAGGCGAGCGCTGTCGACACGGCAGCGGCTGCGGAAACTGCCCGCACGTCGACGTCGACGTCGAGGGCTGGGCGATCCTGGACTGCGACCGCGTCATGCCACGGTAGAGCACGAGAAGGCCGCAGCCGAGCATCCCTGCGGACTCGACGTGGACGCTGTAGCTGCGTCGTTCAGCCGACGAGTCGCTCCGCGACCGGCATCAGCACACGCGCAACCAGCAGCGCGTTGAAGGCGCCGACCAGGATGACCGCGACCGCGAGCGTCGACACGGTCGCGACCACGCGCCCGGACGGCTCCTGGGCGTTCGCGACGACGTCTTCGGTGGCGGGGCGCACGAAGATCTGCTCGAAGAGGCGCACGAAGTAGGCCAGCGTGAGCACGCTGGAGCCGACGATGACGACGGCGAGCATCCATGCGCCGACATCGACAGTGGCCCAGACCAGGTAGAACTTCGAGAAGAAGCCGGCCGTCGGCGGAATCCCGACCATCGACGCCGCGACGACGGCGAAGCCCGCCATCGTCCACGGCATGCGTGCGCCGAGGCCTGAGAATCGTGAGATGGTTTTCAGGCCCGTGCGTTGGATGATGCCACCGGCCACCAGGAACAGGCCGCTCTTCATGATCGCGTGATTGAGCACGTGCAGCAGCGCCCCCACCAGCGCAAGTGGTGTGCCCAGGCCTATCCCGACCCCGATGTAGCCCAGTTGGGCCACGGTGGAGTAGGCGAGCATGCGCTTGATGTCGGTCTGCCGGATCGCGAGGACCGAGCCGACGACGATCCCCGCGGCGCCGAACCAGGTCAGTGCGATCCCGACCGGCAGGCCGTCCTCGCCGAGATACGTCGGCCCGAACACGTCGTAGAGGATCCGTATGAGCGCATAGGCGCCGGCCTTGACCTGCACGGCCGCCAGCAGCGCTGCCACACCCGGCGGCGAGTAGCTGTGCGCGTCGGGCAGCCAGATGTGCAGCGGGAACAGCGCCATCTTGAGTGCGAGCCCCAGCACGATCAGCGCAAGTGCGCCGAGGATCGTCGGCGAGTCCGCCACACCGCCGAGTAGCGACGCCGCGTCAGCCATGTTGAGCGTGCCCGTCGAGAAGTAGACGAACCCGACGCCGAGCAGATACAGGCCGCTGCCGAGCGTTCCGAGCAGCAGGTACCGCAGGCTCGCGAACACCGCGCGGCGTCCACCGAGCGACACCAGCGCGTAGGTCGAGATCGCGTAGATCTCGAGGAAGACGAACAGATGGAACAGATCGCCGCTGAGGATCACGCCCATGAGCCCAGCGAGCAGCAGCAGCACCAGGGGATACAGCGGCACCGCCCGGGCGGGCGTGACGTCGAATGCCGCGTGGACCGGATAGATGCTGATCAGCAACCCGATGAGGCTGATGATGCAGGCCATGTACGCGGCGAGCGGATCGAGGACGTACTCGATGCCAACGGGCGGAACCCAACCCCCGAGGTGGTGGCTGACCGCGCCGTCGCCGACGACCCTGACCAGGCCGACGATCGAGATCACCAGGGCCGCCGCGGTGGAAACGATCGCGGTCACCTGCGCCGCAGCCTGGCGCCACAACCCCAACAGCACGGCGACGACGGCGCCGAACAGCAGCGGCAGCAGCAGCAGGACCGGCAGGGCCACCGACTCAGTCATCGCTGTCGCCCCCGTCACGCGGCGCACCGGCGAGGTCGGCCGCGACGGCCGCCTCGTCCAGCGAGCCATGCTCGCGGTGGATGCGCACGATCAGCGACAGCGCGACACCCAGGACACCGACGCCGACGACGATCGCGGTCAGAATGAGCAGATGCGGCAACGGATCGACATAGCGCGTCGGGTCGCTGCCGATCTCGGGATCGATGATCGGCGCGGTCCCGCCCGACTGGAGGCTTCCCTGGATGAAGAAGATGTAGATCGCCGTCTGGAAGATCGTCATGCCGACGATCTTCTTCACCAGGTCGCCCTTTGCCAGCATCCCGTACAGCCCGATCGACAGCAGGACGAGCACGAAGACGTAGACGTAGCGGTCGACGAACAGTTCGATCACGACCGGCTCCTGCCCGTCAGGCCGTCGAAGATGATCAGGATCGCGCCGAAGACCGCGATGCCGACCGCGACCTCGACGACGAGGATCCCCAGGTAGCGCATGCGAGCAGCCTCGACCCCGGCGATCTCGACGGCCCCGTAGTCGAGGAACGCGCCGCCGGTGAGCATCGGAACCGTGGCGGTTACGAGGAAGAGCAGCATGCCCACCCCGCCGGCGACCGGACCCACCCAGCTCGGAACGAGCCGGTACACCAGCGTGTCGTCGAGTGTCAGCCGGGGGAGGATCACGCCGGCTGCGACGAAGACACCACCCGCGAAGCCGCCGCCGGGCCCGTAGTGGCCGTGGGCGATGATGTAGAAGCCGAACAGCGCGACGAACGGGCTCAGCAGCGCGCAGACGACGCGCACGACCTCACTGGGATACGCACCGGTCATCGTCCACCTCCCGTGCCGGACGTCTCGTCGTCATCAGCGTCATCGCGGCGTGCCAGCACCAGCGCGACAGCGAGGCCGGCGGTCAGGATCACCAGCGTCTCGCCGAGCGTGTCCTGCGAGCGGTAGTCGGCGAGCAGCGCCGTGACGACGTTGGGTGTCTGCGTGTCGTCGAGGGAACGTTCGATGAAGGTGCTCGCGATCCCCGTGCGTGTCGGCGCGTCGGGGTCGCCCCGGTCGGGCAGGCCGGTGCTGGCGTAGAGCATCAACCCGAGGAATCCGGCGATGAGCACGAGGACGAACGCGCGCTGGCGCGGACGTTCCCGGGCCGTGGAGCGCCGGCTGGTGATCATGATCGCAGCGATCAGCAGGACCCCGGTCACGCCGGCGCCGAGCGCCGCTTCGACGAGCGCGACGTCCAGCGCCTGGATCCCGGTGAACAGCAGCGCCACGAACAGGCTGTAGGCGGCAAGCATCCCCACAGCGGTGAGCAGGTCGCGCACGCGCAGAGCGAGCAGCGCCGTTGCGATCAACACCAGGAAGATGAGCACGTCGACGGCGACGATCATGACGTCGCCTCCCCGTCGACGGCTTCGTCACCCGGCATCTCGTCGTCCGACTCGGGCTCGGCGGGGTCGCCGAGCTTCCACGGCTGCACCCCAGCGCGACGTGCCGCCCGCAGCAACGCATGCACCGCGGTCGCGTTGGCAACCAGTGAGAAGCCGAGGATCAACAGGACGCGCACCCCTGCACCGAGATCGATCTCCGGGCGAAACAGCAGGCCGGTCAGGACCAGGAGCAGGGCAAGCGTCTCGGACTTGGCCACCGCGTGCGCCCGCGTGTACAGCCCGGGCAACCGCACGAGTCCGAGTGCGCTGACCGCCATGAAGAACAGGCCGGCGCAGATCAGCACGGTCGAGACGACGGTCATCGGCGCCGCTCCTCGTCCTCACGGTGCTCGAAGTACCGGCCGAGCGCGATGGGCAGCAGGAACGCGAGCAGCGCGTAGGCGAGCGCGATGTCGAGGAACAGAGCGGCGCGGTCGAACACGAACCCCATGATGGCGATGACCACCACACCGTTGACCGAGATCAGGGCGATGGCGACGAGTCGATCGAAGACCGTCGGTCCGACCCACACACGCTGCAGTCCGACTGCGATCAGCAGGGTGATCACGATGAGAACGCCGACGAGGAAGGGGCTCACGGTGTCGGCCCTCCCGTGGCGTCGAAGTCCTCGAGCGATTCCGGGTCCTGGTCGGTCGGCGCCTCGCCGAACTCCCAGTCGAGTTCCGGGGCCGGCTGGGCGACGTCGCGGAAGACTGCGGCGATGCGGTTCTGCATGCGTGCGCTCGCGAGGTCGTCGACGGCGTTGGGCGTGAAGGAATGGACGGTCAACTGATCGGCCTCGACGACCAATGTGATCGTTCCAGGCACCAAGGTGATCGAGTTCGCCAGCATCGTGCGGGCCGCCGGGCTCGCCAAGCGTGTGCGGAACGTCATGATCCCGGGGCGGGGCGGGTGTCGGGGATCCAGCACGATGCGCGCGACCTGGAACGCGCCGACGACCATGCGGCCGATCAGCCATCCGAGGTAGATCACCAACCAGAACAGGTGCACTCTGGGGTGGCGTTCGGCGGAACCGATCGTCCCTTCGATCAGTTGCGCTCCGAACCACGTGGCCACGCCGGCCGAGATGATGCCCATGGCGATGAACAGCGGATCCCAGTGGCCGGACAGCGCGAACCAGAACGCCAGCAGCAAGACGAAGAGGACGGCCTCGCGCAGCAGCTTCATGCCGGCAACCTCAGCGTCATCGACAACAGCAGGACCGCGACGGCCAGCAGTACCACACCGAGCATCCACGTCGGGTACACGGGCGGCTGCGAGCCGCGTGCAACCGGTAGACGAGCGACGATGGTGTCACGCGCCCGCGTCAGCAGTTCGGCAGGACGACGCGCCGGCCCAGGCGCCTGCGCACCGGTGGTGCTCGACGGCGCCGGCGTCACGGCCCCGCCGACTATCCACCCGCCCATCTTCGCGCCCCACTGACGGTAGGCGGCGTCGGTGTCGACACTGATCGTGGGTTCGGCGTGCAGCTTGTCGATCAGCAGCCAGAACCCGAGTGCGGTGAACAACAGGATCTGGCTCTTTTCGACCACCTTGGCGAGTGTGTAGGCGTCGTACTCCACCGCATGTGGCAGCAGATCGAACAGCAGGGCCGGGTAGACGCCGATGAGGAAGTTCAGTCCCGCACCGATCCCCATCGCGATGTACATCGTCTGGGGGACGCGACCGACCTGGATGGGGTGGCCGTCGTTGGTCCGTGGCCCGGCACCTTCGCGGCCGAACCAGGTACCGAACGGGAGTTTCAGCCCGGTGTGCAGGAAGGTGCCCACCGAGGCGACCTTGAGCAGCAGCACCACGAGTGTGCGCTCGTCGAGCCCCGCTGCGTACACCGCGAGTTCCTTGGACACGAAGCCGCTGAACAGCGGCACACTCGAGATCGACACCGCGCCGACCATGTAGAGCGCGAGCACGCCACGCATCCGGTTGGCGATGCCACCCAGCTCGGTCATCTTTGCACGACCGGTCGCGTGGATCACCGCGCCCGCACCCATCAGCAGCAGGCCTTTGTAGAGGATGTGGGCGAACGCGTGCGCGGTCGCGCCATTGATCGCCATCTCGGTGCCGATGCCCACGGCGGCGACCATGTAGCCGACCTGGCTGATGATGTGGTAGGCGAGGAGCCTTCGGATGTCGTTCTCGAGCACGGCGTAGACGACCCCGTACAGCGCCATGGCGACACCCAGCCAGACGAGCAGTTCGGTGCCGGCGAATCCCCGCGCGAGTGCGTACACCGCGGCCTTGGTCGTGTAGGCCGACAGGAACACCGTGCCTGCAACCGATGCTTCGGGATAGGCGTCCGGCAGCCAGGCATGCAGCGGTGGGACAGCCGCCGAGATCAGGAACGCCAGCAGGATCAGCGTCGATGCGGCGCCAAGGTCGAATGCCCCGAAGACCATCGAGCCCGTCTGCGCGTAGTGCCACACCGCGCCTGCGAGCAGCAGCTTGCCGCCGACAAGATGCACGAACAGATAGCGGGTGCCGGCCCGGTCAGAGTTGCCTCCGCGGCGCGACAGGATCACGAACGTGCTCGCGACCGCTTTGATCTCCCAGAACACGAACAGTGTGAGCAGGTCGCCGGCGAACACCACGCCCATCGCCGCGCCCGCGTAGGTCAGGACGGACGTCGGTTCTCGGTCGCGCAAGACAGCCAGACCGTAGATCCCGGCGATGAGTGCTGCCACAGCGAACACCCAGGCGAAGGCGACGGCGAGCCTGTCGGCTCGCAGCGGCTCGACGTCGAAGCCGAGGTAGGTCGCCGTGACCGTGCTCCCGACGTCGAGCATGCTGAGCTGGGCGAGCGCGATGAGCGGCGCGACGACGAGCACGATCTGGCGCACACGTCGGGAGCCGAACCATGCCACGGCGGCCCCTGCGAGCAGCGGGAGTCCCGGATGGGCGAGCAGCTCACCCACGCAGATCCTCCTGGGCGTCGGCGGGCGCGTCGTGGGGGTAGTAGTCCTCGTCCTTCTGGATGAACGCCTTGCCGAGCCACTTCGACGCGATGATGATCACCACACACCCGAACAGGCCGATGGCAGCCGAATAGCCGGGTACGTACGCCGCGTCGGTGAGGACGTCGACGAGCACGCCGAGCGCGAACGCGACAGCGGTGACGACGAGTGCGGTGCGGTTCATCGCGGCCCACCTGCCGACACTGCCGACGCCACCTGGCCG
Source organism: Nitriliruptoraceae bacterium (assembly GCA_050480705.1). Lineage (GTDB taxonomy): Bacteria > Actinomycetota > Nitriliruptoria > Nitriliruptorales > Nitriliruptoraceae > JBJHAX01. Next base: position 82,574 of record JBJHAX010000004.1, read on the forward strand.
GCCAGCTCGTAGGCGCCGAACAGGTCGCCGAGACCGAGCAGCAGCCCGAGGGCGGCCGTGGCGCACAGCGGCACGACCATCAGCGCCGAGGCGTCACGTGACGACGCGCGGTCGTCCCCATCGGCGGGTGCGGGCGCCCGGAAGAACGCACGGTGGACGATCGGGAACAGGTAGCCGGCGGTCAGCAGGCCCGCGCCGACCATGAGCGCGGCGAACACGCGCTCGTCGGCGTCGTAGGCCCCCATCACCAGGTACCACTTGCTGGCGAAGCCGCCCATGGGTGGCAGGCCTGCCAGACCCAGCGACGCGACCGCGAACGCGCCCATGGTGAAGGGCATGCGCCGGCCGATGCCGTCGAGCTGGCTGACGCGGTCGAGTTTGCGATGGACATAGATCGCGCCCGCACAGAAGAACAGCGTGATCTTGAGCGCGCCGTGGTTGACGATGTGCAGCAGCGCGCCTTCGTACGCGCGCTGCGACAGCAGCGCGAAGCCGAGCACGATGTAGGCGAGGTGCGCGATCGTCGAGAACGCGAGCCGACGCTTGAGCTGATCCTGGCGCAACGCGATACCGGAGGCGACCACGATCGTGCTCCCGGCGCCCACGGCGAGCAGCGTCGCGGCGACGTCGCCAGTGAGCATCTCGGGCCCGAACACGAAGCCGATGAGTCGACCGAATGCGAACACACCGGCCTTGACGACCGCGACCGCGTGGAGCAGGGCGCTGACCGGTGTCGGCGCGACCATCGCGGCGGGCAGCCAGGCATGCAGCGGCATCAGGCCCGCCTTGGTGCCAAAGCCCACTGCGAACAGCAGGAACGTGACCGAGGTCAGGACCGGGCCGAGCGTGTCACCGACGAATCCACCGGGGACGAACGCGACCTGGCCCGTGCCCTGGAACACCACGACGAGCGCGAACAGCACCGCCACCCCGCCGGCAAGTAGGAAGCCCAGGTACTTGCGTCCGGCGCGAACCGCCTCGTCGTTGCCTTTGTGCGTGACCAGCGGATACGTCGATGCGGTCAGCAGCTCGTAGAAGACGAAGAAGGTGAACAGATCGCCGGCGAACGCGACGCCGAACGCAGTCGCGAGACACAGCGCGTAGAAGGCGTAGAAGCGTGTCTGGTTCTTCTCGCCGCCGCCGCGCATGTAACCGATCGCGTAGGACGAGGCGAGGACCCACAGAAGCGAGGCGAGCAGGGCGAACACCATGCCCATGCCGTCGGCTCGCAGGCTCAGCTCGACACCCGGGATGAGTTCGCCCAGCGACGTGGTGGGCACCTCGCCGGCGAGCACCCGGGGGAGCATCGAGGCGACGATGACGAACGTCGCGACGGCTCCTGCGACGAGCACGCCGTCGCGCACGTCGACGAAGCGGCGTGTCACCACGATCGCCAACGCGGTCGCGACGGGGACGAGCACCGCAGCCAAAGGGAGGACCGAGCTGGCAGCGCCCATGGTCCTCCCGGTGCGGTCACGATAATCGGACGAGGCGGGAGCCTAGGGGAGGGCGCGAGTGCGTTCCAGCCGAGTCAGGCGCGAAGCGTCGATGCCCTAGCGCCGCGCCCGTGTTCGAGAAGGAGTTCGACGAGGCGGCCGTGGCGTTGCGGGTCGTGCGGGTCGGCGCGCCATGCGGACTCGGCGAAACGCAGTGCGTCGTCGATCTCGCCGTGGGCCAATGCGGCGTCGAGCAGTGCGTCGAGCAGCTCGAGGACGCGGGTGCGCATCCGCTCGCGCGCGACGCTGATCCAGTCCTCGTCGTCGTCGGGCAACAGCTCGCCGTACGCCTCGACGGCGGCGCGCGCGCACACGGTGTCGATGCCGTGCTCGTCGGCCGCCGTCGCTTCGCGCGCCAGCTCGACGAATCGCGCCATGTCGAGCTCCACGTCATCGGCCAGGCTGAGAAACTCGCCGTCGCGTTCGACGACACCCATGCCGTTGTTGAGGCGGTAGCGCACATTCTCGACGCGACTGCGCACGTCCTCAGCTTCCTCGTCGGGCCACAGCGCGCGGACGACCTCGTCCTGATGGACACGCCCTCCGCGTACCGCCAGCACCTTGAGCATCTGGGTGGGCTGGCCGCCCCGCAGCGTGGCCGCGTCACCGTCCATTCGGACGGCGAGCTCGTCGAGAACGCGCACCTCGACGCGGGCAGGGGCGATGCCAGCTTCGACCAGGTCACGGTTGGCCTGGCTGGTGAAGCCGAGCGTGTCCTCGTCCGCCAGCAGCCGTGCGAGGCGCGTCGCCTCGTCGATGTCGGCACTGGCTCGTGCTCGGCGTCCACGTTGTGCGTGCGCCCGGGCCCGATGGGTCAGCGCCAGCGCGGTCAGCGTCGGCTCGCCCCGGGCCGCTGCGACGGCACCGTCGAGTTCGTTGATCGCCTCGGCAGGATGCGAGGTCGGAAGGGAGACGCGTGCCGCCAGCATCGTCGCTGCCACGGCAGCCAGCCAGGGTTCACCAGCGGCGTCATAGGCTTCGATCGCTCCTTCGAGGCAGGAACGCGCACGCTCGTCCCAGCCTTCGTCGCCACGTCGTGCCTCGATGAGGCCGAGACCCTCCAGCAGGCGCCCACGAACGTCGTGCTCGGTCGGATGGATCTGGTCGAGCAGCTCGTGGCTCCGTCGTCGAGGGACGTCGCAGCGGCCTGGATCGAGATGCACCGCGTCGCGCAGCCGCTCGGCCTGCAACGCCCGGCGCGTGCGGTCGTCGACGTCGCCGGTCAGCGCTTCCGCGCGGTCGAGCACCCGGTGTTTGCGTGCTGCGTGTCCGGCGACGTGCCAGGCACGTGCCAGCAGGAGCAGGATGCGTGGTCGCGCATCGACGATGCCGTCGTCGAGCGTGTCGACGATTGCTGCCAGCTCGCTGACCGGCATCGCCAGCACCGTGGAGGTGTCCGCCGTGGCGAGCGTGTCCGCGGCTTGTTCCTCCAGCGCCGCGTCCAGCAGCAGACGCACCCCGTCAAGCAGTGCGCCACGTGCTGCGAGGGCATCTGCCGCACGCCGCAGGGTGCGCAGTCCAGGTGCGCCGTACGCACCGATGGCGTCGCGCACCGGCGCGTGGAATCCGAGACGCCCGTCGCTCGAGGCGGCGACGAAACCGGCGGCGACCGCGGCATCCAGGGGAGCGGTGTCGCGCAGCAGTTCGACGGCGAGATCGCGATCGAACCAGGCGAGCCCCGCCAGCGTCACCATCGCCCGGCGGTCGCGACGGCGCATCCCGTCGAGGAGTTCACCGACGGTGTCGGTGACGATGCCGCGCCCGGAGGTGAACCTGGCGAGCACGTCGTCGAACTCGTCGCGATCGCCGGTCGCGGCGAGCCGACGGCCGGCCAACGAAAGGGCGAGAACGTTGCCGCGCGCAGCGTCGTTGAGGGCACGAATCTGGCGGGTGGTCATCTCCAGGCCGAGCTGTTCCTCCAGCAGCGCCTGCGCCTCGTCATCGGTGAACGCGAGGTCGTCCGCGCCGACGAGCGTCGGCGTGAGCAGTTTGAGGCGTTGCAGCGGTCCGTCGACGGAACGCGCGAGGACGACCAGGTGGTGCCCGTCGGGGAAGTTCGACGCCAGCCGCACGAGCAGGTCGGCGCCCGCGGCATCGAGACGATCGGCGCCGTCGATGCCGACGATGAGCGGGTCGTCGCGGGTGGCCAGGTAGGAGGTGAACGCGTCCAGCGCTGCCTCGGCCCTGACCTCACGTGCCGCCAGTGACGTGGCGGCGTCCGACAGGCCTGCTGCGCGCAGGGCAGTGCGCAGCCGGTGCACGAGCGTCTCGGTGGCGCGATCGGCAGCGTCGACGTCGACCAGTGCGAGCGGAACACCTCGCCGTGTCGACAATTCACGCAGCAGCACCGACGTGCCGCTTCCGCTGGGTCCTGCCACCAGCAGGACGGGCGCGAGAACGTGGCCGCTGAGCAGTCTCGGGCGCGGTACGTGGTCGCTGACGTCTCGGAGCACGTGAAGTTCCTGCGCTGGTCACGCCCGGCGTGCCGGGCGGTCGGTCACTCCGTCGCGCCCGACGACAGGTACCGGGACTTGATCGCGTCCACGACCGAAGAGTCCGCGAGCGTCGTGGTGTCGCCGAGCTGGTTGTCCTCCGCGATGTCCTTGAGCAGACGCCGCATGATCTTGCCGGAGCGTGTCTTCGGAAGGTCCGCGGTGAACAGTACCGAGGCGGGTTTCGCAATCGGTGAGATCATCGTGGCCACGTGGTCACGCAACTGTGCGGCGAGTTGTTCGTCACCGTCGAACCCCTTGCGTGGTGTCACGAACGCGGCGATGGCCTGACCCGTCTGCGCATCCGCTCGTCCGATGACGGCGGCTTCTGCGACGGCGGGATGGCTCACCAGAGCCGACTCGACCTCGGTGGTCGAGATGCGGTGGCCCGAGACGTTCATCACGTCGTCGACGCGGCCCAGCAACCACAGGTAGCCGTCCTCGTCGCGTTTGGCACCGTCACCTGCGAAATAGTGGCCGGAGAAGCGTGACCAGTAGGTCTCGACGTAGCGGTCGTGGTCACCCCAGATGCCGCGCAGCATCGACGGCCAGGGTTCGTCGAGAACGAGGTAGCCGCCTCCAGGCACGTCGACGGAACGTCCCCGGTCGTCGACGACGTCGACCGAGATGCCGGGCAGGGGGAATGTCGCCGAGCCAGGCTTCGTGGTGGTCAGCCCGGGCAGCGGGGAGATCATGATCGCGCCCGTTTCGGTCTGCCACCACGTGTCGACGATCGGGCAGCGCCCACCGCCGATGTGGGTGTGATACCACATCCAGGCTTCGGGGTTGATCGGCTCTCCGACACTGCCGAGCAGGCGCAGGCTCGACAGGTCATGCGCGGCAGGATGCTCGTCGCCCCACTTCATGAACGCACGGATCGCAGTCGGTGCCGTGTACAGCTGGGTGACGCCGTAGCGCTCGACGATGTCCCAGAAGCGGTCCTCGGCCGGATGGTTCGGTACCCCTTCGTAGAGCACCGACGTCGCGCGGTTGGCCAACGGCCCGTACACGATGTAGCTGTGACCAGTGACCCAGCCGATGTCGGCGGCGCACCAGTAGACGTCCTCGTCGGGTTGCAGATCGAACACGTACCGATGGGTGAACGCCGCCTGGGTGAGGTAGCCGCCGGTCGTGTGCATGATCCCCTTGGGCTTGCCGGTCGTCCCGGACGTGTACAGCAGGTAGAGCAGGTCCTCGGCGTCCATCGGCTCGGGTGGGCAGTCGGCCTGTTGTTCGTTGACCAGGTCGTGCCACCACACGTCGCGGCCATCGACCATCTCGACGTCGTTGTCGCCCCGGCGTACCACGAGGACCTTCTCGACCGACGGTGTGTCGGTGAGGGCTTCGTCCACTGCGGGCTTGAGAGGGTTCACACTGCCACGGCGCCAGCCGCCGTCTGCGGTCACGACCACGCTGCAGCTCGCGTCGTTGATCCTGTCGCGCAGTGCGTTCGCGGAGAAACCGCCGAACACCACCGAATGCGGTGCACCAATACGCGCGCACGCAAGCATCGCGACCGGCAGCTCGGGAATCATCGGCATGTAGATCGCGACCCGGTCGCCCTTGGAGACGCCGAGGGCTTTGAGTGCGTTCGCGGCGCGCTGCACGTCGTCGAGAAGCTGCGCGTAGGTGATCGTGCGTGTGTCGCCCGGTTCGCCTTCCCAGTGGAACGCGACCTGGTTGCCGTGACCTGCCTCGACGTGGCGGTCCACACAGTTGTGGCTCACGTTGAGCTTGCCGCCGACGAACCAGCGTGCGTACGGCGGCTCCCATTCGAGGTCGGTGTGCCACGGCTCGAACCAGTCCAGCAGCTCGTCGGCCTGCGTGGCCCAGAACCCGACCCGGTCCGCGGCCGCCTGGTCGTGCAGTGACTCGTCGCGGAGCAGCGCGCGGGCACGCACCTCCTCGGCAGGCGGGAACGTGCGTGCTTCCTTGAGCAGGTCCTCGATCGCGTCCGAGGCCACGGCCTCTCCCTCCACGTCGGCGCCCGGGATCGCCCGACACCGTAGCCCGTGGCATCGAGACCGGGTCGGGGCATCAGTCGCGTCGATGTCCCGAGCCGGTGCACACAGCGGATTCTTCGGAACCGGGATCGTGCATCCCGGTTCGTTGCCGGGTCGTCAGCCCTGCGATCCGCCGGTGAACGTCCACGCACCGAGCCGTAGTGACGGACAGATGACCATGCCCGGTCCGAACTCGGCATCGGCGAACCGGTCGTCGTCACCGACTGCACGCACGTTGCCGGGTCCGAGCCCGTCGACGAACGACTGTGTGAAGCGCAGATCCCCGACCGCGTCGCTGAGGCCACCGTCGCGGATGAGGAACGTCCCGTTTCGGGTCAATCCGGTCACGACCAGCGACTTCGGGTCGAGCACCCGGCAGTAGTGGAACTGGGTGACGTACAGCCCGTGGTCGACGTCGGCGATCATCGCCTCCGGTGAGGTCGCACCTGTCTGCAGCACGAGGTTCAACGGAATCGCGCCGAACGACGCACCGCCCGGTACGGCGTTGCCCGTCGAGGTCGTCGAGGCCCGCTTGGCGGTTCGGCGGTCGTGCGCCACCGCCGTGCTCACGCCCCGGTCGACGAGGACGAGCCGACGGTGGGCGACGCCCTCGGCGTCGAAGCCGGTGGTGATGGAGCGGGGATCGGTGGGGTCGTCGACCAGCGTGATCGACGGGTCGAGCTGGTGCTCGCCGAGTTGCACGAACGACGCGCCGTCGAGGTGTGACTTGCCGTTGAATCCGTAAACGGACAGGAACAGCAGGATGCTCGCGACCGCCTCGGGTCCGAGCACGACCGCGAACACCCCCGGGTCGATGTCCACCGGATTCGCGGCACGGCGGGCGGTAGCCAGAGCGTTCCCGCCGGCACGCCGGCCGTCGAGGTCGCCGATTGCGCGCCCCGTCTGATGGGCACTGCCCGCCGCGCCGCCGATGCGATGGATGCCGTCGACCGTGGCACGCGTGCTCGTGCCGTGCACCCGGCGTCCCGCTGTCGAGGCGAACGCTGCCCACGTCGCCTCGGTATCGAGGTAGCCGGCTGCGAGCGCGTCGTCGTTCGCTCCGATGAAGCCGGCCACCCCCTCAGCTCGTACGCCGGGATCGCCGCGTGCCGTCAGATCGTCGATCGGCGGGGTGTCCGACGGCGGCAACTCTTCAATGTCGCGCGTCGGCTGACGGCCATCGTCCGGGTCGGCGGGGGTCGCGCCCGGCCACGTCGCATCGACGGGTTGCAGCCGCGCCGAAGCGATCGCGTCGGCGACGAGCCGTCGCAGCGCCGGTTCGTCGACGCCGGTCGTCGTCGACGACGTGCTGCGAGCATCAACCGCAAGCGTCAGCTGGACGGTGACGACGTCATCGGCGACGTGCTGGTGGATGAAGGAGTTCGCGAACCGCGTCAGGCCGTGACGCCGTCGTGCGACGAGGACGTTGGCTTCGATGTGTTCACTCGACGCCGAGTCCTCGGCGGCGACGAGGTCGACGACGAGTTCGGCGAGCGCGACGAGGGGCGCGGTCTCGTCGGACAGCGCGTGCGTCATGGCGTGCCTCCGACGCCGACCCTCACGCCGCGGAATCGTGCCGGCGCGGCCGGATGACCTGTATGGCCGACCTGCATCGGCTGTCCCTTGCCGCAGTTGGGCACCCCCCAGGCCTTCCACTCGCTCGGTCCGGCCACCCGGTCGAGCGAGGACCAGAACCGTGGCGTGATTCCGGTGTAGGTCGGGTTGCGGACCATGCGGGTGCGTCGCCCGTCGACGATCTCCCATCCGATCTCGCAGCCGAACTGGAAGTTCAGGCGCCGATCGTCGATCGACCACGAACGGTTGGTCGCCATGAGCACGCCGTGGCGGGTGTCGGCGACGAACTCCTCCAGGCTGCCGTCTCCCGCAACGAGTCCGACATTGGTCATGCGCACCATCGGCATGCGGTTGAAACCGTCGCCTCTGACCATCCCGCCAGGAGCGAGGCCGGCGAGATGCGCAGAATCGCGGCCGGAGAGCACGCCGACCCACCTGCCGTCACGCACGATGTCGACACACTGCGCCGGTGTGCCTTCGTCGTCGTATGCGAACGTGCCCAACGCGCCGGGAATCGTCGCATCGGCCGTGATGTTCATCAGCTCGGACCCGTAGCGCAGCGACCCGAGTTCGGCGAGATCGAGGAACGACGTTCCGGCGAACGCCGCCTCCCAGCCCAGGATGCGGTCGAGTTCGACGGCGTGACCGACCGATTCGTGGATCTGCAGGGCGACCTGGCTGGACTCGAGGAGCAGGTCGAACTCGCCTGTCGGGCAGGCCGGTGCACGCAACAACTGGACCGCCTCTTCGGCGACGCGTGGCGCTTCGGCGACCAGATCATGGCGGCGCACCATCTCGTAGCCGGCAGTCTCGACGTGCCCGAACGCCTGGGGGTAGCTACGGCGTTGCGTCTCGCTGTCACCGACCGCCGTCGCGTCCATACCACAGCCCGACTCGACCAGGTGCTGATGGATCCGGTGGCCTTCGGACGACACGAACCACTTGTGCGTGTCCCAGAAGACGAGGTGGGCGGTGGCGACCGCGACACCGTCGATCTCGGCCATGATGCGTGTCGCGTCGGTGACGACCCCGACTTTGACGTCGAGTGCGACGTCGAACGGATCCTCGAGATGGGGGGTGGTGTAGTCGTCCTCGATCGCATCGAGCTCGGCGAGCCGCAGCCCGACACCGGGTACGCGGGCAGACGCGATCGCGATCGCTGTCGCCTCGGCCCCAGCAGCCGCCGCAGCACGTTGGGTGGGTTCGCTCGTCGCGGCGAAACCCCACGACGAGCCGACGAGGGCACGTACGCCGACGCCTGCGTCGTCGCTGTGGTCGACGCTCTCTAGTTCGCCGTTGCGTGCCCCTATCCGCTCGTGGCGGCGCGCCACGAAACGCGCATCTGCGTAGGTGGCGCCTGCAGCGAGTGCGGCCTCGACGGCAGCTGCGGCCCAGGCGAACGGCGTGGTATCAGTTGCGGATTCCGTGGTGGGCATGTGCAGGACGCCTCGTCGCAGTGGTGCCGGACGACGCTACACCGCTGCGGCGATCTCAGGTCCGGGATGGCAGGATGTCGGCATGCCACGCATCGATTTTGACGCCATCGAGGACGAATGGGAGGACGACGACTCCCATCTGGCCGGTCGCGCCCGAAACTTGAGCGTCGCTGCGCGTCGCCGTATCGAGCAACTGGATGTCGCCCGTGTCGTTGCCGTCGACCGCGGGCGTGTCACGATCGACCTCGACGGTGACCGCGTCGAGGCGTCACTCGCCGGGACGATGCGTGGCGCGAAAGCTGCTGTCGGCGATCGCGTTCGCGTACGGCGTGGGCGCGACGACGACACGCCCCGCATCGTCGAGGTACTCGACCGTGACACCGTCCTGCTGCGCACCGGCGACGACGCACAGGACGACGAGCGTGTCGTGGTCGCCAACGCGGACCGTGTCGTCGTGGTGATCTCCGCCGACCACCCGCACGCCGGCGTACGGCTGTTGGATCGGGTCATGGTCGCGGCCTCGGCGGGAGGGCTCGACACGCTCCTGTGCGTCAACAAGATGGATCTGGTCGATGACCGGCCCGCGATCGTCGCGATCCGCGACCGCTACACGGCGCTTGATGTCGCGGTCCAGTCGACCTGTGCCCTGACCGGGGAGGGGGTCGACGAACTCGCAGAGGCGCTGCGTGCCTCGTGGAGTGCGTTCATCGGCCATTCAGGTGTCGGCAAGTCCTCGCTGTTCAACCGCCTGGTTCCCGACGCCGAACACGCTGTCGGCGAGGTGGGACGGCGCGGCGGCCGGCACACGACGGTGGCGTCCCGCGCGATGCGCGTCGACGCCCTCGATGCGTGGCTCGTCGATACCCCCGGGCTGCGGTCGTTCGGGCTCGGCATCGTCGCGCCGCGTGACCTGCCGCGCCACTTCCCCGAACTGGCCGATCTCGCCTGTGCACTCGACGACTGCGTCCACGATGGGGAACCGGGATGTGCGCTCGACCCTGCCGAGGTCCACCCCGACCGGCTGACGTCGTACCGTCGTCTCCTGCAGACGCTTCGTGAAGGGAGCTGACCGGTGGCTCGTCCCGCACTGTTCGCCGCCCGCCTGGTCGTGCGCGCTGTCCGACGTGCCCAGCACGCGGCGGGAAGCGACGATCCGCGCCGGTTGCGGCGGCGGTTTCGTCCGATCGAGGACTGGGCGGAGCCGGTGGACGGGCGTCCGCGACGCCTCGGCGTCGACGAGACGATTTCGGTGCACCGGTCCGGCCGCTTCGCCGACCGTGACCCGCTCGAGACGTTCGAGGGTTGGCGTGACCCGTGGCGGTCGGGTGTCGTGGTGGTGTGGTTGATGGCTGTCGGGGTCGCCGCAGCGCTCGGTGCCTGGAAGGGGCGCGGACCTCTCGCCGGCCTGCGGCACTGGATCGACGAATGACGACGGTCGCATCGCCTGTGCCGTGTGGGGCCATGGCCGTCGGCGGCGAGCCACCGTCGCATGGCCGGTAGCATCCTCGCCGCGACCTGGCTGCGGTCAGGTCACCTACCCGGCGGGGTAGCCAAGTGGTAAGGCAGGGGACTGCAAATCCCCCATTCACGGGTTCGATTCCCGTCCCCGCCTCGAGGAGCAGATCGCTTGATCTGCCGACCGACTTGCTCCATGATCGGCCTGCACCTTCTCCTCGTGGATGAAGGTGTTGCGAGGTCGGCTCCGTGGCAACGCACATCCGCTCCTTCAACGAGTCCGACGAGCGCGTCGAACTGCCCAGACTCATCTCCGAAGTGATCTCGATCGGCTCGCTGGGCGTCGCCCACAACATCCATCAGCCTGGCTGGTGCTGGTCGGTCGACGTCCGCCCGTCGGTCGGTACGGCATGGTGCGAGGTTCGCCACGTTGGCTATGCGATCCGTGGCCACCTCGAACTCGAGTTCGCCGACGGGAGGACGTCCGAGGTCTCGGCCGGTGACGTCTTCGACATCCCCGCGATCCACGATGGCCGCGTCGTCGGCGCCGAGCCGTTCGAATCGATCGAGTGGTTCGGGGCCAGGACGTGGCTCGCGGATCTGGCGACGCTGCGAGAGCGGGTCCTGGCCACGATCGTGATGACCGACATCGTGGCGTCGACGAGCGCCGCGATCGCCTTGGGTGAGCGGGCCTGGGCCGACAAGGTCGCCTCCTACGAACACGCCATGGGTGATGTCGTCGAGACCTACGGAGGCCGGGTCGTGAAGTTCACGGGCGATGGTGTCCTGGCGGTCTTCGACGGCACGGCCAGGGCGCTGCGCGCCGCCGTCGCGATGCGGGCGGCAGCCGACGATCTCGACCTGCCCACGAGGACGTCGGTCCACACGGGCGAGATAGACGCGTCTGATGAGGACGTCCACGGAGTCGCCGTGCACGAGGTGGCCAGAATGCTCGAGTTCGCGCCGGACGGCGAGGTCGTGGTGTCGGCGGCGACCCACCTGCTCGGGCAGGGGCAGGGCGTGGGTTTTCGCAGTCTCGGGGCGCACGATCTGCGCGGCCTGACCGGCGCTCGTGAGCTCTACGCGATGGACGCCTGACAAGCCGTCTCGGGCGGCTGTGGCTCCGCCAGTGCGCGTGCGAGGGGGAGCAGCGAGTCGTCAGATCGCGAGCCAACCGGGCCGGATCAATCGTGTTCCACGACACGTCAGCGTTCGCAGACGGCTCATGCCGGCGCAGCCGGCAGGTCGACGCGGTCGTCGAGTGCGGGGAATTCGGCGCGGGCTGCGCGTACGGTCGACGGGTCGATCTCTGCGCGCAGAGTGCCCGGAGCCTCGTCGAGTTCCGCGACGGTCTCGCCCCACGGTCCGTAGATGGCGCTGTGGCCCGCGAGCGCGACGCCGCCACTGGTCCCGGCCGCGTTGCAGGCGATGATGTAGGTGAGGTTCTCGATCGCGCGTGCACGCGCCAACGTACGCCAGTGCTCGACGCGGGCTGCCGGCCAGGCCGCCGGCACCGCGATCGCGTCGGCACCGAGGTCGACGAGGCGCCGGAAGAGTTCCGGGAAGCGCAGGTCGTAGCAGACCGTCAGCCCCAGCCGCAGATCACCGACCTCGGCGACCACGAGCGCATCGCCGGCCTGGACGATCTCGCGCTCCCGGGACTGGTAGCCGAACACGTGGATCTTGCGGTAACTGGCGAGCAGTTCACCGTGCGGGTCGAGGACGACACTGGTGTTCGCGACCCTGGTGTCGGTGATTCGTTCGACGATGCTGCCGACATGCACATGCGCGCCGAGGTGGCGTGCCGCGTCTGCGAGCATCGAGATGGTCGGCCCGTCGAGGTCCTCGGCGGCCTTCGTGTAGCGGTCGAACTCGAAATAGCCGACCGTCCACAGTTCCGGCAGCACGTAGAGATCGGCGGGTGCGTGCGCCTCGAGTGCTGCGAGGTGGCCTGCGACGAAGGCGTCGGGCGGCTCGTCGGTGCGTGGCTGCAGCTGCGAACACACGATGCGCACACGCACGACCTCGAGACGATACGGCTCGGCACGCTAGGAGCGAGGGTGGGCAACGGCAAGACCGGGACAGCAGCGACGTCGAGCCGAGCTTGCCGGCCCAGGTCACCGACGACGGCGTTGCACCGGCGTCGGCGCTGTCGAACCCTGACGGACAACGAGCCCGTCGAGCATGCGTCGTGTCGCTGTCGAGATCTCGCCGACGGCACGTTCGAACACCTCACGGTTCGCTGCCGACGGGGCCCGGTAGCCGCTGACCTTGCGGACGAACTGCAGGGCGGCGTCGCGGACTTCGTCGTCGGTCGCCGGCGGCGCGGCACCTCGCAACTGCTGGATGTTCCGGCACATGTCAGCTCCGAACCTGTTGTCACCGGCGGTCGGTCGTGACAGCAGAGTCCCGAGCAGCGGTCGGAGTCCGTGCTGTGGACCGAAACACCGCTGGACCGTAGCTGGCTCACGATCCCGGACGGGGACGGAGGTCGCGTGCGCCGGCTTGACGCACAGCTGCTTCGCAGGGATCCTTGCTGTGGTGCCGGATCGATCGCGGCGCCGTTTCGCGAGGTCGACATCGGCCTCGCTGTTGCGTCTTTGACGTCGCGAGGAGGTGAGGACGCTGGACGCAGGCTCTGCCAGTCAACCCGAGCGCCGTCCGGCGGCCGCGGACTGACCCCACGGGTCGCGACGCCGTGCCACCGATGGACGGCGCGACCCGAGATGCGACGGCAGCATGCCGTCGCGCGGCCCGGAGGTCAGCCATGACGACAACGATCACCCTGCACGAACTCGTCGACGAGCGTCGACTCGACGAACTCAAGGATTGGCTCGACGAGCAGGGCGCACTCGACATCGCCGACGAACTCGTCCGTCTCGACCCCGCGCAGCGGGCGCTGCCCTTCCGGCTGTTGCCCAAGGACCGGGCGTTGGCCGTGTTCGAGGCGATGGACCCTGTCCATCAGCGCGAGATCCTCGACGCGCTGGCCGACGTCGATATCGACGGGTTGTTCGTGGGCATCGACGCGAGCGACCGGGCCCGCCTGCTCGACGAAGTCCCTGCGAAGATCGCCCGGCGCCTGCTGGCGTCGCTGCCCGACGAGGCGCGCCGCAACACCAACATCCTGCTCGGCTACGGCGAGGAGTCCGCCGGCCGCCTGATGAGCCCGCGCTTCGTGAACGTGCGCGCGTCCATGACCGTCGCCGACGCGCTCGCGAAGGTCCGACGCGCCGGACTGCGTAGCCGCGAGGTGCTGGTGCTCCCCGTCACCGACGACGAGCGGCGCCTGGTCGGCGTCATCGATCTGCCCGATCTCGTCACCGCCCCGCCGACCACGCGCGCGGACGAGCTGCTGCGTGACGACACCTATTCGGTCCGCGTCGACGAGGACCGTGAGATCGCCGCCCGGCTGATCCAGGAAGCCGACCTGGTTGCGTTGCCGGTTCTCGATTCAGAGGAACGCCTGGTCGGGGTCATCACGGTCGACGACGCGATGGAAGTCATCGAGCTCGAGGAGACCGAGGACATCTCGCGCACCGGTGGTGCGGAGCCGCTGGCCGTCCCCTACATGAAGGCCACGGTCATGCTGCTCGCGCGCAAGCGCGCGGTGTGGCTGCTGTTCCTTGGTGTCGCTGCGGTCGCGACGGTGAATGTCCTGGCGGCGTTCGAGGACACCCTCGAAGCGGTGCTCGCCCTCTCGCTGTTCATTCCGCTGTTGATCGACACCGGAGGGAACTCCGGGTCGCAGGCGGCGACGGTCGTGATCCGCGCCATGGCGCTCGGTGAAGTGCGCTTCGCCGACCTGCCCCGCATTCTGCGGCGCGAAATCACCGTTGGCGTGCTGCTCGGTCTCATGCTCGCAGTGATCGCGTTCCCGCTGGTGTCGTTGTTCTTCGGTGTGCAGTTCGCGATCGTGATTTCATCGACGCTCGTGGTGATCTGCACCTGGGCGTCGACGGTCGGGGGGATCCTGCCGGTCCTGGCGCGACGCTTCGGTGTGGATCCGGCGGTCGTGTCAGCGCCACTGATCACCACCCTGGTCGACGCCACCGGGCTGATCATCTACTTCCTGATCGCGCGCGCGGTCCTCGGGATCCTCTGACGCATCCGTGGCTGGCGGCGTCGTCGAGTGGCGCCCGTCGGCCGCTGCGCGGGTTATGGGCGCGCTACCGGCGACGTCAGCCGCAGCCGCAGCCACCCCCGCAGCATCCCGATGCGCGTGGTGCGCCTGACGGCTCGCCTGAAGTGCTGGCCGGACGCAGCGGAAGCGAGGGAAGCCGACGCAGATCGGGTGTGTCGCAACCACAGTCGACAGGCGCGTCGGCATCGTCGACGGCACGCAACTCCTCGACGGTTGCGCCACAGGCGCGGCAGCGGTACTCGTAGATCGGCATGGTGCGAGTCTATTGGCAGTGTGACGCGGTTGACGTGGCGCTCGCCTGCTCCGGTGGAACGCGCGAGCCGGGGCCGGTCAGCCCGCCGGATGGCGAGCTCGTCGTGTCGCCCGGGTGAACACCTCGTCCAACATCTGCTCGGTCAGCCGTCCGGTGAACGTGTTCTGCTGGCTGACGTGGTAGCTGCCGATCAGGATGCGCCCGTCCGACCATGCTGTCTCTGCGCCATGGGAGAATCGAGGTTTGCGTCCTTCCCAGCCGCGCAGTCGCAGCAGCGCGTCCCAGGCGAAGCCACCCAGCGCGACGGCGACCCGCCAGGGCAGCAGCGCCAGTTCTGCATCGAGATGGGCAGCGCAGGTGTCACGCTCCACGGGCGTCGGCCGGTTCGCGGGCGGAGCACAGCGGACCGCGGCCGTGACCCAGGTGTCGGTCAGTTCGAGTCCGTCGTCCTGCGAGTGTGACGACGGTTGGTTCGCAAGCCCCGCCCGATGCAGCGCGGCGTACAGCCAGTCCCCGGACCGGTCCCCGGTGAACATCCGGCCGGTGCGATTCGCACCGTGTGCCGCAGGAGCGAGGCCGAAGACGGCGATGCGGGCGTCGGGATCCCCGAATCCGGGAACGGGGCGCGCCCAGTACGTCTCGTCGCGAAACGCCGCGCGGCGGGTCCGGCCGACCTCTTCGCGCCATGCGACGAGCCGCGGGCATCGCCGACAGTCGACGATGGTGTCGCGCACGTCAGCGAGTGACGTTTCCATGGATTTAGCGTAGGTCGTCGGACCGCCACCGCGGTGCTGATCCGAGACCCGGTTCGATCTCTAGGACATCCTCTGTGGCAGCGCGAACTCGATCTCGGCATTGTGGAGCGAGCAGCCGAAGAAGCTGCCTTCCGGTGCGCCACCGAGGAAGTCTCCCGAGGTGCACTGCCATCCGAGCGCGTCGGTCTCGTACGGAAGAATCCCGTCGGTCAACAGGTTGTCAGCGAGTTGCTCCAGATAGTCCTCGGCGACCTGGTGGGCGATGTCGCAGGTCTCACCCGGCCCCCGCAGATACAGCCCGAATCCCGTCGAGACGAACTCCGCGTCGCCGAGGTCTTCGAGCGCCCCGATGATGTTGCCGCAGAACTCGCCGTCACCCGGTGCAGCCTGCGTGTCAGGCTCTGGCTGCTCGTCGGTGTCGAAGTGCATCTCGATGACGGTGCCGTCACGTTCGCACGATGACGCCACACCGAAGTCCATCTGGGCAGCGGTTGCAGGTGCACAGGTCCACCCGTCGACCTCGGATACCGTGCCCATGCCGCCGAGGCCGTCGACGTCGACGTCTCCGTTGACGTAGCGGTGGGCGACGATGTTCGCTTCCTCGCAGTCGACGTCGCCTTCGGCGACGATGACGTCGAAGACGTCGCCTGTCTCCCGCCTGGTGACGAAACCGCAGCCATCGGAGGCCTCGATCGTTTCGTCGGCAGGGTCAGCGTCACGCGCGACGTCTGCTTCGCCCCGCGTGAACGCCGGCCGCTCGAAGCGTCGCCCATCACGCACATCCGTCAGCTCGAAGGTGCGGATCTCTCTCGGAGCACGTTCGACGACGATGACGATGTCTTCACGGAAGTTCTGCCACCGCTCGCCGGCGTAGGTCTCCTCGGTGCGCACGTTGGGTTCACGCAACGGATTGCCGCACTCGCATTTGACGCGCGGCACGCCGTGAGCGTCGACGAGCACGGATGTGCCTCGCTGCAGCACCGCCTCTCGGGGGGTGGCGGAGCCGCCGGCGAAGCCGTGGTTGAGCACGCGTGTATCCGCGCCCAGGTTCATGGGAGTCAGCGTGTCGAGGTAGGTAGGGATCTCCGCGGGATCGATGCCGTGCACCTCGGCCCATGCTGTCGCGTGCGTCGGGTTGTCCGCCAGGAACGCGGCGATCTGATCCGGGTCGCACGAGCCGGCCTGGTTCGTCCCTCCGTACAGACCCGGTGTTGATCCTTCGATGGCGAGGTGACCGTCGCGTTGCACCAGCGCCTCGGCCGGGTCAGTGCGCAGCGCGGCCGCTTCGGCGTCAGTGGGCGGCGGTGCGCCCTGTTCGGCGAACGCGAGCATGTGTTCGTCGGGGGGAGGCGCTGCGGACGCCATGAACGGGTCAGGACCGGGATCGTCGACCGCTTCCAGCAGGACCTCGTCGTCGTCGCCACCGAACACCACGAACGCCGCGAGTGCGGCGCCTCCACCGATCACGACCACACCCGCGATGACCGCAGCGGCGATCCCGATCGCCTTGCCGCCACCTGCCGCCGCAGCAACGGCCGTCGGCGGTCCACCTGCGGGTGGCGGAGCAGATCCGGCCGCTGGCGGGGGAGCGGCGGGTTGCGTGCCGCCAGCAGGCGCCGGCGGGTGCGTGCCGGGAGGTGTGGGCTGGTTGGCAGAGCCGGGCGGTGGGGGTGCGTCGCTCACAGCAGTCCTGTCGCCGGTGTCGCGTGGCGGCCGGACGTCCGGTCCCAAGTGATCTGCTGGCGCGGCTTCGTGGCTGTCGTGCCCCAACAGACGGCGTGGTGGTCGCCCCTCCCATGATCGGTGCGCAAGCGAACGCCCGAGCCCTCGGGTGCAGCATAGGGGAGTGCATGGATCAACGGTGGGTGTCGACGCCTGGGCGAGATAGACGTGCGGTCATCGCTGTGCCGGCGAAAGCTGCCGGGCGAGACTCACTCGCCTTCGAGGACGGCGTCCGCGACGACGTCGGGCACGGCGTCAGGGCCGGTGGTGTGCACGATCCACGCGTCGATCATCCGCCACCAACCCAGCAGCCACGTGGTCGCCGCATCACGGCTTTTGGGCGCGCTGCCCCGTGGCGCGCGCCACACCTTCGCCTTCACGCGTGCGTCCATCGGAAGCCCCCGCCACAGGTCGACCACGCTCGACAGGTTCTCCAGGCCGGTGTGGCCCACGAACACCACGTCAGCGTCCGGTTGCGCGTTGATCGCGCTGAGAGCGCCGCCGGACCGGGGTGTGAGCACGTGGCGCATCTGCCGCGCCTCGTCTGCTTCACGGTGGCGCCCGAGTTCTTCGAGGCGTTCGATCGACCGCAGTCGGCGTTGCGCCGTGAAGTTGCGCCCTTCGGGAAAGATCACCAGTGCGTCACGCGGACCGAGATCGGCGGCCTGCCGTGCGACCTGCCGTGCCGCGAGATGGCGGGTGTGCGGTGACACGAACACGTTGGGGATCCGGTTGAGGGTCACGTCGATGCTCGGCACGAGCTGAAGGGTGTCACGCAGCACGATCCGCGGGTGCCTGCCGCGTTCGAGCAGTCCGTGGACGAGCAGGAAGGAGTCGCCCGGGCCGGCGTGGCGGCTGAGCACGATCAACGGACGTGACGTCCCGTCAGGTGGGCCATTGGCGTCGTCCATGTCGACGTCGAACGCGACATTGAATGTCACCGCTGCTGCCCGCACGAGCACCCGCAGGTAGCTGCGCATGAAGCTGTAGTGGGCGGCCTGCCACCTCGGCGTGTGGATGCGTCGACCGAATCCGCTGGCGATCCACAACGCGAACAGCACGATGACGCTGACGGATTCCGCGACGAAAAAGACGATGAGGAACAACAGCACGCGCAGTGGTCGCCAGCGTCCAGGCAGCAGCGGCGAGGCGAGCGCGGCGATGAGCAGCCACAACGGGATGGTCGTGACGACGACGAGTGTGAGCAACGGGATGAGCGGGGCGATCAGGACACGGCGTATCCAGCGATGAGGAAGCACGCGTCAGGCCTTCCGCACGGTCGCATCACGCGCTGGGGTGCCTGCTCGCGGGTTGTCCTCGCTGCCGACCAGGTACTTCGCTGTCGCCCGGTGCGCCGCGTCGATGCGTTCGGCGACGTCCGAGGTGTCCCCGTAGCGAAGATTCGCCGTGTCGGGCAGGTCCTCGTCCTCACCGCCTGTGGGCAGCACATGGATGTCGATGTCGTCGGCAGCGCGTTCGAGCGCCTCGACGAACCGGTGGCGGCGGGCGATCTCGAATGCGACCTGCGCGACCTCCCATGGTCGGGTTGGCGCAGAGAGCGGCTGCTCGACGCGCCCCACCTGCAGGACGTAGACGACGGTCGCGCCGAGCTCGATTGCTCGATCGACAGGGATGGAGTCGACGAGACCCCCGTCGAGGTAGTGCGCCCCGTCGATCTCGGCGGGTGGAAGGATTCCCGGCACCGCCGTCGTCGCCATCAGCGCGGCGATCAGATCCCCCTTCGAGAACCACCGCGCGGTCGCGTCCTCGATGCTCGCCGCCACACACTGGAACGGCACGCGCAGCGCTTCGAAACTGCGCACCGGCAGTGAACTCAGCAGCAGACGTCGCAGCCGTGTGTCTGAATGCAAATGCGTGCGGGTTCGCGCGAAGGTCGACGCCCGCTCGAGCAACGACGCGTCGAAGGGGCTGAAGCGGTCGATGTTGGTCCACAGCTCGAGCAGTCGATCTGCCGCGACGTCAGGATCGGCGGCGACCATCGCACCGTTCATCGCGCCGACCGAGGTGCCGACGACGAGGTCTGGAACGACGCCGTGCTCGTGCAGGGCACGCAGCATCCCGACTTGCACGGCCCCGTGGATGCCGCCTCCCCCGAGCACGAACGCGACCCGCTTCTGGTCGGTGTCGGCCCGGCGGCCGCGCGGGGTACTGCTCACCGGATCGACCTCGGATTGGTGGGACCGTCAGGTTCGGGTGCACGATAGCGACGAGGACGTCGCCAGATCGCGCCCACCGCGATAGACCTCGCCGATGTCAGCGGCGCTGCGACGACGAATCAGGAGCACCTGTGGCGCGACGACTCGTGCAGTCCGACCGGTTCCTGGCGTCGGTGCGGCCCTGGCAGGAGCGTGACCCGGCCCGCGTGGCCGCACTCGCCGACGCGATCGCCCAGCTGGTCGAACGCGATGCCGCTGCGGACAGTGACGCCGAGATGCTTGCCGGGCCGTGGGCCGAACAGCGGTTCGTGACCAGGGTCGACCACGGGCACGCACTGGTGTGGGCGCGCGTGGGCGCCACGGTCGTGCCGCTGCTGTTCGGCCGACGCGACGAGGTGGTCGACGGCGCACGGCACCTGTGGTTCGTCGACGATGACGCCGGCGGGGTGCGCATCCACGACGATCGCGCTCGAACGGAGCCCGACGAGGAACCAGGAGCGCCGGGCTCTCCCCCTGCCGGTGGCGACGTCGCCCGACGGCTCGGCCACAGCGCGTCACGCAGACATTTCGCTCCGACGACGGTCGAGGAGTTGCGCGGCATCATGGCTGCGCCCATCGAAGACTGGATGGTCTTCCTTCATCCGGACCAGGCGATGCTCGTCGATCGCTCGTTCGCCGGTCCGGCCCGTGTACGTGGCGCGGCGGGAACGGGCAAGACGGTCGTCGCGCTGCACCGGGCGCGTCACCTGGCGCGTGAGCACGGGGGCAAGATCCTGTTCACGACCTATGTGGCGAACCTGCCACGGGTGTTCGCGCGACTGTTCGCGCGGTTTGCGCCCGAGTGGCGTCGACAGGTCGAGTTCCTCCATCTGCATGCCTGGGCGAACCGGTATCTGCGGGCGCGCCGCGTGGCGTTCCGCCTCGACGGTGACGGGATCTTCCAGGCCTACAACGAGGCCTACCGGCGTGTCGTGCGCCATCACCGCGAGCTCGACGCCTATGGCTGGCGATACCTGCGCGAGGAAATCGACTGGGTCGTCAAGGGACGGGGACTCACGCAGCTCGACGACTATCTCGCGCTCGCGCGCACCGGTCGCGGCACGCCACTGTCGCGAAGCACCCGCGAGCAGGTGTGGGAGCTCGTCGAGGAGTACGACGAGCAGTTGCGTCGGCGGGGGATCATCGATTTCGGTGATCTGCTCGCACGAGCGCTCCACCACCTGCGGGAATCGGGGGAGGCGTCGCCGTACCGCGCCGTCATCGTCGACGAAGTGCAGGACCTGACCGAAGTCGCGCTACGGCTCGCCTACGAACTTGCGGGGCGCGACCGCGCCGACGGGCTGTTTCTCGTCGGTGACGGACAGCAGGCGGTGTACCCGGGAGGCTTTGCGCTCGCCCACATCGGCATCGATGTGCGCGGGCGATCGACCCACCTGCGTGTCAACTATCGCAACACACGCGAGATCGTCGGCGCCGCACGCCGTGTGGTCGGCGCAACGTTCGACGACGGTGACGAGACACCCGCGCACGCCGATTCGGTCGACGACGTGGTCGTGCGAACCGGCGCTGTGCCTTCTGTGCACGGTCATGCGGACATCAGCGCGCACGACCGGGCGATCGTCGCCGACGTGGCTGCTGCGTGCCGCCAGCCGGGGGTGCGCCCCGGCGACGTCGCCGTACTCGTTGCAACGAACGCGCTCGTCCGCCGCTACATCGATCTCGTGGCAGCGTCCGGTGTCGCAACGCAGCCGCTGGACCGCTACGACGGGCGCTCGAACGACCGGGTCAAAGTCGGCACGTACCAGCGCGCGAAAGGTCTCGAATTCAAACACGTCATCCTCGCCCGCCTCGACCCAAAAGGCCTGGACGAGAACGCGCGTCGTCGAGAGGACCCCTGCTCACCTCGCGGAGGTAGGAGAGGACGCTCGCGTGCGCGGCATCGACCCAGTCGTCCATCCCCTCGAGGGCGTCGAGCGCCGTCCAGCTCCCCTGGGTGGCGACGGGCAGCGAGCGCTCCACCATCGTTCGCACCCACATGCCCACCCGCAGCAGCTCCCGACGGCCCCGTGCACCTGCGCGTGGCCGTCGGTACACCGGCACACGAATCCTCCCGGAGGACCGACCATGGACACGCTCATCAGCATCCTCATCTGGCTCGCCATCGTGGGTGCCGCAACAGCGCTCGCATGGCTCTACGGA
>JBJHAX010000005.1:0-89992 GCA_050480705.1 Nitriliruptoraceae bacterium
CCGTCCAGGCATCCTCGAGACCGAGGCAGCCGACCAGCTCACCGGCGGTCGCCGGCCCGTGGGTGCGCAGCCACACGAGCGCGTCGTGGCGGACCTGTTTCTCGTCGTCGGTCACGGCTCCTCCGAAGCGCCGGGGGCCGGGGATCATGGCACATTGGTGTCCGACTGCCCACCGAAGCGCCGAGTGCCCCGACCGCCTCGGATAGTGACCGGGGCAGGCACTGATGAGGCGCTGCGTCGCGCCGGGCGTGACTTCGAGCACCTATGCTACTATTCAGGATACTATCGAGCCAAACAGTATAGGGGATCGGTGTTGTGCCACAGGATCGGGATGTCGCCGCGTTGCGTGCGTTCCTCGACGGGGGTGCAAAGCGTCCGACCCTCGGGTTGATGTACGGCCGGCGCCGCATCGGCAAGTCCACCCTGCTCGTCGAGGAAGTCGGGCAGCGTGGCGGCTTCTACTTCGAGGCCACGCGGGTGGAGACCCCGGTCCACCTCGAGCGGCTCGGCGGCGCACTGGGCGAGCACCTCGGGGTCGGACGGATCGAGCTGCGATCTTGGGAGGAGGCGCTGACTCAGCTGCTGCGGGTGCCTGGCGAGCAGGCCATCCCGGTGGTGCTGGACGAGTTCGGCTACCTGTTGGAGGCCGACCCATCGCTGCCCTCGGTCATCGCGTCGACGTTCGGGCCAGGCAGCGGCTCCAGTGGTCGGGCGCGCATGGTGCTGTGTGGTTCGGCGATCGCGATGATGCGGTCGCTGACCGCCGGTGAGGCGGCGCTTCGCGGTCGGGCCGGGTTGGAGTTGGTCATGCTCCCCGACGACTACCGGGTGGCCGCGACCCGGTTGCCTGACCCGTCCGACCTCGAGGTCGCGGTACGGGTGTTCGCGGTCATCGGCGGCGTCGTTGGCTACGCCACCGACATGGTCGACTTCGACCTGCCCGACGGCGCGGGCGATGTCGACCGTTGGATCGCCCAGCGGGTGCTCTCACCCGCGGCGACCCTGCACCATGAGGCGACCACGTTGCTTGCGGAGGATCCGGCGCTGGCCGGGGCTGACCCGGCCCTCCATCACAGCATCCTGGGGGTGATCGCGAGCGGATCGGTCACCGCCGGCAAGATCGCCACCCGGCTGGGCCGGCAGGTGTCCAACCTCGCCCCAGCACTGGGCAGGCTCGTGGACGCCGGGTTCGTGACCCGCCACGAGGACCCGATCCGCAAGCAGCGACCGATCTATGCGCTCGCGGACCCCTACCTGCAGTTCCACTATGCCGTCCTCGAACCGCACCGCTCTCGGCTACGCACACGTGATCCGGAGGCGCTGTGGGCGGAGCGGCTGATCGACGTGTTCGACAGCCAGGTCCGCGGCCCCGTCTTCGAGCAACAGGCACGCACCTTCGTCGAACAGTTCGCGTCCGACGACACGGTTCCCGGGGAACGGGCCCACGTCGGGCCATCGCGTCTGGCTGGTGACGGTGCCGAACGGCAACTGGACATCGTCGTCACCGACGACGATCCCGATCCAGCTTCCCGCCACGTCACCGCGATCGGCGAAGCCAAGGCCGGCGAAGTGATCGGTCGTCGTCATCTGGACCGGCTCGTGGAGGCTCGGCAACGGCTCGGCCCGCGTGCGGACGGAGCCCGAATGCTGCTGGTCGGGTCGAGGTTCAACGAGGACCTGCTCGCCGACGCGGCCGGCCGCCACGATGTCGAGATCATCGACCTCGAAAGGCTGTATCACGGCGACTGATCTCGTGATCCCCGCGTCGAGCACGCATCCCGATCAGCTCCCCACCCGTGATTCCGATGCCGAACCCATGTCATGCCCAAACGAACCGACCGTCCACACCCTCAACGACGCTCAATTCGCTCAGTTCGCTCAGTTCGCCGCAATTCGCTCAGTTGCAGCAAGGACATGCGACTACGGATCAGGCGGCTGGGGTTCGAATCCCTCCCGGCGCGCAACCTGAATTCGGCCCCCCGCACTATCTGGGAGGCCGTTTTTCGCGTTTTCAGGGTCTCTGTGACATGGCTTTCGACAGGGTTGGCGTAACCAATCGTGACGAATGGTCGCCGGTCGACGAGCGTGGCGATGGGCCTGGAGACGAGGTGGACGATGGGTGTGGACCGACTTCCCTCCGGCAGCTACCGGGCACGGCTGATGGTCGACGGACAGAGTTACACCGCGACGTTCGCGACCGAGGCGGAAGCCGACGAGTGGGTGGTTGTGACCCGTGGCCGGGTGGTCGGAGATCGGGCCACGCGCAGGCTCACGGTGGAGGAGTACGGGCGCCGTTGGCTGGGTGAGTTCATTGACACGGCCGCCGACATCGACCACTACCGACGAGACGTGGTCGAGCACGTCTTGCCGGCGCTGGGTGCGCGTCCACTGGTCGAGGTCACGCCAGCCGAGATCGCCGCTCTGCTCGAGGAGCTCTGCACCGCTGCGTGTGCGGACGTTGCAGATCCGGTCCGTGCGACCCTGAGGGAGCTGTTCGCCGATGCGGTGTACGAGCGCCTCATCGCTCGGAGCCCGGCGCCAGCTTCGTGATGCGCCGGACCGGCCGAGCGGCCCGATGTATACTGTCGGGCCAATCTGGATATACGGAACGGGAGACGGTGATGACTAAGAAGCTGATCGACATCGACGAGGACGCCTTGGCGCAGGCCACCGAGGTCCTCGGGGCTGCGACCATGAAGGAGGCGGTCAACCGTGCGTTGGCTGAGGTCGTGCTGCTGGCTGAGCGCCGCGCCCACGCCGAGCGGCTCGGCCGCATGCATGGTCTCGATCTGGACGACGACCAGGTCATGGCTGGCGCGTGGCGCTGAGGCCGGCCTACCTGGCGGACAAGAGTGCGCTGGCCCGCATGGCCAACGCCGCGGTGCGGGCCAGACTGGAGCCGCTGCTGGTCGACGGGCTGGTGGCCACCTGTGGGGTCATCGATCTGGAGATCGGGTTCTCGGCGCAGACCGCTGCGGTCCATCGCGAGGTTCGCCGCGAACGACGTGCGCTGCCTCGCGCGAGGATCGATGACGACGTGCTCGACCGGGCGTTCGAGGTGCAGGGTCTGTTGTCAGACCGCGGGCAGCATCGGTTGCCGATCCCGGATCTGATCATCGCCGCTGCTGCCGAATCAGCCGGCCTGACCGTGTTGCACTACGACGCCGATTTCGAACGCATCACCGAAGTCACCGGTCAGGCGAACGACTGGGTCGTCCCACCGGGAAGCGTGTAGGCCGGGCGGGCATCCTTGCCCGCCGTTGGCCGATGAGGGCGCCATCATTGTTGGGGCCAACAGGGCACCTTGGGACGGTCTGCCACGCGACAACCCCGGCACGATCATCGTGCACTTGCGGCGGTTGTGCACTGGTTGGCGAGGACGTGGAGACACGGAGGGCGGATCGACGGCAGATTGTCTCCGGGCCGACAACATCAACACGCTGTTGACAACATCTTGTTGAGGGGTCCGTGGACGATCGCGATCAGCAGGCGGCCGAGCTACTGGCTGGTGCGCGATCGCGCCTTCTCGCTGACGTCACGACCGAGCTCGCGGACCGGCCCTGGCTCGGTGCAGGGATGCCGGCCACAGATGGCGACCTGGTCCGGCTCGCTGGCTGGCGCGCCCGGCTCTACGACGTCGATAGGGGTGTCGTCCTTGCTGGCCTGTCGCTGCCGGAAGGTGCGCGGGCGGAGCTGGACCAGCTCGAGGCGGCCCTGCTGTTCGCGGCGCGCGGGGCCGGCGTCACGTGGGCCGACATTGCCGAGGCGCTCGGACTGGGCTCCGCGCAGGCGGCGCAACAGCGCTTCGAGCGCGTCGTGGCTCGGACGGCGGACGGCTCCGACCGATGACCGCGGTCGTGACGCTCTCTGAGGCGGACGCTTCGTGCGGGGCGAAGGCAGCAACGCTCGGGCGGCTCCGCCGCGCCGGTGTGGCCGTTCCCGACGGGGACGTCATCCCCGGGCCCCGACACTCGGGCTGG
This sequence comes from Nitriliruptoraceae bacterium, assembly GCA_050480705.1. GTDB lineage: Bacteria > Actinomycetota > Nitriliruptoria > Nitriliruptorales > Nitriliruptoraceae > JBJHAX01. The sequence continues at coordinate 3,981 of JBJHAX010000005.1, forward strand.
AGCGGCCCGCTGTTGCAAGCGATCGGTCGTGGCCCCTTCGCCGTGCGGTCATCGGCTCGCTTCGAGGACGGTCGGACTGCTTCCTTCGCGGGTCAACTGCTCACGCTCTTGGACGTCGACCGCGACGATGTTGTGTCCGCCGTCGCGAAGGTCGAGCGGTCGGCACGACGTAGTTCGGTCCGTGCATATGCCCGAGGCCGCGGGCTGCCGGCCCCCGAGGGGTGTGCCGTGCTGGTCCAGGACCTGGTGCGGCCACGGGCTGCCGGCGTGCTGTTCGCGCCGGACCAGACGAGGTCGGCGGGGGCGGTCGTGCTTGAGTGCATCCCGCGGTCAGGACTGGCGGTGGTGGACGGGTCCGTGACCCCGGAACGGTGGGTCATGGGGGGCGGCGCTCCCCGGCGCGTGCAGGTGACCGGCGAAACCCGCGCCGCCGCGAGCTGTAGCTCGCGTACGCGGAACTCGATCGGACGTAGGACCTGGGCAATGACGCCAGGGTCGGGTTCCACGTCCCGGCAGTCGGTCGGCGCAGATCGCTGGTTCGCTGGCCGAGGGTCGCCGGCCTGACTCCGTCGCTGGAGATCTAGGTGGGGCGGCGGTGGGGGTTGGCAGGCCCTCGCTCCACCACCCCACTCTTGACGCATCGTGCATCGTGATGCAACATGCAGAGGGGAGGTGCTCGTCATGCCGAAGGGTTTCACGGTGCGTCTAGATGATGATCAGGCCGCAGAGCTGGAGGCGGTCGCCAAGGCGGTCGGGGTGCCGGTTGCCGAGGAGATCCGTCAGGCGATCGCGGCCCGGATCCAGGAGCGTCGCCAGGACGACGAGTTCCGTGCCCGTCTGCGTCGGTCGATCGAGGACAACCAGAAGATCCTCGAGCGGCTCGCGCAGTAGATGGCGTGGCACTACCTCGACCTGGCCGACTTCCTGCTCATCGCTGAAGCGGTCCTGGACATCCCCGCTGAGGATCTCGCACGCGCGGGACGTCTGGAGCTGGCTGAGTCAGCGCTTCACGCTCAGGAGGCCGAGTTCGGCGGTGTCGAGTTCTACCCCGACCTCGCGCGCAAGGCGGCGGTGCTTGCCTCCCGGCTGATCGGCAACCATCCGCTGCCTGACGGCAACAAGCGGGTCGGCTACCTGTGCGCCATCGAGTTCGTCGCTCGCAACGGCGGCACATGGACCAACCCGCCCGACGACCCGGAGGGCGACGAGACCGTCGCCATCATCGAGGGAGTCGCCGCCGGGGCGATCGGCGAGGACGAGCTGACGGCGTGGATCGCAGAACGCTTGAAGTGACCGGCCCGACTGCTCCGAGGCCGACCCGACTACGAACCCGACCGATACCCGATTGTCCCGGACCCCGTGACATGTCATAACCAATCGTGACCATCGTCAGCGTCGCTCAGCTCTCGTAATGCGCTCAGTTCGCTGGTGTTTCCTCAGTTGCAGTAAGGATCAGCGACTACGGATCAGGCGGCCGGGGGTTCGAATCCCTCCCGGCGCGCAAACCGAATTCGGCCTTCCACGAGCATTCGGGAGACCGAATTTGCCTTTCGGGGCCCGCCTCGACGGCCGTCTTCTGTGGTGGCATGCCGACCGTGGCATCTCGTTCGAGATCCGAGGGCAGCGGGCACAGCGATTCTGGATCGTCCACGCTCCGTTAGGAGTCGCGCGCCTCACAGCGACGCAAGCGCAGTGGCAGGCTGACCTGACAACGGGCTCGTGCTCCCAGGCGCTCACGACTAGCGCAGTTGCTCTGCGAGGTCGTCTGCGGGAAAGAAAGTGAAGGCGCGGCCCGTCTTCCGCTTGCGGACCAGGCCTCGTGATTCGAGGTCGAGGAGGTCGTTGCGCGCTGACTGATAGGCGATGTTGTGGCTCCTCTTGTGGGTCTGGAAGGTGAAGGTGGCGCCGGGTGTTCGAAGTGCGTAGCCGATCAGGGCGACCTGGCGGTGGTTCAGGTCGGTGGTCGTGAGGAGCCGCTCGGTGTCACGGAATTCGCGCATCTTGCGCCGGAGGTACTTCTGGAGCTCCTCGATCGCCCGTAGGAGCACGTCAAGCTGGTTGAGCACGAAATAGGTCAGGTCGTTGTCGTCCCACTCGGTGTAGAGGTAGGACCTTGCGTATCTGGCGGGTGCCTTCTTGAGGATGCTCGAGACGGCGAGAAACTCGGTGAGCCAGTAGCCGCGATGGAGCATGGACCAGTAGAACAGTGCCCGGGCAGTCCGGCCGTTGCCGTCGAGGAACGGGTGGTCGTATGCGAGCCAGAAGTGGACGATGATCGAACGAACCACGGGGTGGAGATAGTCGTCGTTCTCGTCTTCGCGGTTCGCGAAGTCGCACATCGCCTGTAGCCGCGCGGGGAGGTCGGCGGCTTCGGGCGGGGCGTGCAGAAGGGTTCCGTGCTCATCGAACACCCCGATGCGTTCGTCGTCCTCGGTCTGGAGTCGACCGGCGGCGGTTGGATCATCGAGGGTGCCTTCGGTAACGATGTTGTGGAGTTCGAGTACCGCCTGCGGCGTGAGTGGCGCGTCGCTGTGTTCGTGTACGTAGTTCATGGCCCGGTAGTTGTTCAGGATCATCTGCTCGCTCTTGGTACGCGGTCGCCGTCCCGAGCGGAGCATCTCTTTGGCGACACGTCGGCTCGTGGAGGCTCCCTCGAGCTGGCTCGAGGTGATGGCCTCCTCGATCAAGGAACTCACCAGGTAGCGCTTGCGGGTCGCGGAGTTGGTGACCTGTTCGCTGAGCGCGATCTGTCCGCTGGCGTTCTTGTCGACCTGCTGCAGCATCTGGAGCATCACACCAGGTAGCGCGATCGTGAAGGGGTGACCCTCGCGATCCTTGAGGGTGACCGGTTGCGAGATCTGGGTCCGGGCCATCTTCACGGCGACCCACCACTCCTCGGCGGTGAGGTCCCCGGGCGGGTCCATGTGCCGCAGCGAATCCCAGTGCCGGTAGCGACCACCGATGGTTGCGCGGACCTCAGGGTTGTTGAGGGCCAGCGAGACCAGCCGTTGCGGATCGATCTCCCGAACGAGCTCCTGCCAGGCCTTCGGGGGGAGGGTGGGCCTCTTCATCAGATACCTGACACTTCGTACCAAGTTGCGACAGTTTGGTAGTTGACGCAGCCGCCAGCAAAATGTCAAGACAGCGCGAATTAGTACTTGTTGACACTGGCGAACGCATTCGGGATCCAGCGCGTACCCACGGCTCGACGGGTTCAACCCGCTCCGACCTCAATGATGTTCTCTTCGCTCAGTTCGCCGTTCTCGCTCAGCTGCCGTGGGGACATCCGGCTACGGGTTGAGCAGGCCGGGCTCTGCGTTTTGGGGTGGGCGGCACGTTCGTGCGATGTCGGGCAGGATGGGGTCATGGAGACGTCGAACAGGCTGCCTGCCAGGGTCTCGGCCTTCGTCGGCCGCGAACGCGAGCGCGGCATGGTGGCGGGACTGATCGTGTCTGCCAGGGTGGTGACACTGACCGGGTCCGGTGGCTGCGGCAAGACGCGGTTGGCGATGGAAGTCGCCGGCGACGCCGCGGCGCGGTTCCCCGGTGGATCCTGCTGGGTTGATCTGCAGGGTGCGAGCGAACCCTCCATGGTCGGGGTGTTGGTCGCCGACGCAGTTGGGGTGCGCGAGAGCCGGGAGCATGCGCTGACCGGCTCGCTCATCGAGCAACTGCGCAGCGAGCGGTTGCTGATCGTGCTGGACAACTGTGAACACCTGATCGCGGGCTGCGCGACGTTGGTCAGTGAGCTGTTGTCGGCGTGTCCGGGCCTGCACGTGCTGGCGACCAGCCGCGTGCCGCTCGTCGTCGAGGGCGAAGTGACCTTCGAGGTGCCGCCGCTGCCGGTCCCTGCCGACGAAGCCGAAACGACCGGCGCCATCGCGGCGACGGATGCAGCGCGTCTGTTCGAGGTACGTGCCCGGCAGGCAGATCCGCAGTTCCGGATCGACCGTGACAACGCCGTGCCGGTCGCCGAGATCTGTCGCCGGCTGGACGGGATCCCGCTGGCGATCGAGCTGGCGGCGGCACGGATCCGGGTGCTCTCCCCGGTACAGATCGCCGAAGGTCTGTCGGACCGGTTCGGGTTGTTGACCCGCGGGCTGCGGGGTGCACCGGCACGGCAGCAGACGCTGGAGGCATCGCTGGCGTGGAGCTACGAGCTGCTCGACGAGGCGCAGCGGCTCGCGCTGGCACGGCTGTCCATCTTCGCCGGCTCGTTCGAGATTGAGGCGGCCGAAGCCGCCATGGGCGAGGAGGGCATCGCCGGTGCCGCGGCGCTGGACATTGTCGCGGGGCTGGTCGATCAATCGATGGTCGAGGTCGTCGAGCGCCAAGGGCGGGCCCGCTACCGGTTGCTGGAGACCATCCGGGTGTACGCCCGGCAGCGGCTGTCCGAACTGGATGACCCCGACCGGGCGCGTGAACGGCATGTCGCGTTCCATCGTGCGCTCGCCGTCGAAGCCAGAGTTGGTCTGGACGGCCGCGAGTCAGTGGAGTGGATGGCGCGCCTGACCGCCAGCCTCGACGACTTGCGTGCCGCGATGGTGTCGGCCGCCTCGTCAGGCGACCTGCCGGCGCTGGTCGATCTCACTGAGCCGATCGTGCGTTTCTGGATTGGACGGGGCATGTCCACCGAGGTGGCCGACCGGCTGCTCGGCGCCGTCAATCGTCCAGAAGCAGGCGCTGACGAGCGCGCGAGAGGGCTGATCACCGCGACGGCGTTGGCGGGTGACGGCGGCGACTACGCCATGGCCTATCGATCGGCGAGCAGGGCGGTTGATGCAGCTCGAGCTGCATCGATGGGCGACCTGCTCGCGATCGGGCTCGGTCTGCGTGCTTTCATGGGCGTGTTGTCAGGGTTGGCGCCGAGCAATCGGATGGACGCCGACGTCGAGGAGGCGCTTGCTCGCGCTGAACAGTGCGATGTCGCTGCGGTCCGTGCATACGCAGCACAGAACGCTGCGGGGACGCTGCTCTTCGGCCGGGCCATCGACGAGGGGGTCCGCCATCTCGAACTGCTCGTCGCGGAGTGCGAAGCTCACGAGCTGCAGTTCCAGCTGCCTGCTGTGCACGCGGCGCTCGGCCTGTGGCCGGTGCTCGCCGGCCAGCTGGACGACACCCGCCGGCATGCCAGGCTTGCGGTGGATCTCAGCCGGCAGACCGGCCGGCCCGGTTGGGAAGTGGTGGGGTTGACCGGCCTGGCGGCGGTCGACGTCGTCCAAGGGGAGTACGCGCGCGCGCAGGAGTTGCTGTCAAAGGCGCGCTCGGTCCTGCGGCGCCGTGGCCTGGCAGGCGGTCAGTACGAAGCATCGCTCCTTCCCTGGGAGGCCCTGCTGGCGTACGCGGCGGGTGAGACGAGGGCGGCCCACACCGCGGCTTCCGAGACCGTCCAGTTGGGCCGTGACGGCGCCAGCCACTGGGTTGACGCGATGGGGGAATGGCTGCTCGGGGAGGTCGCCCGCGTCGAGGGCCGGCTCGCCGATGCGCGCACCCATTGGGAGGTCAGCCGCCAACGGGCGCGCCATTCGGGCCTGCGGTTCCAGCTGGGGCGTTCGCAGCTCGGGCTCGCGGATCTGGCTCGTCGCGACGACGGTTTCGATGCTGCATGGGAGCTGGTCCACGAGGCGCTCGGGAACCTCGACGACTACGGCGACCGGCTGGGGACTGCCGAGGCGCTCGAGACCGTCGCTGACCTTGCGCTGGCAAACGACGAGCCGGACCGGGCCCTTCGCCTGCTGGCCGCCAGCGACCGGTTCCACGCCGAATCGGGTGTCGTCCGTTTCCCGGGGTCGGACGAACGGGTCGCTCGTGTCCACAGCGGTGCGTTCGCCATGCTCGGTCAGGCCGACGCGTCCGCGTGCTCGGATGAGGGCGGCCGGCTGTCGCTGCCTGAAGCGGTCGACTACGTCCGGCGTGGCCGCGGCGAGCGTCGACGACCGCGGGTCGGGTGGGCGTCGCTGACACCGGTCGAACGCGATGTCGTGCGGCTGGTCGCGTCAGGTCTCACCAACGCCGAGATCGGCCGCCGCTTGTTCATGAGCGTCAACACCGTCAAGAAGCACCTCACCCACGTGTATTCGAAGGTGGATGTCGACGGACGCGCCGAGCTGTCCGCCGAGGTGGTCCGCCGCGACCTGTAGTACCCGCGCGTTCCCAGGAATACCCGCTCGGGTGATCTTCCTCGCCGCCCCTTGCGTCACCGTGCAGCTGTCGCTGAACGAAACGCAAGGAGAAGACCATGAACGATCATCGAACACACTACGTCACCACGACGGACGGCGTCACCCTCGGCGCGAGCGTTCACGGGCAGGGGCCTCCGCTGGTGCTGCTGCAAGGGGCGGTTGGTGACGGCGATCTCGACTGGCGGGCCGTGCTCGGACACCTGAGCGACCGGTTCACGTGTCACCTTCCGAGCATGCGTGGCCGTGGCCTCAGTGGCACGCACCCCGACCTGAGCATCCCCCGGCTCGTCGACGACGTCATCACCTACATCGACAGCCTGGGGGAGCCGGCCAGCCTCACGGGCTGGTCACTCGGAGCGAGCCTGGCGCTCATCGCGACGTCGGGCTCCGAGGCGATCGAAGCGGTCGCTCCCTTCGAGCCGGCGATGATGTCGTTGCTGGACGAACAGGAGGCGGCCGTCTTCGGCGACGCAGTTGCGAACATGGAACAGTCTCTCGCGGCTGGCGACCTGGCGGCCGCCGTACACGCGTTTCTCGGATGGCCGTTCACGGCGAACGAGATCGCCGCGGCCGAGCAGACCGGCTACGTCGAGGCCGTTTCGCGCTACGCCCCGGACCTGCAGTCCTTTCTCGAGCAGGCGACGGCGCCCGACACTCCTGGTATCGATGAGGCACAGGTGCTCCGAGGGGTGTCGGTGCCCGTCCTTTCCATCATGGGAGCGGACACGCGGGACTTCTTCGCCGCCAGCACGCGGCTCGTGGCCGAGCATGCCCCCGAAGCAAGGGTGCACGAGATGCCAGGTGCCGCCCACGCCGCCCCGTTGACCCATCCGGAGGAGTTCGCCCAAGCGCTCGCCGACTTCGTCGCAGCCGTGCGACAACCGGCCTGACTTGGCCGGGGCGTGTGCCGGTAGGCGGTGCGCACCTACGGCAGCGCTTCGGCGGTGAGCTCGGCGAGGCTGCGGCGGATCTGTGCGAGAAGCTCGTTGCCGGCGTCGGTGGCCGCGTAGTACCGGCGCCGGCGGCCGCCGTGAACCTGTTGTTCGCTTGTCAGGTAGCCGTGTTCTTCGAGCTGGTGCAGGATCGGATAGAGGGTGCCGACCGAGATGTCATAGCCGTGTTCGGCAAGCTCGTCGCGCATCCACAGCCCGTAGATCGGGTGGTCAGCAGCGTGGTGGAGGATGTGGATGCGCATGAAGGCGAGCTGGATGTCGCGCAGCAGCGCGGGCTCGGAACCCATCTGCGCCTCCTTGCAGTCAGCCGGCGACCGTGACCCACGTCCAGCCGATGAGCCCGGCCACCGGGATGAGTGCGATCGCGGACATACGGGTCCAGATCAGCGCCGCGAGCGCCACCACAGCCAGCACGGCGGTGGGGACGTCGACGACGACCCGCAGTCCGATCTCGATCGCGACCGCCAGCATGACGCCGAGGACCGCGGCGGTCAGCCCCTTGAGGACCTTGGTTGCGGCCGTCGAGCGTTTGACCGCAGGCATGATCCGGCCGAGCAGCATGGCGAGAAAGAACGACGGTAGGAAGATCGCCACGGTGGCAACGACCGAACCGGTCACCCCGCCCAGGATGTAGCCGACGGCGGTGGACACGGTGAACAGCGGCCCGGGGGTCATCTCGCCGATCACGATCGCTTCGATGAGTTGGGGCGTCGTCATCAGCCCGTGCCGGTCGACCAGGTCGGCCTGCAGGTAGGCGATCAGCAGGTAGCCGGACCCGAACAGGGTGATCCCGAATTTGAAGAACAGCCAGGCGAGCTGACCGATGGTGTCGGGGTCGGAGGACGCGGACGGTGATGCGCCGAGCAGCCACGGGGAGCCCGCCAGCAGCATCGCGCCCGTGCCACCGGGCCACCGCCAGGTGGTGTACAGCACGACGCCGGCGAGAGCGCCGAGCGCGAGCACGATCAGTTCGTTGATCCCGAACAGTCCCAGCGCCAGCGCGGTGACGAACACCAGCCGGGTGCGCAGGTCGTCGGCTGCTTTCGGGGCGAGCTTGACGATCGCCACGGCGATGACGGCGAGCACGGCGGGCTGGACGCCGTAGAACACCGCGTCCATGGCTGGCAGGTCACGGAACTCTACGTAGGCCCAGGTCAGCGCGAGCGTGATCGCTGCGGCCGGGACGATGAACGCTCCACCAGCGGCGAACACGCCGAGGTTGCCCCGCTGCACGTAGCCGATGTGCATCGTCATCTGGGTGGAGTTCGGGCCGGGCAGCAGGTTGGTCGCGGCCATAAGGTCCAGGAAATGGCGCCGGTGGACCCAGCGGCGCTTCTCCACGACCTCCTTGTCCATCATCGCGATGTGGGCCACCGGCCCCCCGAACGCGACCACACCGAGTTTGAGGAACAGCCCGATCAGCTCACCCCACGACGCGCCTTTCTCGGCGAACTCGGGCTGGTAGGGCCGCATTCCACCGTGGCCGGTGCCCTCCCGGGATGTTTGTCGGTCGTCTGTCACCGCGAGCGCCCTATCGGAAGCCGGAATCGTCTCCCGATAGTAACGAGACTTCTCTCCGGGACGCTGTGCGTGCTGGCGCCTTCGGTTCGAGCCAGTCGCGACCCTCGCGGCTTCGCCACGTGACGACGTCGGCGTTCTGGATCTCGGGTTCGACGTAGATCTGCATGTCGTCGTCGTTGCGGAAGGTGACCCCGGCCCCGGTTTGAGTTCTGCGCCGCGGTGGAGCGGAGCGCCGACGGCCGGCGCCGGAGGAGATCCGGGAGGACGACTGTCGATGACGTCGCGCTGGCGGAACTGCCGGTTCGGATCTGCGACAGGTGTCTCAAGAAGCCCTGGTGGCACCTGATCGCGTGCCGTGGCGCATGACGGTGATGCCGGCGGCGATGATCCACCCGATGCCCACCGGAACGATAAGCAGTGCGGTATCCGCGAGCACGTGGACGTAGGGCACGACCAGTGACTGCACGGCGACGACTCCGGCGACAACGCCCCAGGCGACGAGCCAGCCGGGCGCCCACGTCGTTCTGCCGGCGAGCGAGTACAGCATCGGACCGAACCCGATGATCAGCGCGGTCGCGACGTGGTCGAGGTGCCAGGCGAACCATCCCATCGTCTCGCCGAGCAGCGCGTCACCCGAAGGGGCCACGACGACCACGACGGCCAGCCACGCGACGAAGCAGGTGATCGCGATGGCGGCGCCGATGACGCCGAGCGCTGCGCCGAGGCCAGCCAGGCCTGCGCGATCACGTCCCAGAAGACCGAACCCGACGCCTGCGGCTCCCATGAACGTCGCGCCGATGATCCACAGGGTCAGGTTCGCGACGATTGCCGTGTTGCCGTCGACAGCGTCGAGATAGGCGGGGATCGTTCCGTCGTAGAGCGCAGGTGGCAGGTCAGCGGCTGGGCCTGCGGTGAAGTAGAACGCGGCGCCGACGAGCATGATCACGGCACCGGTGATCGCGGCGACGCCGGTCGGTCGGGCGATCGCGGCGACGGTGACGGGATCCGCGGCACGGGCGGCGGACGTCGTCGTTTCAGGCGTCGGGGGTGTCGTGCTGGTCATGCTGTCCTCCGATCGAATCGTGCATAGGTCATGCAAACAATGCGCGAGGTATACAGCAACCCTGCTAAAGTTGCAAGAACTATGAATGCGATACGGTCGACAGGTGCCCGTGGAAGGGTCCCTGGTGTCCGAGGAAGGTCTTCGCTCCCGCCAGAAGCGCCTGGCGCGGGATGCGATCCTCGACGCGGTGGCCCGACACGTAGCCGAGCGTGGTTTGTTCGATTTCTCGATCCCGCAGATCGCGAAGCTGGCGGGCGTCAGCCATCGCACCGTCTACAACTACTTCCCCAACCGCGACGCGCTCGTCGATGCGTTCTCGGAGTGGGCCAATGCCCGGATGAACGACGCCGCCGGCATCACCATGCCCGACGATCTCGGCGAGGTCCCTGGCGCCGCTCGACGCTATTTCCCGGTCTTCAGCCAGATGGCCGGAATCGCAACGGCGTTCGCGCACGTGGACTCGTCACCCGGGTCGAGCGTCCCTGCCGACTACCACGAGCGACGTGCGCGGTTCCGCGAGCTCGTCGCTGCGGAGATACCGGCCGCGGACGAGGCGCAGGTCGACGCTGTCGCCGGCCTGGTCGCGGTCCTCGCGAGCAGTCGAACATGGCACCGGCTCACCACCGATCACGGCCTCGACGGACAACAGGCCGGTGCCGCCGTCGGGTGGCTCTTGGATCGTCTCGTCGAAGCCGTGAGGTCCGGCGATCTCCCTGTCGTTGCAGCTCACCGCGAATCTTCGACCAGCGACGACATCCCGCCTGGTGGTGCGGCGTCGCCGCACGTCGCAGGAGGTAGCGACGATGGGCGCCGCGACACTGACTGATGAGCTCGATCCCCGGCGGTTCGGGGAGAAGGCCGCGACCCTGGCGAGGCTGCATCGGGCCGGATTCCCGGTTCCCGCCGGGATCGCACTGGGTGCGGAGCTGTTCGATGGCTGGCAGGGCGCCGAGCCGCCCCAGGCTGTGGCAACCGAAGTAGCCGCTGCGGTCGCGGCCCTGGGCCCGGGACCCGTCGTTGTGCGCTCGTCGGCGGTCGGCGAGGACGGCGCTGCAGCCTCCCACGCCGGCATGTTCGTCACGCGCCTCGACGTCACCGGAGCGAACGAAGCGCTCGCCGCCATCACCGATATTCGCGACTCGGCCCGACTGGGGCGGGTGAGCGTCTACCGGGGGCGCTCCACGCCAGCGCCCGTCGCGGTGCTCGTGCAGCGCCAGGTCGAGGCGGTCTGTGCGGGCGTGGCCTTCAGCGCAGACCCGGTCACCGGGGAACGCACGACGGTTCGCATCTCTGCTGTGCGCGGCCTGGCCGAGGCGCTGGTGTCGGGCATCGCACTTGCTGAGGACTGGATCGTCGCCGAAGGCACGGCACCCACCCGGGTGGCCGAGGCGCCCGAAGGAACCGTGCTCGACGTGGGCACCGCCCGGGATGTCGCGGACCTCTGCCGCAAGGTCGAGTCCGCGTTGGGTGTGCCCGTCGACGTCGAATGGGCATGTGACGAAACGGGTGTGAAGATCGTGCAGGCGCGTCCGATCACGGTCGTCCCGTCCCCGCCGCAGGATCCCCTCGAGGGTTCGGGTTGGCAGAAGGACGAGGTCCACTATCCGGAGCCGTTCACACCCTTCGGAGCATCCGTGCTCTTCGGTTCCGAGGGACCGATGCCGAGGGCGACGGCAGCCATGGCCGGCGAGTTCGGCCTGGTCGTCAAGGAGATGCAGACGAAAGTCGTCGGGGGCGAGGTCTACCTGCGCGCCGTGCCGGTTATCGGTCCGGCCGAGCCGAAGGGATCTGCGCCCCCCGCGTGGCTGCTGGGCATGCTCGCACGGGTGGTGCCGCCGCTGCGCGCCCGCATGCGGGCTGCGCAACGGGTGATCGAGAAAGGACTGCTCGACGACCTGCCGCGTCAGTGGTCGCGCCACCTGCGCTCGCAGTGGGAAGAACGGACCGGCAGGCTGGCAGGGGTCGCACTCGACGTCCTCGACGACCCTGACCTGCTCGTGCACGGTGAGGACGTTCTCGGAGTGGTAGTCGACGGGCAGCACCTGCACTTCCGGCTGGTCATCCCCTACGTCGTGGCCGTGCACGAGTGGGTCCAGGCTGCAGAGCAGCACCTGGGTTGGGACACCGAACGAGCGGTGGCCGCGCTGCCATCGCCAGCCAGCATGTCGGGGGTGCGCGAGCTCGCCGCCATCGGACGCTCGATCCCCACGGAGGATCGGGCCGTGGTCGGCCGCTCGGGCGACCCGGTCGCCGCGTTGGAGGACCTGGGGCATGCCGACCTCGCCAGGCGGTTGGTGACCTGGATCGCCCGCAACGCCTGGAGGACGAGCAACTACGACCCTGGCTCGCCGGCGCTGGCCGAGCGTCCGGCTCTCATCGCGGCCGCACTCGTCGAACTCGCCAGCCACGACGCACGCACGGGACCTGACACCGTCGTGCCGGCGGCAGTGGGGCAGGCGCCCGAGTCGGTGCAGACCGCCTACGCGCGGGCGCGGGAACTGGCGCCGATCCGCGAGGACAACGTGCTGCTGACCGACAACGTGCCGCTCGGCCTGCTGCGCCGGTGGCTGGTGGAAGTGGCCGGCCGGCTCGTCGATCGCGGACTGCTGGATCGGCGTGACGATGCTGCCTACCTGGAATTCGGCGAGTTGGCCATGGTGCTGACCGGTGGCGAGCTGGCCGATGCGCGCCGCTTGGTCACCCAGCGGCGAGGGGAGGAGGCTTGGACGCGAGCGCACCCGGGACCTGCGTTCGTTGGCACGCCGGGTGCACCACCTGACGTGCGGCACCTGCCGAGCGCTGGTCGCCGCATCAACGCGGCGATGCTGTGGCTGATCGGCCAGGAGTACCCGCCGGCGCACCGCGCCGTGGCACGCAGCCACGGGGTGCTGCGGGGCATCGGCGCTTCCGCGGGGATCTACCGCGGTCCGGTCCGTGTCATCCGGGGAGAGTCCGACTTCGGCCGTCTGCGGTCCGGTGATGTGATGGTCTGCAGGGTGACGACACCTTCATGGACCATCTTGTTCGCGATGGCCGGTGCGTTGGTGACCGACGGCGGCGGGCTGCTCAGCCACGCCGCGATCGTCGCGCGCGAGCACGGGCTCCCAGCCGTGGTCGCCACCTCGACGGCAACCCGTGAGTTGCGCGACGGAGACGTCGTCGAGGTCGACGGAGGCAGCGGCACCGTGCGGCGCGTGAGCGACGTTCGCCGTGTGCGCTGAAGACGCTGGCGCCGTGAATCATCCAGGTGTGGCAACGGTCCTGTGATGGCGTCGGTTGTCCCGCTGCGGTCGCTCACCGTTGTCGGGAGATGTTCGATCATCGGGCGGCGTGGCCGCGCCCTCGCCGCGCGGTGGCTCAGGCATAGCGCAGCGACCCGGGGGTCGTGAGCGTCTCGCCGGTCTCGAGCACGGTCTTCAGTCCCGAGAGGATCATCGGCCAGCCGCCGTACAGCTCCGGGTTCGCGTCGATCGGGAGCTGGTCATGGATCACCGTCAGTCGGCACGAGTCACCGACCGGTTCGATCTCCCAGGTGACCCGCGACGTGCCGGCAGCCTGCACCTCCTCGCTCCACATCGCCGTGAAGCTCTGCACGAGGCGGCGTGGCGGGTCGACCTCGAGGTTGGCGCCCTCGGCGATCACCATGCCGCCGGGCGCCACACTCTGATAGGCCGATCCCGGGGTCCAGTCGGAGCGGGTTTCGACCCCGAAGCTGTAGGAAGCGCGCAGCGATGGGTCGGTGATCGCCTGCCACAGGCGCTCGGGTGTCGTCTTGATGTAGATCTCGAACACCGCCATCGCGCCCTCGCCATCAGGATCGGCGATCAGCGGCACCTGGTGCCTGACGTCGAACTGCTCCATCGTTGCTGCCTCCAGTTGTCGTTTCAGGCCGGTGAGCGTCGCCGCCCACGGCTCCGAGAACTTGCTCACCCAGCGGTCGTGGACGAGCCGGATAGGGACCGGGTTGAGGAAGTGCAGCTTCTCGCGGCCCTGCTTGCGGGTGGTCACCAGTCCGGCGTCCTCGAGGATCCGCAGGTGCTTCATGACCCCGAAGCGCGTCATCGGCAGTTCGCGCTCCAGTGACGTCAGCGATTGGCCGTCGTTGGCGAAGAGAGCGTCGAGCAACGTCCTCCTCGTGGGGTCTGCCAGCGCCTTGAAGACCTCGTCCATGCGCGGGACAATACGTGACTAAATAGTAACATGTCAACCGTCGTCGCCGGGCGACGTTTGGCAGGACAGGCGGCGTACGTCCTTGCGAACCGATGACCTTGTGCCCGAGTCGCCATCTCGTGCCGGTGATTGGCTGCCGGCGCCGGCGCCGCACGCACCCGGCGCAGCGCTCATGCGGAGTTCGCGGGGGCGACGGCTTCGATGCCTGTCCCACGATCGGGGAGATGACCATGCGAGGATCCGACCGCGTGGCGCTAGTGCCCTATGTCGCGCGATTCGTGCTGCTGCATGCCGCCGTGGCATCACTCGTCGCGGCGCTCGTGCTGCCGGTCCAGCGGATGCTGCCCGCAGCGCAACGGGTGACGCTCGACGCCTTCGCCCCCTACCAGCCGCTGGGGATCCAGACGCTGGCCGGGCAGGTGGTCCGAGCCGTCGTCATCGCGCTCGTGCTGTATGCGTTCATGGGCACGGTGCTTCGCTCCGCACGGGCCGGCATGGTCCTGTTCGGAGCGCTGTGGGGGCTCGCTGTCGTCGGATCGGTCGAGCCGATGCCCGGATCGATCGAAGGGGTGCTCTACGTGCTGGCGACCCCGGCCGAGCACGTGCTGGTCCTCGCCGCGAGTGCGGTCGAGGCAGGAGTGTTCGTGGCAGCGTTCGTGTGGTGGCAGCGGCGGGCATCACCGATCAGGGTCGAGCCGCCTGGTCGTCTGGATCAGTCGGCGTCCCCGGCCGGCGGTGGTTTCGTGCTCCGTTTCACCACCGTCCACGTCGTGACCTACGCGGTGGCGGGCATCGTGTTCTTCTCGTTGCAGGACTACGAGACGATCTTCGCGACTGAGGAGGTGTTCGCCCACTTCCGTCCGCTCGACGGCGACCCCTTCGTCGCGGCGGCGATCCCGGCCCAGCTGCTCCGTGGTGCGCTGCTTGCACTGCTGGTGATGCCGTTCGCTGCGGGGTTCCTGCGTGCCCGGCACGGCTGGGCGCTGTTGTTCGTCCTCCTGTGGGGGTTGACGCACCTCGCCTCGCCGATCTTCGTCCCGGCGCTCATCGCGGCGGGATGGGGCGAGGCGCCGCGACTGCTGTTGCTCGGGACCCCCGAAGTGACGGCTCAGATGCTGGTCTTCGCTGTGCTGCTCGTCGCCTGGCAGGACCGTGCCGCACGACGGCGTGCGGCGGGTTCGGGCGAGGTCACCGCAGCAACCTGAGCACGCTCGCTGTGATCCGCTCGCCGAGGCGTGCGTCGACGGGTTCGCCGGTGATGAGGATCCGGTAGTAGAGCGGCGCAGCGAGCATGTCCAGTGCGTGGTCGATCATGTCGTCGCCGGCGCTGATCTCGCCACGGCTGCGGGCATGTTCGATGATGCGCCGCGCCGAATCGCGCCGCGGCTCGACGAACCCCTCGCGCATCGCGACGGCGAACGCGGGTTTGCGCGCCATCTGGTCGACGACGGTGGGGATCAGGCGCGCGATCCGGTCGTCGGAGAATGCCGTGACGAGCCCGTCGATCAGAGCCCGGAGATCACCGTCGAGACTGCCCGTGTCGGGGTCGGGGACGTCACGCGCCAGCGTCGTCACGGCTGCGAGCACCAGGTCGTCCTTGGACGGCCATCGGCGGTAGATGGTGGCTTTGCTCACGCCCGCGCGTGCGGCGATCGCGTCCGTGGTCGTCCCGTCGAAACCGTGCTCGGCGAGTAGGTCCAAGGTGGCCGCGATGATCGTGTCGTCGCTCTCAGCGCTGCGTGGCCGTCCGCGCATGGTGGCCGGTCCGGTCATGCCCCGGCCACGCGCTGCAGGTGCGTCGTGCGCGGCCCGTCGGGATATTTGAGTCCGTAGCCGACGACCCGGTCGATGCCGATGTGTGCGATCCACACCGCTGCGACGGCCAGCGCCATCGCCGCACCCACGATCGTTGCGAACGCTGCGAGCGCCAGTGGCACCACGAGGGTGTGTGTCACGTTGTAGGTGACGGCGCCGATCCTCGATCCGGCGAGGTAGCCGAGCAGGCCGACGTCCGGCGCGAGCGCCAGCGCGAGAAACCACCACCAGCTCGTGCCCGTTGTGTAGAACACCCAGGTGGCGGCGAGCGCCAGTGACGCCCCCTCGAGGCGCAGCACGATCGACGGCGACGTCATCGATCGCCGGGTGCGTGTGGAGACTGCGGTCATGGGCCTCACTCCTCATGGGATGCAGCGGGCGCTGCGTCTAGATACGGTACCGTACCGTACTCAACGTGCCACGTGGGAGGCCAGCCGTGCCCTCATCAGATGATCGTCACGCTGCGGCGGGTGGAAGCCCGCGCTGGGTGCTACTGCTGGTCGCAGCTGCCGTCCTTCCGGTCACGTCCCTCTTCCTCCACGCTGCGGGACGCCTTTCTGCGCAGTCCATGGTGATCGTGGTCGTGGTCACCGCCGCATTGACCTTCTTCGGGGTGCGTCGCTGTGCCCTGGACGACGCGACGCGACCGTTTGCTCCCGGCCGGACCGATCGTTAGGTTGGCGGCCATGGGACTCCAGCTCTACTTCTGATCCGCGCGGTCCTCGCTGGGCATCCAGCGACGAGCCGCTGACGTCGGCTGCCATCTTCGAGGCGGCCGGCCGCCTGCATCCTCAGGCGAAGGATCTCTCGACGCGGTTCGCGCGAACCATCTGCTGCAGCGGGGACATCTCGCCAGGTGCGCCAGGTGCGCACGGATCCGCCTGTGCCGTCGCGGCATAGGGCTCAATTCGGTGAGCGTCCCATGAACAAGCTTCCCCCGCCTTCCGTCTACGACCTCGAGTACGACACGCTGCGCTCCTCCGTCGGCGAGAGGACCGCAGCGCGTACCTATCGCCGCCTGTACGTCGACCGCCGCCGGCCGGATGCATCGCTGGCTGGGATCGAGACTGCGACCGGCACGGCCGGCGCCCGGCCACTGACGGTGCTCACCACGAGCCCCGGCCGGATGTCGACCAAGTTCCTGTTCGGGCTGCCCAATGGCGGTGCGATCGAGGCCGTGCTGATCCGCCGACGCACCGGCATGACCGCCTGTGTGTCCTCACAGGTCGGATGCGCATTCGGCTGCACGTTCTGCGCGTCAGGCCAGCGGGGACTGCAGCGTCACCTGCGTGCCGGCGAGATCGTCCAGCAGGTGCTCGAACTCGGTCCTCGCGTCAACCGCATCGTGTTCATGGGCATCGGCGAGCCGCTGCACAACTACAGCCAGGTGCTGGCCGCCATCCGGATCCTGCGGGACCGGCGTGGCCTCGCGATGCGCACCAGCGGGATCACCATCTCCACGATCGGGATTCCAAAGCGCCTGCGGCAACTGCGTGAAGAACACCTGAAGATCAACCTCACCGTCTCGCTGCACGCGACCACCGACGAGGTCCGTCAACGACTGATTCCGGGCGCGCGCAGCCACGCCATCGCGGAGGTTCTGGGCTCGAGTTGCTCGTGGGCGCAACGCCACAACCGGCCGGTGACCTACGTCTACCTGCTGCTTCCCGAGGTCAACGACACACCGGAGGATGCCGCCCGCCTCGTCGAGTTCCTCGCACGCACCCCGGCCCGGGTGAACCTGATGCGGTGGAATCCCGTCCTCGGCGGCGACAGGTTCCGCCGGATCGACGACCGTGGCCTCACAGCCTTCAAGAAGCGACTGGTGTCGGGCGGCCTGAACGTCACCGTCCGTGACACGCAGGGCAAGGACATCGACGCCGCCTGCGGCCAGCTGCGTTTGCGCGAGATCGCGTGACGGGCGGATCCCGTCGCGTCGATAGCGTTTCCGAAGACCGGCCGACGACCGGTCCGCGCCGCAGGAGGCACGCGTTGCACGCGCTGATCGAGCGCCGCCAGGCCTGGATCTACCTGTGCGCTGCGTGCCTGGGCCTCGCCGCCGGCACGCTGGCTCCGGCGGCGACCGGGCGGCTGGAGGTGCTGGTCTGGCCGACGCTCGCGCTGCTGCTGTACGCGACCTTCGTGCAAGTCCGCGTGACGCGGCTGGAACGCGGGGTCGTCGACGCACGATTCCTCGCCGCCGTCCTGCTCGGCAACTTCGTCGTCCTTCCCGCGCTCGTATGGAGCCTGCTTCCCCTGGCAGGTGACGACGCGGCAGTCCGGGTGGGGGTCCTGCTCGTGCTACTGGTGCCGTGCACCGACTGGTTCCTCACCTTCTCCCACCTGGCCGGAGGCGACACCAGAAAGGCGATCGCCGTCACCCCGATCCTCCTGGTCGTGCAGATGGCGCTCCTTCCCGTGTACCTGGCGCTGTTCCTCGGCCAGGCATTTGGTGAGCTGGTCGCGGCCGGCCGGGTCGCCACCGTCTTCGTGACGCTCATCGTCGTGCCGTTCGCCGCCGCGTGGTTCACGCAGCGCGTGCTCGACACGCGTCGTTCGGACCGTGTCGCCGCCCGGCTCGCGAGCCTTCCCGTCGTCCTGTTGGCGGGCGTGATGTTCCTGCTCGCCGCGTCGCAGGTGGGGCTCGTGCTCGACTCGACCGGCGTGCTGGCGCGTCTGCTCGTCGTCTACAGCCTGTTTCTTGCCGGAGCGGGGCTCGCCGGCGTTCTTCTCGGCCGGCTCATGCGGCTCGACGCGCCGGGCAGGACCACGACCGTGTTCTCGTTGGCGACGCGCAACTCGTTCGTGGTGCTGCCCTTCGCGCTCGCACTGCCCGGCGGTTTCGAGCTCGCCGTGGTAGCGGTGGTGCTGCAGTCCCTGGTGGAACTGTTCGGCATGATCATCTACCTGCGCATCGTGCCGGTCGCCGTCGGGGTGCGGACGATCCCCGGCGGGCAGCCGTGAATGCCGGCCGACGGCCTTCCATGAGAGGAGTGACCGTGAGTGCCCAAGACTGGCCGCCTCGGCTCGTGACGCATGGCGACGCGGCAGAACTCGCGCGGCTGCTCCACGACTTCAACGTCGAGTACGACACGCCCACGCCCGGCGTCGCCGCACTCACCGAACGGCTGCGCACGCTGCTCGCCGGCGAGACAACCCTCGCGTTGCTGGCCGGTGAACCGGCTGTAGGGGTGGCGCTCGTGACGTTGCGAACGAACGTCTGGTACGAGGGGCCGGTCGCGCTTCTCGACGAGTTGTACGTCGTGCCGCCGTTGCGCGGTCATGGCATCGGCTCGGCGCTCGTCGAGCTGTTGCTCGCCGTCGCACGTGAGCGTGGGATCGCGCTCGTCGAGATCAACGTCGACGAGGGCGATGTCGACGCGCAGCGCTTCTATGCACGCCATGGCTTCCTGGTCCGCGATCCACACTCGGGCGAGCGAGCCTTCTACCTCGCGCGCGAGCTGGCTGACTGACCGCACTGGCTGCGCAGCTCGGACTCCGGGACGGCCAGATCGTTGCATCGGAAAATTTCCGCTGCGTCGTGGACGGGTGCTTGTTATGGTGCAGCGAAGCTGCTCACGGTCCCTTGCTGGACGTGAAGCGGACCCGGCGCAACCGCGTTCGATGCGGGAGGGATGCCGTCATGGCCATCGAGTCGAGCGGGCACAGCGCGGGCAACCCGCGCCTGTACGAACTCATCGAGCATTCCCCGAAGACAGCCGACAGCCCCACGGTGTGGGCGTGGCCGCAGGTCATCGACCACCTGAAGGTCGCGAGCCAGCCGGTGCAGGGACCCTGGCCTCCGCACCAGGAGCCTCGGCCCGATCCGGACGCCGAGTCGCTGCCCGTCGCGGTCCCCGACGCGGGCCGGAAGCCTCGAGGCGCCTGAGCGCGCTTCGTCGTTGTGGTCGAGCATCCAGGAGGAGCGCATGTACCCGCCTCGGTTCAGCTACGAAGCGCCGGCATCTGTCGAGGAGGCCATCGAGCTGCTGCGGCTCGGCAACGGTGAGGCGAAAGTCCTCGCAGGCGGACAGAGTCTGATCCCGCTGCTCAAGCTGCGCTTCGCCGCGCCCGAGATGCTGGTCGACATCAACAACATCCCCGGGCTCGACCATCTCGAGCGCGACGCCGACGGAACCATCCGCATCGGTGCGCTCTGCCGGCACGAGCACATCGAACGCTCGGCGATGATCGCTGAGCACCAGCCGACGATCGCCGCTGCTGCGAAGCTCGTCGCCGACCCGATCGTTCGCACGCGCGGCACCTTCGTCGGGTCGCTGTGCCACGCCGACCCGCAGGGCGACTGGGCCGCATGCGCGATCGCGCTCGACGGCTCGGTCGTCGCGCAAGGACCCAGCGGCCGCCGGACGATCCCGGCCCGTGAATTCGTCACCGGAACGTTCGAGAACGCGCTCGCTCCCGACGAACTCGCCAT
Source organism: Nitriliruptoraceae bacterium (assembly GCA_050480705.1). Taxonomy (GTDB): domain Bacteria; phylum Actinomycetota; class Nitriliruptoria; order Nitriliruptorales; family Nitriliruptoraceae; genus JBJHAX01. The sequence continues at coordinate 24,120 of JBJHAX010000005.1, forward strand.
CGAAGCCCTCGTCCCGCCGCCGAGCGGCGAAGCCGTCGGCGGCTACCTCAAGCTCGAGCGGCGCATCGGTGACTTCGCGACCGCGGCGGTCGCCGTCGCGCTCGACATGGTGGATGGCCGCGTCGAGCGGGCAGGCATCGGCCTGGTCGGCGTCGGCCCGCGGACCATCGACGCGCGCGACGCCGCCGATGCGCTCGTCGGCGGCGAGCTCACCCCCGCAACCATCGACCGTGCAGCCGAACTCGCCGCGGAGGCCTCAAAACCACGCAGCGACCATCGCGGCAGCGCGAGCTACAAGCGGCACGTCGTGCGCACGTTCACGTCGAGGATCCTCACGAACATCGACCGACCGAGCCGAAAGGCCGCCTGAGATGTCGAGCCTTTTCAAGGAAGTGGCCCCCGCAGCGACGTCCGACGATGTCCCTACCCGCCGTGTGACCGTCACCGTCAACGGCGAGGCGCACACGGCCGACGTCGAACCCCGCCTGCTGCTCGCGCACCTGCTCCGGCAGGGGCTGCAGCTGACCGGCACGCACACGGGCTGCGACACGACCAACTGCGGCGCGTGCACCGTGCTGCTCGACGGCCGGCCCGTGAAGAGCTGCACGATGCTCGCGGTCCAGGCGGACGGTCACGAGGTGACGACCGTCGAAGGCCTCGGCACGCCGAGTGAGCTCGACCCGGTGCAGGAGGGGTTCAAGGACGAGCACGGTCTGCAGTGCGGTTTCTGTACCCCCGGCATGATGATGTCGGCCAAGGCGCTGCTCGAAGAGAACCCCGACCCGACCGAAGACGAGGTGCGCTGGGCACTTGCCGGCAACCTCTGCCGCTGCACCGGTTACCAGAACATCGTCAAGGCGGTGCTGTGGGCCGCAGAAAAGATGCGCGACGGCGCACCCGAGGAGGCGTCCTGACATGGCGGTTGACGAGATCAAGATCGGCGGGCTCGGTGCCCGCCAGCGACGTGTCGAGGACAACCGCTTCATTCGCGGCAAGGGCAACTACATCGACGACATCGCGCTGCCGGGCATGCTCCACATGGAGGTGCTCCGCAGCCCCGTCGCCCACGCGCGGATCCGTTCGATCGATGTGAGCAAGGCCTGGGAGATCCCCGGGGTGCGGCTCGTGCTCACCGGTGAGATGCTCGCTGCGCGCAACCTCGCCTGGATGCCCACCCTGTCGTACGACACCCAGGCGGTGCTCGCGACCGACAAGGTCCGTTTCCAGGGCCAGGAGGTCGCGGCTGTCGTCGCCGACGATCCCTACGTCGCCAAGGACGCCTGCGAAGCCATCGTCGTCGACTACGAGCCACTGCCAGCAATCGTCAACCCGGATCAGGCCATGGCGGCCGGCGCCCCGCTCATCCGCGACGACAAGGCAGACCAGCCCGACAACAAGATCTTCGACTGGGAGGTCGGTGACCGGGACGGCACCGACCGGGCGTTCGCCGAGGCCGACCTCGTCTCAGAACTCGAACTGCACTACCCCCGCTCGCACCCCTCGCCGATCGAGCCGTGCGGATCCATCGCCCACTTCGACCGGTCGACCGACAAGCTCACCGTCTACATGACGACCCAGGCGCCGCACATCATCCGTGCGGCCGTGGCGATGGTCGCCGAGCTGCCCGAGCACATGATCCGGATCATCTCGCCCGACATCGGAGGCGGGTTCGGCAACAAGGTTCCGGTGTATCCGGGCTACGTCGTCTCAATTCTCGCGTCGATCCTCACCGAGCGGCCCGTGAAGTGGATCGAGGACAAGACCGGAAACCTCATCTCGACCGGCTTCGGGCGCGACATCTACCTCAAGGGCCAGCTCGCGCTGCGCAAGGACGGCAAGATCCTGGGCGTGCGCATGCACACGACCTCGGACCACGGCGCGTTCTTCTCCGACGCGCAGCCGAGCAAGTTCAAGATCGGGCTGATGCACTCTGCGTTCGCCTGCTACGACATTCCCGCCGCGCATCTGACCGCGACCGGCGTCTACACGAACAAGGCACCCGGCGGCGTCGCCTACCGCTGCTCGTTCCGTGTCACCGAAGCCATGTACTTCCAGGAGCGCATGGTGCAGGCGGCCGCGGACGATCTCGGCGTCGACCAGGCCGAGATCCGGCGGCTCAACTTCGTGCGCGACGACGACTTCCCGCACCGCACCGCGTTCGGGTTCCTCACCGACTCCGGGCAGTACACCAAGTGCCTCGACATCGGGCTCGAGGCGATCGGCTACGCAGACTTCCAGCGGGAGAAGGAAGAGGCACGCAAGCGGGGCAGGCTGCTCGGCATCGGTATCTCGACGATGACCGAGCCGCTGGGAGCCGGCAACAGCCGCGAGTACGACATCCTCGGCATCAAGATGTTCGACTCGGCCGAGCTTCGGGTCCACATGACCGGCAAGGCGCTGCTGCGGACCGGCGCGAAGACACAGGGTCAGGGGCACGAGACGACCTGGGCGCAGATCGTCGCGCACGAACTGGGCATCCCCGCCGACGACGTCGTTGTCGAAGAGGGCGACACGGACACCGCGCCGTTCGGGATGGGCACGTACGCGTCCCGGAGCACGCCGGTCGCCGGCGCCGCGGTGTCGATGGTGGCCCGCAAGATCCGTGCGAAGGCGCGCAAGATCGCCGCCCACCTGCTCGAGGTGTCAGAAGAGGACATCGAGTGGGAGCTCGGGCGCTTCTACGTGCGTGGAGCGCAGGATCGAGGCGTCACGATCCAGGAATGCGCGATGGCGGCCTACAGCAACGTGCCCGACGGCATGGAACCGGGCCTGGAGAACCACGCGTACTACGACCCGCCGAACCTGACCTGGCCGTTCGCCGCCTACATCGCCAAGGTCGAAGTCGACCCTGACACCGGTGTGTGGGATGTGCTCAAGGTCGTCGCCGTCGACGACTGCGGCGTGCGCATCAACCCGATGGTGGTCGAAGGCCAGATCATGGGCGGGCTCACCGAGGCGTACGCCATGGCCGCCATGCAGTTCATCACCTTCGATGCCGACGGCAACTGTGTCGGATCGAACTACATGGACTACCTGCTGCCGACCGCATGGGAGACGCCCGGCTTCGAACTGCACGAGGTCGTCACCCCCTGCCCCCACCATCCCATCGGCGCCAAGGGCGTCGGCGAGTGCGCGACGGTTGGTGGGCCGGCCGCGTTCGTCAACGCGGTCATGGATGCGATCAAGCACACCGGTGTGCGCAACATCGACATGCCGCTGCTGCCTGACCGCGTGCACCGCGCGATCACGACAGGACAGGACGTCTCCGGCGCACCTCCAGTGGACACGGAGGCGCCATGACCGAGGCGCTGGACGGCTGGGCCGTGATGCAGCGGGCGCTGGAACTCTCCCGCCGGGGAGAGTCATTCGCGCTGGCCACGGTCGTCTGGCGCGAAGCGCCCACGTCCGGACAGCACGGCGCACGCGCGATCGTGACCTCCGACGGTGAGGTTCACGGCTGGGTCGGTGGCGCCTGCGCCGAGCCTGTCCTCATCCGGGCAGCGCGTGAGGTGATCGCGTCCGGCGAACCGCAGCTGTTGTGGCTCGGGCGACCCGAGGAACTCGAGGACGCGCACGTTCCCCAGGGGGTCCACGCCGTGCCGCTCGCCTGCCAGAGCGACGGGGCGCTGCAGATCTACGTCGAGCCCTCGCACAGTGCGCCTCGGCTCGTGATCGTCGGACGCTCACCGATGGCGGTGACACTGGCCCGCCTCGCCGAAGACCTCGACTGGGAGACGCGCCTGGTCGATGCCGGCGAACTGACGGATGACACGGTGGACGCGGCAGCAGTCGTGATCGTTGCGACCCAGGGCCATGGCGACGAGGAAGTCCTCGAGAAGATGCTGCGTGCCGCGCCCCGCTACGTCGGCCTCGTCGCATCGCACCGGCGCGGCGACGCCGTCGCGACGTATCTGCGCGACCGGGGTGTGCCCGACGACGCTCTCGACCGCCTGCGGTACCCGGTCGGACTCGATCTCGGACCCACCTCGCACCGTGAGATCGCGGTGTCGGTGCTCGCCGAACTCGTGCAACTGCGCAGCGCCGGCGAGCTCGGTGCCTCCTCCGCCGCACCGGCGGTGGCTGCCGTCGAAGAGGCCGTGGATCCCGTCTGCGGGATGACGGTCGACGTCGGGCCCGACACGCCCCAGTCCGAGTTCGAGGGGCGGACCTACTACTTCTGCTGTCCCGGCTGCCGGCATGCGTTCGCGAAGGACCCGATGTCGTTCCTCGGGCAGGAGGCGAAATGAAGATCACCAACCGCATCGATGTCGACCAGGCGCCGGACGCGGTCTGGGAGTTGTTCGGCGACATCCCACAGGTCGCGGCGTGCCTGCCGGGTACCCAGCTGACGGGCCAGGAATCCGACACCCGCTACACCGGCGAGGTCGTGATCAAGGCCGGTCCGGTGCGCATGGAGTTCGACGGCACGGCCGACGTGCTCGAACGCGACGACGCCGCGCGCACCATGAAGGTCCAGGCCGCCGGTGCTGACCGCCGCGGGCGGGGGCAGGCGACCCTGCTGCTCGACGCCGCAGTCGAAGCCAGCGGTGCCGGCAGCACGATCGACGTCGCGCTCGACCTCACCCTGGCGGGTGCTGCCGCCCAATACGGGCGGGGCATGGTCGCCGACGTCACGGCTGTGCTGCTCGACGAGTTCGGCGCGAACGTCCAGTCCCGCCTCGACGCGATCGAGAAGGGCCTCGATCCGGACTCCGCGACCCCGGCCAGGCCGGCGAGCGGGGTGTCGTTCGCCGTGCGTGCGACGCGCCTCGCGCTCGCCAGAGTCGGACGCCGCTTCTTCCTTCCCTACCAGCCACAACCGACCCGACGATGAGAAGGGACCTGCCATGACGCTCTGGGGTGTCGGCAACCTCGTGCTGTTGCTCGTCGTCGTGCCCGTGCTCGTCGCGTTGCTCAGCCGCCTGCTCGGCTCGCTCGAACGCATCCGCGGCGCCGCCGACGACGCGCTCGACGGCGGTGTCGCGCTGATAGGTGAGCTCGAGACGGCGCCGGGCCTTCTCGAAGTGACCGACCGCACCATCGAAGACGTTGCCGGCGGCGCGGTGCGCTACGCAGGCTCCGTCGCCAAGCTGCTCTGAACCAGGGGACGACGACATGCACGCAGCAGCCATCGTGACCCTCGTGATCGCCGGACTGATCATCGCGGCCGCGGCCCTCGGGCTCATCCGTGTGATCCTGCACCTCGTCGCGATCCGGCGATCCCTCGACGCGCTCGACGGCGGCGTCCAAGTCATCGTCGAACGCACCAGCACGGTTCCCGAACGGATCTCGTCGGTCAACTCCAGCCTCGAACCGGTCCGCGACTTCGCGGCCTCGATCCCAGGGGAGTGACCATGGACGCCATCGTCGCGAGCGCGATCCACACCGGGTGGGCCGTCGGCTACACGATCGGGATCGTCGTGGTGCTGATCGTCGTCGCGCTCGTCGTACCGATCCTGCTTCTGGCGAAATCCATCGGGGGCCAGGCGCAACGCATCCACGACGGGCTCGTCGACGCGGAGGCCAACACCTCGGCGTTGCGTGAACTCAACACGACGATCGACTCGGCCACCACGATCACCGACGGCCTGCGCCGTGGCCGTGTGCGACTGGGAGGTTGACCATGGCCGACTTCTTCTCCGGACCCGTCGAAACGCTCTGGTGGGGTGCGGTGATCGCCGGTTTCGCCGTCGCCGTGGTCGTCGTGATCCTGCTCACGATCCTCGTGATCCTGGTCCGCACGATCGATCGCCGGGTAGCCGCGATCCGTGACACCCTCACGCGTGCCGCCGAGAACACCGAACACACCGAGCTGATCAACCAGACCGCGGCTGCGGTCGATGCCGTGCTCGCAGAGGGCCTGCAGCACCACCTGTTCCTCGGACGCGTCCTGCAGAAGGTGCGCACATGAACACGCTGGTCGTCCTCTCCGTCGTCGTCATCGCGGTGCTCATCGCCGGGCTGGCGTTCTTCCTGTTCGTGATCGGCGGCCAGCTGCTGCGCGTCGCCGACAAGCTCGAGGAATGCGCCGACCTCGTCTGGTCGATCAAAGGCCACGCCGAAGTCATCGAACCGGGCGTGGAGCGGATCAACCGCACCGCGGGAACGATCGCAGGCGCGCTGCCCCTGCTTTACACGATGGCCGAGGACATCGTCGTCGGTGCGACCTACGAGCCCGCCACCAGCACCGAACCCGACGTCGCCAGACCCGCCTCGGGAACCCGCCGGTCACGCATGTTCGACCACGTGGGCTACCGGCCCGGCGACTGAGTTTCGGCGGCGTCACGACCGGCGGCGTCGCGCGGAGGCGTGCGCCCGGTGGTCAACGGCCCTGTCGTCGGCGCCGAGTAGGAGCCGATCCACTCCTCGCGCCAGGCGTTGTCGAACTCCTCGGTGTTGCAGCCCGGCCGGTACAGCGCGATGAGCTCGCGTGCGATCTGTTCACGGTGGGCGCGTGACCCTCCCGGGACTTCGTAGGTGCAGATGTGCAGCGCCCACTTGCTGCCGGCACGCTCGAGCCAGCAGGGCGAGCGGGGATGGCGCAGCGGCAGCTGCCCATCGGCCAGATCGTCGGCGTGGCCGACGTAGATCACAGCGTGCTCCTGCGGGCGTGCCTCAGGGGCGTCGCGGCACAGGATCGCGTACACGGCCGCGACGCTCGGTGGTGTCCAGCCCGCAAGCACCCGGGGACCCTCGAACGGGTAGCCGGCGAGCGAACCCAGGCGTATCACTCCGCTTCCTCGAGGTCGGCGAGGTCGTCGATCTCGCTGATCGTTTCCGCGCGCGTCACCGGCCATGCGGGCAGCCCGGCGCGTTCGACCGCTGCGGTGAAATGCCCCATGGCAGCCTCGACTGCTTCGTCAGAATCGGCGGCCTCCACGACGATCTGCGCGCCGTAGCTCATCGCGCCGATCCCACTCGCGATTCCTTCGTAGACGGCGACTTCGTCGGCGAGCGCGAGAACGTCATCGAGGGACATCGTTCGGTCACCTTCGGCGACCAGTGACACGCTGAACCTCACATCCGTTCCTATCGCAGCGTCGGAAGCGTCGCGGCCAGATGTTCGAGACTACGCAGGTCGTGCCCACTGAGCAGCAGATCGACGTACGGCTCGGCGACGACCATGCCCATCGTCTCGGGCCGCCAATCGCGGCTCTGTCCGCGGTGCGGGTTCACCCACACGATGCGGTGGCACAGGCGCGACAGCCGCTGCAATGCCGTGTCCAACGTTTCGGGGTCGCCACGGTCGAGTCCGTCCGAACACACGACGACGACCGCGCCACGACTCAGACCCCGGCGCGCCCAGCCAGCGACGAACGCGGCGAGGGCGTCGCCGATGCGTGTCCCGCCGTCCCAGTCGCTGACCGTCGCAGCGGCACGTTGCATGGCGTCGTCAGGGCGCCGCCGGTCGAGCTGGTGGGTGATGCGGGTCAGGCGGGTGCCGAAACAGAAGACCTCGACCCGTCCTGCGGCACGCCTCGTCGAGTATGCGAACTGCAGGAGGTTGCGCGAGTAGTCCGCCATCGACCCGGAGACATCGAGCAACACGACCAGCGGCCGCACCCGCATCCGCCTGCGAACAAAGTGCAGGTCGTCGAGTTGTCCGTGGCTGCGGACCGCGGCCCGTGCCGTGCGACGAAGGTCGAGGCGCCGTCCGTCGGCAGACGGCTCGACCCGCCTGGTGCGGCGCTGCGGAGGTGTCAGCCGCAGCCGCGCGATGATCCGCCGCACCGCCGCGAGTTCGTCGGGCGTGCAGGCGCTGAACGCCTTGGTCCGCTGGATGTCGACCGCGGAGGCCGCCAGCCCCAGCTGCGCCGGTTCCTCGTCGCCCTCCTCGCCCCCTTCGGCGTCGGGGATCTCGAGGGTCGATGCCGTCGTTGCCGCCGCACGCATCCGGTGGCGGGGATCGTCGGGATCGGCGATCGGCTGATCGAGGAAATAGGCGCGGAACACTTCGTCGTAGGTCGCAAGGTGCTCGCGGCGCGTGACCAGCGTCGATGTGCCCGCCCAGTAGACGTCGACGATGTCGGAGGGATCCAGGGTTGCGACGGCTGAGCAGTACGTCATCACGTCGTCGGTGCCCACGGGCAGTCCCGCGTCGCGCAGCGCGCGACCGAAGGTGACGAACACACCGAGTGTCCCGGCGGGATCGACGGCGACGTCAGCTGGCATCGTGGACGATCTCGCCCAGCCGGGACCGGACGATCTCGAGATCCTCCTGGTCCTTGATCACCGCGCCGAGCGTGTCCTCGGCGTGTTGGGCGGTGAGGTCGTCGACGCCGACGACGTCGAGCGATTCGGCCCAGTCGAGTGTCTCGGCGACACCGGGCGGCTTCGCGAGATCGAGTTCGCGCATGCGGCCCACCGCCGCGACGATCTTGGCCGCGAGCGCCTCGTCGACACCCGGCAGCCGCGTCGTGACGATCGCCAGCTCACGGTCGGGCGGTGGGAAACCGATCCAGTGGTACAGGCAGCGGCGCTTGAGCGCGTCGTGCAGCTCACGGGTGCGGTTCGAGGTCAGCACGACGATCGGTCGGCTGGTCGCACGCACCGTTCCGAGTTCGGGGATGGTGACCTGGAAGTCGGAGAGCAGCTCGAGGAGGAACGCCTCGAACTCGTCATCCGCCCGGTCGACCTCGTCGATGAGCAGAACACATTCGTCCCCGGCACGGATCGCCTCGAGAAGCGGACGGTCGACGAGGAACTCCGGCTGGTACAGCTGGTCGATCGCGGCGTCGCCGGCGGCGGCCTCGGACATCAGCCTGATCTGGAGCAGCTGGCGGACGTGATCCCATTCGTACAGCGCCTGGCTGACGTCGATGCCTTCGTGGCACTGCAGGCGGACCAGGCGGCGGCCGAACGCGACTGCGAGGGTCTTGGCGAGTTCGGTCTTGCCGACGCCGACTTCGCCTTCCAGCAGCAGCGGCCTGCCGAGGCGCAGCGCGACGAACGTCGTCGTCGCCAGACCGCGGTCGAGCAGATAGTCGTGTGCTGCGAGCTGCTCGGTGAGTTGCGGAACCGACCCGAGGTCGCTCGTGGGGTCGGTCACGTCGATGCCTTCGGTCACCTCGTTCGTGGTCAGCGTCCGGAGTCCTCCCCGAAGACGAGGTCACGGACGCTGCCGGCAGACGCGTCGAGTTTGCCGTCGCGTTCGAGCTGGCGGCGCCATGCAGTCGCCGGGTCAGCGTCGCCTTCCGCATAGGCATCGAAACTGACACCGCGCATGTTGCGGCAGGTCTTGGTCGGGCTGCAGTCCTCGTCGAGCGCAGCGGACGGGTCCCCCTGCGACGACCACAGGTCCTGGAGCACGGACTTCGACGTGTCGGTGGCGCCGCTCACGTACGGCTCCTTTGCATCGGCAACTTCTCTGCGTCAAGGGTACGGACGCGAGCGGGCTCGTGCCGGTGATTGCCGTGGCGTCACCCTCGGCGGCGGTGCGCCGCGATCGCTTCGGCGAGTATCGACACGGCGATCTCAGGCGGCGTGGCCGCACCGATATCGACGCCTGCGGGGCCATGGACCCGCCCCAGGTCGGTGATTCCCCGGTAGGCGAGCCAATCGGCACGCTGGCGCTGCATGTCGAGGGAGCCGACAGCGCCGATGTAGCCGGCGTCGCCCTCGAGCGCGGCGGCGAGCACGCGGCTCGACGATTCGACGTCATGGCCGATCACCACGACGCCGTCGAGTGGCGACAGGTTCGCCATGAGCCCACTCGCCTGGCCGGGATCCGCCTCGATGAGCACCTGCCACCCGAGGAGCGCCGCGGCGGACCGCAACGCGTCGGCGATGGGTCCGTCGCCGGTGACGACCAGGCGCGGAACCGGATGCAGAACGGTGACGAGTTCGTCGCCGATCGTCGCGGTTGCCGACTGCCCCCGCCGGAACAGCTCGGCGGCTTCCTCGCCTGCTCCGTCGATGTCGTCGGCGGTGTGAACACGGATGGCGCTGATCTCGTCGCCGCTGAGCGAGGCGACGACGCACACCGGTATGCGGTCGAGCAGCAATCGCCATGAGTGTTCAGGGAACTCGGTGGCGGGAACGACCGCGCAGCGCACGTCACCGCCCGAGTCGAGGCCGGCGACGATCGCGTCGACGTCGGAGATCTGCAGATCGACGATCCGGCCGTGCGAGAGGCCGCGCTGGGCGACGTCGGTCAACTGCGCGTCGACCGCGCCGCCGAGCAGCTCGCCGATCCGTCCGCCACCAGGAGTCAGCGCGACCACGTCGATCGCGGGATCGCTGTCGATGCCTCGCGTCTCGACGACCCAGGCGAGATCGACCCGCGTTCCGGCCCGCAGGCAGGCATCGACGCTGAGTGCGACGGGGTACATGATCGCAGCGTACTCACGTACCAGGGTGGCGGGCTCGGGCGTCGATAGCCTCGGCGGCTACGCCGGTTCGCGGCGCCTTTCGGTGCCGATCGTCGAGTGTCTGGATGCCGTTCCGATGACCCCTGTGACCATCCACGTCTGGTCGGATGTCGCCTGCCCCTGGTGCTACATCGGCAAGCGCAACCTCGAAGCGGGCATCGTCGAGTTCGTCGGGCCCGATGCTCCTCCCATCGACGTCGTGTTCCACAGTTTCCTTCTGTCACCGGACGTCGGTGACGACTTCGACGGCTCCTCGCTCGACTTCCTCGTCCGGCACAAGGGGATCTCGCGCGACAGTGCGGCCGGCCTCCAGGAGCACGTCACCGAGGTGGCACGTGCGGCCGGCCTGGACTTCGATCTCCCGGCGCAGCGAATCGCGAACACCCGCAAGGCCCACGAGGTCCTGCATCTCGCGTTGCCGTACGGCAGGCAGTACGACCTGAAAGAACGGCTGCTCCGGGCGCATTTCAGCGAAGGACGCCATGTCGGTCGCGACGACGAACTCGTCGAGCTCGCCACCGACGTCGGGCTCGACGCAGACGAGGTCCGCAGCGCGCTCGATGAACGGCGCTACGCGCCCCATGTGGAGGACGACCTCGCGATGGCACGCTCGCTTGGCGTGACCGGTGTGCCCTTCTTCGTCGTGGATCGCCGCCTTGCGATCAGCGGAGCACAGCCGCCCGCCACGTTCGCCGAGGTGCTCGCCCGTGTCGTCGAGGAGCGCGACACAAACGCGCCCTCAGCCGTGTCACAAGGGCAGCGACAGCAGGGCGACGACGGCGCCGACCGCGAGTGATCGCAGCCCGATGCCGGCTGCGCGCCGTCGGTCGGCCGCGACGAATTCGGCGGCGGTGACCCGCTCGGTTTCGCCGAGTTCACCGAAGTTCTGCACGCCCCTGATCGCGAAGCCCAGGCAGAACCGGCCCCGTGCCTGCAGATAGCCGGCCGCAGCTCCCGCTGCAGGGAGAGCGACGAACAGCCGTACCATGCCGAGATCCGTGACGGCGATGACGACGAGTGCGGCGAGCGTGACTGCGGCACCGAGATGGCCGCTTCGCCGCCTGCGGGCGATCTCGGCCGACCCGATGTTGCACGTGCCGGGCGCGTAGCTGTCGGACATCGTCGACCTCGTCGTTGCGGGATCTGCGTCAGTCATTGCGGATTCGTTGCCCATGCCACCTGCGGATCATCCCCTGGCGGTTCGATGGTGTCGATGTCTCGTCTGACAGAAGGTGACGGCTCGTCCGGTCGGGACTGAAGTCGTCGCGGAGGAGGACCTTCGGCGATGGTCGCGAGCCGCCACGAACTGCAGGGTCGGGGCACACGACACAGGAGGGAACATGGCACGTCGACGTCGTCTCGGGGCGGCCAGGGCTCCTGGCACGCTAGGACTGCTCGATGATCACGAGGCAGACTGGATGCTCCAGCGGACCCTTGCGTACATGAACGTCAATGCGGCCGAGATCGGCGAGGTCCGCACCGTCGCATCCCAGATCGACGAACGCGATCCCGACAGCTGGCCGGACGAATGGTTCGCGCTGGCACGCCGCGTCGAGGGGCACGCGGACGCCGCGTTGGCGCGCGGCGACACGGTCAGCGCCCGCCAGGCGCTGCTTCGCGCATCGAACTACTTCCGTGCAGCTGAGTACGGGTGCCTGCCCGACGACCCTCGATTCGCTGCGTCGTGGCAGGCGAGCGTGTCTGCGTTCCAGCGCGCAGCTGCCCTCTTCGACCGGCCCTTGCACGGAATAGAGGTTCCGTTCGAGGGTGTCGCGCTGCCCGGCTACTTCTGGCCCGCGGATCCCGGCGGGACGTCACGCCCGACTCTGTTCGTTGCGGGGGGAAACGACGACACGATCGAAGAGGACGTGCTGATCATGGGGTTCGCTGCTGTCGCGCGCGGCTACAACTTCTTCACCTTCTCGTATCCGGGGCACCGCAACGCTGTCCACACCGATCCTGGGCAGGTGAAGCGACCTGACTACGAGATCCCGTTCGCTGCTGCGCTCGACGTTCTCGAAGGCCTCGACGGGGTGGACGAGCGGATCGCATTGATGGGGTTCAGCGGTGGCGGTTACGTCGCACCGCGTGTGGCGCTCCACGACGCGCGCATCAGGGTCGTCATCGCGAACAATCCGATGATCGACTACGCCCGTGTCGCAGCTGCGCTGCTCGGTCCGCTCGTCGCACGTATTCCCCGCAGGCTGCTCGGTTTCGCGCTCGAGAGGCGTCTGCAACGCGCGCCGATGCTGCGTGCCTACATGGAGTACGGGTTGTGGACCGCAGGCTACGCAGGGACCTCGCTCGCCGAGTGGCTGGTCGACGACGACGCCCAACGTGCCTGGGCCGGATTCACGATCGCTGACGACCTTGCCGGCATCACGTGTCCGGCGCTTTCCCTGGTCGGCTCCGGCGAGGGTCAGGAGATGCTTGCGCAGACCCACGAGTTCCACGACGGCATCGCTTCGCCGGTCAAGCACCTGCACGTCTTCACGCTCGAACGCGACGGGTCCTACGACCACTGCATGCTCGACAACCACAGCCGAATGCAGGACGTCACGTTCGCCTGGCTCGCTGAGACGCTGCCCGCGGACTGAACCGACCGGTTTCTCAGGCGTCGAGCGGGGGACGGGTCGCGGTGACGGCGAGCAGCGCGACCGTCGCCGCGGCGGCGCTGACGAGCGGGGTGTGGGTGACGACGATCCCGTCGGCGAGCAGCGTCCCCGCGATCCTGCCGAGCGACCAGGGCAGGTACGCGAACAGTGCAGGGAACGCGGCAGCGGCCAGATCGGAGCCGACGATCAGCAGCAGGGGCAGCCCGATGACGGCTCCCCGGCGGTCACCGAACGAACTGATCGTGAGCACGAGCGCGACGTGGAACGCGACGAGCACGGCGAACATCGCCACGACCACAGACGTGCGTCCGGGGGACCATTCGGCCCCTGCGAGAACCAGCAGGCCGCTTATCGCGACCCAGGGAACGGCGACGGCCGCGACCGCGAGCCCTGCCGAGTGGCCGGCGAACTTCGCGGTGAGCAGGGCCGGCCAGGTCAGCGGCTTCGACAACAGCCACTCGATGACGCCGCTTCGTCGTTCGTCGAGCAGCAGACCCTGTGTTGCGAGCACCGTGCCGATCGATGTGACGATGGCGGCGAGTTCGGTGAACTGGCGGGCCGACTGTGCAGCGTCCGTTTCAGGCAGGCCTGCGTCGGCGGGTAGCACCGAGGGAAGCGCCCAGTGCATCAGGACGAACAGTCCCGCCAGCGCGGCCGTGCACGCCAGCGCGCGGCGCACGACGCGGCCGCGGCGCCACCACGTCCCCGCTTCGTGACGCAGCTGATTGCCGAACCCAGCCAGCGGTCGTCGGGTCGGATTGGTGACGCTCATCGCGGCGTCGGTTCGACGAGCCGCATGAACACGTCCTCGAGGTCGAAGCGGTGTGGCCGGAACGACACGACGGACACCGATCCCGAGTCGAGCAGGGCGCGCAGCAGTTCGTTCTCGATGCCTGCCGCCGCGACCTGGACAGTCAGCATCGATGTCGCCTGCCCGCCGTCAACACCGATGTCGGTCACCCAGGGCATGTTCCGCAGCGCCGATCGGGCACGTTCGGTGCTGCCCTGCACCTCGATCAGGTACGACGGGGTGCCGTCACCCAGGAGATCGTCGGTCGTCGCCTGGGCGATCCGCACCCCGTGATCCACCACGGCGACGGTGTCGGCGACCCGCTGAACGTCGTCGAGGATGTGGGTCGAGAAGAAGATCGTCGTGTCGCCCCGCAGCTTCTGCATGATGGTGAGCACGTCGCGGCGTCCGATCGGGTCGAGTGCGGCGGCCGGTTCGTCGAGCACGAGCAGGCGGGGCTGATGCACACATGCCTGGGCGATCCCGAGGCGCTGGCGCTGTCCGCCTGACAGCCCGCCGACGGCGCGGTCGGCGACGTCGCCTATCCCGACGAGGTCGATGACGTCGTCGATCTGGGCTTCGGCAGTGCGGCTGTGTCCTCCCGGGAAGAAGCGCCGCGCGAACCGCAGTGTTTCGCGTGGGGTGAGGTCGTCGTGGAAGCGGGGGAGCTGGGCGAGATAGCCGACGTTGCGACGGATCTCGAGGCTGTCATGGCCAGGGTCGAGCCCCAGCACGCGCACTCTGCCCGATGTTGCGCGCAGCAGGCCGACCAGGATGCGGATCGTCGTGGTCTTGCCGGCCCCGTTGGGGCCGAGAAAACCGAAGATGCTGCCGACCGGTACGTCGAGGTCGAGGCCACGCAGCGCGTGCACGTCGCCGTAGGAGCGCGTCAGACCGCGCAGTTCGATCGCGTTCGCCGGCACGGATCCCCTACACGTCACGGACAGGTCCTGGAGGAGGGAGCAAACAGCCGCGATGGCGTGGCCGCCAGGGGCATTCGACCCGTCTCGCCGAACCGTGCCATAGGTTCGCCACGATGGTGCCCAACGGCACTGTGTGCAGCATCCGGATAGGTGGACACTGTCTGATCGCGTCGTTCCTCCCCCACGGCGCGAGTGGAGGAACATGCGCACGTCCATCCGCGCACTGCTGGTTGGTGGTTGCTACCTGCTCGCAGCGCAGTGGACGTTGTATCTCCACGACTTCACCGGGACGTCGGCGTTGTTCTGGCCCGCTGCGGGGGTCGCGGTCGTCGGGCTGAGCGTGGCGCCCCGGCGGGCATGGCCGGCGATCCTCCTCGCGGTCGCGTTGGCCGAGGTCGGCGGCGACCTGCTGCTGGGGTTCTCCGTCGTGCCGAGCCTGTGGTGGGCGGTGGCGAACGTGACCGTGGCGCTTGTCGCGGCGAGCCTGATCCGCGCCTGGCAGGCTGAAGTGCTCGGCGACGTCCGGAGTGTGGTCCGGTTCATCGTCGCTGCGGCCATCGCCTCATCCGCTGGCGGTGCCGTCGGCGCGATCGGAACCGCGTACGGCTCCGACGGTGTGGCGTACGCGTCGATCGTGATGCAGTGGGCCGTCGGTGACGGTCTCGGGATCTTGACCGTCTACCCCCTCGGTCTGCTGCTTGCGCGCCGCACCCGGGCCGAAGGGCTTGCGTCGCCGGAAGGCATGACCTCGCTCGCGATGGTCACCGCCACCAGCCTGCTCGTGTTTCTCGTCAACGGGGGCGGGCAGGCGCTGGTCGGCGAGTATCTGATCCTTCTTCCGATGATCTGGGTCGCGGTGAGGTTCAAACAGGAGGGAACCGCGATCGCGGTGTTCCTCGTGGCGATGATCGCGACGATGGCGCATGCGACCGGCCGGGGACCATTCACGCTCATGGCCGACCCGATGGGCAGCGCGCAGCTGCAGTTGTTCGTTGGCGTGGCCGCGATCGCGGTCCTGCTGCTTGCCAGCCGCACCGCGGAGAGCGAGCGGTATCAGGGTCTGGCTGCCACGCGCGAACAGATCGTCGCATCGGTGTCCCACGAACTGCGCACGCCACTGACCTCCATCGTCGGGTTCGGGCACACGCTGGCGCGTGAGGCCCCCGCCGGGACCACCGCACGGCGTGCCGCGGAGGCGATCGTTCGAAACGGCGAACACCTCACCAGCCTGGTCGAAGACCTCCTTGACGTTGCGCGCAACCGTCACGGGGTGCTGCCGACACAGCCCACGGCCGTGGTTGTCGTCGATCTGATCGCAGCGCTCATCGACGGCAGGCCCGGCAGCGGTGACGTGCACCTGTCAGGAGGGGGCGATGCGGTCGCGTGGGTCGACGAGCAGCATCTGCGCCAGATCGTCACCAACCTGCTCGACAACGCTGATCGGTACGGCCGTCCCCCGGTCCGCGTCGACGCGCGCTGTGACGGTTCGGGCATCGTCGTGACGGTCACCGATGACGGGGACGGTGTTCCCGGCTGGTTCGTCCCTCACCTGTTCGATGAGTTCAGCCAGATGGACACCGGCAGGCGGCGGTCCGGCGCAGGGTTGGGGCTCGGCCTTCCGATCGCCCGCACGCTCGCCCGTGCCAACGAAGGTGAGCTCACCTACCAGGCAGTGAGCAGCGGAGCGCGTTTCGTGGTGACCTTGCCGCGGTTGCGCCGTCCGGGCGACGGACGTCACGCGGACGGATCATGACGGTTCGAACACGGCGGTGAGGTGCACATCGCCGTCAGGGCGCATCACCAGGGATGTGTCGTGTGAGACGACACCGTCGGCGTCGTGCCAGCCGGCAAAGCGGTGGCCGTCGTCGGCAACCGCAGCGAGCGCGAGCGGAACCCCGGCGAAGGTGCCTGCCTGTGCTGCTGTGGCACCGCCGGGATCCGGCAGCGGCAGGTCCACCCCGTTCATGAAGACCTCGCCGGGTCCGTCGGTGCGGATATGAAGTCCGACGGTGGCGCCCAGGCCGAACCGGGCACGCAGATGCTCGACCTGCCGTTCGGGGCGCTCGCTCATGAAGCCGGCGAGCCGGTCCACTTCGTCGTGCCATTCGTCGATTCCCAGCGTCTGCCAGCGTGCACCGTGGCGTTCGAACTCGCCGGCAAGACGTGAACGGAACTGCTCGACGGCGTCCAGGGTGCGCCCGGGCGCGAAGGTCGTATTCAGGTGGGCGGAGAACCGCGCGATGAAACGCTCACGCAGCTCGTCGTTCGTGGTCATCCAGCTGAACAGGAACGGCAGGCCGTCGTGCTCGGTCGGGTCCTCGGTGAATGCGAGCGTGGTCTCGAACAGGTCGATGTCGAGGTTGTAGCGACCGCTGCGCTCACCCATGTGGTCGAAGTCGGAGATGAGCCAGCGCCACCGGCCGTCCCGCGTTCCCTGGCCGATGTGGTGCGGCCCGTCGGTCTCGCGCCACCACCGCATGTTGTTCGAGCCCCAGTCGCCGTTGCCGGCGAACACGTGCGCGATGACGACGTCGTAGAAGCTGTCGACGTCGATGAACTGCTCGACGTGGGCGGCGAATCGCTCGTCGAACGGATGGAGCAGGCCGAGTTCGGTGAGCCAGTCGTTCCAGGCGTCCACCGCGCCGGCTGGTTCGCCTTCCAGTGGGCCGGAGGTGTTGTCGAGGAACTCGATGGCGTCCAGATCGGCGCCGTGGACGACCTCGAGATAGTGGCGGTCGTAGCGTTCCCGCAGGTTGTGGATGCCCCAGTACTCGCCGTTGAGGAACACCGCGACCGGTTCGTACGCCTGCGTGTCGGCGGCGAGATGTCCGAGCAGCGACTGCACGTAGGCGTCGAGGAACATCAGGCGCTGGTTGTCGTTGCCGGAGTTGCGCAGGATCAGGCGCCGATGTCCGATGGGCCCGTCGTCGCCGAACAGCGGATGGTCGAACCTCGCATCGCCGTACACTCCCCGCGCATACAGCCGCAGCGATTTCTGCGGGTAGCTGCGCGAGAAGCCGCCGTGGGCCCGGACGCCGATCTGCTGCTGGAAGACGCACTCGCCACCCGGCGCACACACCTCCATGACGACCGTGCGTTCAGGATGCTCGGGCGGCGGGCGCTCCCACAGCCGGCCCCGCTGGTTGTAGTTGGTCGGCACGTTCCACGTCAGCTCGTCGTCGAAGTCCTCACTGTCGAGATACTCCCCGAACGTGCTGCCCGGGAGGTAGATGCCCGTGTCGTGGTCGAAGAGGTAGCCGGGGTCGAGTGCCAGCGACAGCACCGTCATGTCGTCACGACGCAGATCGTCGCCCACGAAGAAGGTCGCCGTCGTCGTCGCGCGTGAACCCGCGCGGGCCCGCACGACCGTGGCGAGTTCGATCGAGCTGTCCTCGAGGCGGGGCGTGGTCGGACGGGTGGCGAAGTACGCCGTGCGTGGACCGACGGTCGTCTCGATGTCCGCGAGTTCGGCACGGTCGCCTGCGCGGTCGGTCACGGCGATCGGGCCGTCGTACACGCGGGTGCGCTCTGGGTTGGCATCGAGGTCCGGGTATGACCCGTCGAGGGTGTAGTGGATCTCCACGCCGGGTGTGTCGACGCTGATTTCGAGGTCGAAGCCGTCGCTGTAGAAGCCGCTGGCGTGCGAGAACCGGGGGATGACCGGGTCGGGTTCCGGCGCCAGCTCGGCGACGGCGACGTCGTCCTCCTCACCGACGGCTGCGGGCGGATCGGGTGCGGTCGCAGCCAGCGCGACGGCGGCGGCGAGCAGCGCGGTGGTCACCGCGATCGCGATCGTGCGTTGGGCCGCCTTCGAACGAAACGTCACAGCTCCACCGGCCGGGGCGGCGCTCCGAGCGCGACGATCGTCGGTCGTGGTCACGTGGCGCTCCGGCGCATCATCTGTGAGGGAGACGGTGCGCAGACTACGTGGTGCACGCCCGTACGCTGCCGGGGGCCAGGGGGCAGTAGTGTCGTTGCGGACGGCCGTGGCGTGCCGTCCGCGAGGCCGACGTCACGCCGGTTGACGGGCCGCAGGTGCTCCAGCGATGACGTCGTCCACGGTCGATCAGCTTCAGCGACGCACGGTCCGGGTGCTGGTGGTGAGCCAGATTCTCGGAGGGATCGGTGTCGGCGCCGGCGTCGCCGTCGTCAGCTTGCTCGCCTACGAGCTGTCCGGCGCGGCCGCGCTGTCGGGGGTGCCTGCGACCGCGATGACGGTCGGTGCGGCGGTCGCGGCACTTGCGATCGCGCGTCTGTCGCTGCAGGGCGGGCGCCGTACCGGGCTCGCAGGGGGCTATCTCGTCGGTATGTCGGGAGCGGCGCTCGCCGTCGTGGCCGCCGTGGCCGGCTCGTTCGTGCTGCACGTCGTTGCGTCGCTGGCGTTCGGGTGGGCGAATGCGGCAAACCTCCAGGCCCGCTTCGCCGCGACCGATCTCGCGCCGGAGGATGAGCAGGCGTCGTCGCTTGCGACGGTGATCTGGGCGACGACCGTCGGGGCGGTGCTCGGTCCCAACCTGACCGACCCCGGCGCCTACGTCGCCGGGTTGCTGGGGCTTCCCGGTATCGCCGGTCCGTACGTGTTCTCGGGGCTCGCGTTCGCGGCGGCCGCGGGGGTCCAGGCCGCATGGCTCAGGCCCGATCCGTTGATCGTCGCCCGGCAACGTCGTCGCGACGTTGAAGCCGGCACGCTGGATGTGGCGCCGTCAGTGGACGGGGCGGTGCCGCCGGCCAGTGACGACGCGGCGACGCTCGCCGGGTCGTGGCGGACGATCCGGGCTGCGCCGGCTGCCCGCGCGGCGCTCGTTTCGGTTGCCGCGGCGCATGCGACGATGGTCGGTGTGATGATCATGACGCCGGTCCACATGGATCATCACGGTGCGACGCTGCGTCTCGTGGGGCTCACGATCAGCCTGCACATCGCGGGGATGTACGCGCTGAGCCCGGTGTTCGGGCGTGCGGCGGACCGGTTCGGCCGCCGGCCGGTGCTGCTCGCCGGCTTTGTCCAGCTCGCCGTCGCCGTCGTGCTCGCCGCGGTCATGATCCCGGTCGGCGGCGTCGCCTTCCAGATCGGTCTCGTGCTGCTGGGGACGGGATGGTCGTGCTGTCTCGTCGCCGGGTCTGCGCTGCTGACCGGATCGCTGCATGCCGCGGACAGGCCGGCCGCCCAGGGGGTCAGCGACCTGGGGATGAACCTCGCGGCGGGCGTCGGCGGCGTCGCCGCGGGAATCGTGCTCGGCGTCGCGTCCTATCCGGCGCTGGCCTTCGGCGCGCTCGCGGTCGTCGTGGTCCCTGCCGTCATGGTCCTGCGCGACGTCGACGCTGCTGGGCCGCGCCACGATGTGGGTGTGCCCGGCTGACACGCGGGCCGTACCGTGGGGCCGCACGAACTGCAGGAGGTCGGCATGGACGGATCCGGTCCCGACACGGCACGCCTGCTGCCAGCGCAGCCGTACACGAAGCTCGCCGCGTACGTCGACGCCGGCGGTGGCCGTGGGCTCGAGACCGCGTTGCGGTCAGAGCCCGACGACATCATCGCCCGCGTGCAGGCCGCGGGGTTGCGCGGGCGGGGTGGCGCCGGGTTTCCCACGGGTGACAAGTGGCGGTCGGTTCGCGAGGCGGCGAACGACACCGCGAGCGAGGCACGCCTGGTCGTCAACGCCGCCGAGGGTGAGCCGGGGACGTTCAAGGATCGCCGCCTGCTGCAGTTGAATCCGTTCGCGATGCTCGAAGGCGCCCTCATCGCGCGCCATGCGATCGGGGCCGCTGACGTGCACATCGGCGTCAAGGAACGGGACGGACTTGCCGGCGATCTGCGTGCCGCCATCGCCGAGATCGTCGAGACCGGCTGGGAACACGACGGGGTGGTGCACGTCGTCGAAGGGCCCGATGAGTACCTCTACGGTGAGGAGACCGGCCTGCTGGAGGTCGTCGAGGGACGACTGCCCCTGCCGCGCTGGCTGCCGCCGTTCCAGGCCGGGCTGTTCGCCACCACCGAACAGCCGCATCCGACGGCGGTCAACAACGTCGAGACGCTCGCCAACGTCCCGTTGATCGTCGCCGATGGCGCCGAGGCGTTCAGGTCCCTGGGAACCGAGACCTCGCCTGGCACGATGCTGTTCACCGTCGTCGGCGACGTCGAGGCGCCCGGCGTCTACGAGCTGCCGCTCGGTACCTCGCTGCGCGACCTGCTCGTCGACATCGCCGGTGCGGCCAGCATCAAGGCGGTGTTCTCCGGTGTGTCCGCACCCGTCATCACCCCGGCGCAACTCGACACGCCACTGACCTACGAGGACATGCGCACCGCCGGCACGGGGCTGGGTTCGGGCGGTTTCGTCGTCTACGACGACGACCACTGCATCGTGGCGGTGGCTGCGGAACTCACCCGTTTCCTCGCGGTCGAATCCTGCGGACAGTGCACCGCGTGCAAGCTCGGCACCGGCGTGCTCAGCGATCTGCTCCACCGCATCGACGCGGGCGATGGGGATGAAGGCGACCTGCAGGCGATCGCCGACCGTGTGCCCTCGATCACCGACCAGGCGCGATGTGCCCTGCCTGCCGGCGGGCAACTGCTCGTGGGAAGCCTTCTGGACGCCTACCGCGACGAGTTCGTGGAGCACCTGTCACGCCCGTGCCCCTTCCCGCGTGACGAACGTGTCCCCAAGATCGAAGCGATCGACGACGACAGCGGCGAGGTGACCTTCGATCCGGATCATCATCGCAAGCGCCCCGACTGGTCCTACGCCCCGGATGAAGACTGACCGTTCGCGCCGCGGATCGCCGCGATGCGGTCGTGGGCATCCTCGTCACACACGATCCGGAGGTCCGCGACCCCAGTGTGCAGGCGGCGGGACACCTCGAGGCGCAGCCCGTCGAGTTCGGTTGCCAGCGCCGAGCCGGGACAGGCGGTGGCGGCATGGTCACGGTGGGCACCGAGCCGCTCGGCGGGGATGCCGAATCGGTCACACAGATGCGTTGCCAGCGCCGCGACGGTGTCGAGCATGATGTCGGACGGTGTCTGGCGGTCGTAGTCGCCCTCGCACACGATGGTCACGTGGCCGGCGGGGTCGTAGTCGGTGAACGTGTCCGGCGCGATGGCGGGGTCACGCAACTCGTAGATGTTGCCGGCGAGGTCGACACCGTAGTGGTAAGCGATATCGGGCCATCCTTGCGCCTGGTGATGGCGTTGGTGCCCGAGCAGGCGGTCGGGGACGTCGGAGAGGCGCTCGATCGCCACGCCCGTGTGGTGGAGCGTGACCACCTCGACCGTGTGGGCGCTGCCGCCGGGCTTCGCCGCTGCGAGGCCGAGAGCGTCACGGCACAGCACCTCGAGCGCTGCGGGCGCGGTGGGCGGCGGAGGCGGCGCGGGCGGCGTGACCGGTGCGGTGTCGACCTGGGGTGGCCGTGGGAGCGGATCCGACGCCGCACGTGCACCGGGCGGGGACACCGCGCCGAGGCGCAGCGCGCCTCGTCGCCCGACGAGGGCTCCGGTCGCGAGTGCCGCTGCGCCGACCATGCCCCAGCGAAGCAACGTCCTGCGGCTGACGTCATCCACCGTGCCTGTCCCACCCGTGCTGGGCCAAGGCACGCCACACCTCGTCGGCGTCGGTGTCGGCCGGCTGCTGGAAGGAGTACACGACGGCACCGTCGCCCGCAGCGACGGCGCTTGCGATCTGCTCGACGACGGCGTCCGGCTGGTTCAGCCAGCCGCCGATCCCGGGGACGACCGCGGTCGTGGAGGTCGACGCCAGCTCGTTCTCGAACGCCAGCCACTGCGCGAACCAGTTCGCCTGGTCGGTGTCGTGGGCACGGAAGTAGTTCATCGGCACGGCCATGTCGACGATGCCCTCGCGCACCCAGGACGGCCAGTCCTGCAGGGCTTCTGCGCCCGGGCGGGTTCGTGCGAACGCGTCGGGGGACATGTCGGCCGGCCCCGCTCCCCAGGTGATGACCGCGGCGGACAGGGTGACGTCGCGGCCGGTCTCGTCGAGCGCGCCGCGGACGTGGGCGACGAGGTCGCGGCTCTGGTCACGGCGCCACTGCGACCACTGTTCGTCGCGCGGCTCGGGAACGTCGGTGCGTCCGGTCTCGGCGGCGAATCGATCCAGCGCTGCGGGGTGATAGCCGTGCCGCTCAGACGGGTAGCGGGCGTAGTCGAGGTGGATGCCGTCGACCGGGTAGCGCTCCGCCAGTTCGACGGCGACCGCCGCGACGTGCTCGCGGACCTGCGGCAGCGCCGGATCGAGATAGTCCGACCAGGCCCCGTCGACGCCACGGGTCACCCAACGTTGCTCCACGGGTGCGTCGACGCCGTGCTCGGTTGCCACCCACCCTGCAGGTGGGTCGAGGTCGGCGTAGACCTCGTGCCAGGTCGGCGCAATCCCGATCCAGGCATGCACGTCGAGGTTGCGGCGCTCGGCGGCGGCCAACAGTGCGTCGAGCACGTCGAGGCCGGGTTCGAGCTCTGGATCGGGCGTGGGTGGCAGGATCTGCGAGGCGTAGTAGGCGTCATGGCGTCTTGCGACCTGCGCGAAGATCGTGTTGGCGCCAGCGTCGGCGATCACGTCGACGGCCTGTTCGATCGATGCGGCCGACTTCAGGGTCGGATCGAACAGGTGGATCCACACGCCGCGGATCTGATCATCTGGCGCCTCGGGTTCCTCGACGTCCGGAGGCGGACCTGGTTCGACCTCGACGGTGCCGTCGGGTGCCGGCGATTCGGGCGCCGTCGGGCGCTCCATCGGTGGGTGTGCGACCCGGGCCTCGTCCGGGGTTGCGCACGCGGCGGCGAGGACGACGAGCAGCGCCAGCGCGACACGGTGCAGCAGGCCTCGTGGCGGCACGTCGGGTCAGCCGCCCTTCACGTCGACGTCGCCGAGCAGGGTCAGCACGCGCAGCCGCAGCGTCGGCGCGTCAGCGTCGTCGGAGACCCCGGTGACGGTCACGTCCCCCAGCAGTTCCGGGCCGCTCGCCGAGACGCGCCACCCTGGCGGCACGCGCAGCTCGACGTCGCCGACGATCGTGGTCACCTCGAGTGTCGCGCCGCCGGGCTCGAGGGAACCCGGGCGCAGGTCGAGTTCGAGGTCGCCGAACACGGTGGTGACCGAGCCGCCGTTGAACGGGCCCCGGTCGAGCGTGAAGCTGCGATCGTCGAAGACGGCGCTGACGTCGAGCGGAGTACCGACGATCTGGCCGCGCCGGCGGCGTCCCGCGAGCAGCCACAGCCCGAGCCCGATCAGAAGCAGCGGCCAGATGACGGCGATCGAATCGACGACTCCCAGGGTCCACAACAGCAGCCCGCCGCCGATCAGCAGCAGGAGGCCGCCGCCGACGGTGTTGCGCGGGCGGGTGACGAGCTGTGCGAGGCCGGCGAGCACGACGACGACCGGCCACCAGCGCGCCACCACGACCCAGGTCGAGGCCAGGCCGGCGCGATCGAGCAGCAGCAGCACACCGATCAGGATGAATGCGAGGCCGAACACGAGCTGTGATCTGGTCACGGGTGTCCCCTGTACGGGTGGTGTGGGGTCCGGGTCGTCACTGCTGCACCGTGATCCTGCCGAGGCCGACCCGCAGGTCGAGATCGATCGCTGGTGCGCCATCGGCTGCCGGGACCTCGAACGACCTGTCCCTGCCGACGCCGCCGGAGGACTCGTCGAGCACCGAAACGTCGCCGACCCCGACGCGTGCACGTCCGGTCACGTGCGTGTCGGCGGGCAGCACGACACGCAGCTCGCCCATCGCGATCGAGACCGACACGCGTGCCGGATCGTCCTCCTCGCCGAGGCTGCCCGGATCGAGTTCGCTGAAGTCGAGGGTGAGATTGCCGGCGCCGAGTGAATAGTCGGACTCGAGCCCCGCCAGGTCGCGCGGGGCGTGTGTGGTGTCGCCGACGCTCGGTGCCCCGACCGATGCCGTCACCACCAGTGCGACGATGGTCGCGGCGATGCCGAGGCCGACCAGGCCGCTGTTCGCGCTCCACTGCCGTCCGGCGAGCAGCAGAATCCCGATGACGATGAGCCCGGCGGGCAGCACGAGGTCCCACGGGATCACGTAGCCGGCGTTGGCGACGAGCCAGAGCGACCCACCCACGATGAGCAGAAGCGCCAGACCCAGCGGGCGTGACGATGCGGATCGTGCTGACTCGTCCGTCGATTCGTCCACGGGCGCTTCCTCGTCGGCCGTGTGGATGATCCGTGTGGATGATGCCACGGTTGCGCGCCGGCGTGGCGACGAAAAGGGGCCAAGGTCCCCGGACCCCGCGACCGTCGCCGAACCGGGTCAGATCACGCCGAGATCCACCATCGCCCGTCCGACGCGCAGGAACCCCGCGATGTTGGCGCCCTTGACGTAGTCACCTCCGGCCCCGTACTCATCGGCGGTGTCGTGGCAGAGCGCGTGGATGTCTTCCATGATCCCGCGCAGCCGGTCCTCGGTGTGGTCGAACGTCCAGCGGTCGCGGCTCGCGTTCTGCTGCATCTCGAGCGCGGAGGTCGCGACCCCGCCGGCGTTGGCGGCCTTGCCAGGACCGAATGCGACGCCCGACTCCGAGAACAGGCGCACCGCGGCGGTGGTCGCAGGCATGTTCGCGCCCTCGGCGACCAGCCGGCAGCCGTTGGCGACGAGCGCCTTGGCGTCGGCCTCGTCGAGTTCGTTCTCGGTCGCGCACGGCAGCGCGACATCACAGGGGATCTCCCAGATGCTGCCAGCATCGAGCAGGCGCGCCGACGGACGCTGGTCGACGTAGTCGGACACCCGGCCCCGCTGGTCCTCCTTGACGTCCTTGAGCAGCTCGAGGTCGATGCCTTCGGGGTCGTGCACGACGCCGTCGGAGTCAGAGCATGCGACGACCGTCGCGCCGAGCTGCCGCGCCTTCTCGATCGCGTAGATCGCCACGTTCCCGGACCCCGACACGACGCAGGTGGCGCCGTCGAGGCTCGAGTCCTGTGCGCGCAGCATCTCGTTGGCGAAGTACACGACGCCGTAGCCGGTCGCTTCCTTGCGTACCAGCGCACCGCCCCACTCGATGCCCTTGCCGGTGAGGACACCGGACTCGTAGCGGCCCGTCAGGCGCTTGTACTGCCCGAAGAGGTGGCCGAGTTCTCGGGTGCCTACGCCGATGTCGCCGGCGGGGACGTCGACGTACTCGCCGAGGTGCCGATGCAGCTCGGTCATGAAGCTCTGACAGAAGCGCATGATCTCGCGGTCGGAGCGGCCTCTCGGGTCGAAGTCCGCGCCGCCCTTCGCTCCACCGATCGGCATCCCGGTGAGTGCGTTCTTGAAGATCTGCTCGAACGCGAGGAACTTGATGATGCTCAGGTTCACGGAAGGGTGGAAGCGTAGGCCTCCCTTGTAGGGGCCGAGCGCGCTGTTGAACTGGACCCGGTAGCCCCGATTGACCTGCACGACGCCGTTGTCGTCTTCCCACGTCACACGGAAGATGATCTGGCGCTCGGGTTCGCAGAGCCGCTCGACCACCCGGTTGTCTGCGAACACCGGATGCCGTTCGAGAACCGGTGCGAGCGATTCGAGGACTTCGCGAACCGCCTGGTGGAATTCCTCCTCACCCCGGTTCCTCGCCACGATCTGGTCGAAGAGCTTCTCGATGTTCGCGTCGGTCATCCGGTGGCTCCGTGGCGGGTGTGTTCGCAGGCAGCAGCGCAGCCACCGCGGCGGTGAAGACGCTCGCGCCGAGCAGCCCCCAGCCAGTCGCGCCGACGGCGCCGTGCACGTCGATGAGGGCCTGCAGGGTGACGAGGGCGACACCGGTGTTGAAGGTAGCGGCGCGTGTCCTCGCTCCGGTGTCGATGCGCGTTCGGATGCGGGTCCGTG
This sequence comes from Nitriliruptoraceae bacterium, assembly GCA_050480705.1. Lineage (GTDB taxonomy): Bacteria > Actinomycetota > Nitriliruptoria > Nitriliruptorales > Nitriliruptoraceae > JBJHAX01. The sequence continues at coordinate 50,647 of JBJHAX010000005.1, forward strand.
CGTCGTTCGTGCGGCCCCGCAGCATCGGAGCCAGATACAGCAGCGTCGCGAGGATGGCCTGCGCCAGCGCTCCGGTGAACGCTGCCGCACCGAGCGCATCGAGATGCCACCAGCGCCCGCTCGCCACGACCGCGACATCCGCCCACAGCACGACGGCGATCCACGCGCAGGCGCCGATGATCAGGGGCCTGGGCGCGCCCGGACGGGCGGCCGCCACGACACGCATCACGGGCAGGCACACCAGGGTCGCCGCGACGGCGAGCACCGCGAGCGAAGCCGCCGCGAGCAGGCGGGCGGTGGTCGCGATCGCCCCGCCCGCGCCGGTGGCGATGAGAAGGACGACTGCAACCGTCAGTCCGGTTGCGCCTGCCCTGAGGGCGCGCGCGGCCCTGGCATCGGCGCCCGGCTCGATCCGCGCGCGCGCCATCGACGGACCGAAGAACACCAGCGTCGCGAGCAGGGTGAGGCCACCCCAGCCGAGCACGTTCGCGTGCAGATGGGCGGTCCGGACGGCGCCGTACCACGCGCCGGACACCACGCCGATGCCGAGCAGCGCGCCGAGTAGCGCACCGTGGATGAACGCACCGTGGGCGCGTTCGTAGAGGCGAACGATCCAGGCGAAGCGCGCCCCGACGGCCTGGTGGCGCATCCTGCGGATGCGCAGATATGCGGCGAACACCGACCAGGTGACGATCGTCGCGCCCGTGCCGACGAGCCAGCGGTTGTCACTGGGCATGCCGGCCAGGACGGTGAGGATTCCCGCGTTGGTGACCAGCGGCCACCACCAGGCCCGCTCACCGGGTGTGCGGGTGAGCGTGCGCGCGAAGTGTTCCGAGAAGGTGAGGACGAGATTGGTGAGTACGCCGAGCGTGAACAGGTGGACGGCGAACCACCGTCCGCCCGGCAGTCGCTCGCCGGCGGCGATCCAGGCGAGCACGGCAGCGCCGTAGCCGAGGGCGAGCAGGATGGAGGGTGCTGCGGCGGCGAACGGCGACCCGGGCCGCTGCATCGGTGTGAAGCCGGCGCCCCCGGACAGTGGGAGCGCCGGCGTCGACTTCGGAGTGGACGGCACGGCGGGACCGTTCAGCGAACGGTGAGCGTCCCCTCCATGCCGGCTTCGCGGTGACCGGGGATGTCGCAATAGAAGGTGTAGGTGCCTGCCGCGAGGTCGATCGTTCCGGTGGCGGTCTCGCCCGGGTCGACATGGATCGGGTCGACGGCCTCGCCTTCGACGAGCAGGTCGTGCTCGACGGCTCCGACGTTGACCAGCGTCACCTCGGCGCCTCCAGCGGTGATCGTGACCGCGTCGGGTTCGAAGAACAGGTCGGCGGCTTCGATCGTGACAGCGTCTGCAGCGGGCTGGTCCGCCGGTGCGTCCTCGCCACCGCAGGCGGCGAGGACGAATGCAGCGGACAGTGCGAGTGCGATGTGACGGACATGCATGAAGGACGCTCCTGCGTCGGCCGCGAACGGCATTCGCGGGGGTTGGCGGGCGCGGGGCCAGCATCGTTCCGCGCGCCCTGCTTATCGTTGTGTAGTTTACTAAGCGTTAGGCTGGCTGTCGAATCGTCACTCCTGGATCGTCGTGCGGTGTCGCGGTCGACGCCGCACGCCGCCGTTCGGACACGACGACGAGTGCGACCGCTACGGACTGCATCAGTCCGAGCGCGATTGTGGCGCGAACCAGGCCGTCGGGCCACAGCGTCGGGAACTGGGATGCGGCGAGCATGGGGAGATGGACCAGCCCCTGGTGGTAGAGCACCCCGCCTGAAGCGATCGCGAGTGCGAGCACCCGGCCGTCACGTCCCCACCGCGCCCAGGCAGCACCGCCGAGTCCGATCGCGAGGAAGAGCGAGGTGTGGAGTATCCCGAACAGCTCGTCCAGCGGATCGGACGGGAAGGCGACGAGATCGTCCACGAGATGGATCAGGTTGGCTCCGGCGACGGCCGCGATCACCAGCGCCGTGCGTCGACGCAGTCGTTCGGGGTCGCGATGCGCTCCGAGAAACGCCAGTGCGAGCACAACCGTGGCGGCGACGATCCACGGCCATGGTGACGGTGGATCGACCCAGACGAGCTCGCCGCGCACGTCCAGCCGCTGCCCGTCGAGCGTCAGCGGCAGTTCCCAGGCCGCGAAGCTTCCCGCTGCGTCGTCCGCGTGGCCGATCGGTCCCACGAGTTCGGCACGCATCGCTGCCAGCGCCACCGGCGACGCCTCGACGAACGCGGGTGGCTGCGGTGACATCCAGTGGGTGCGATGGTCATGCCATATCCACTCAGGGTTGCTGCTGACGTGCCGCCACAGCGGTGGCGCGCTCGCATCGACGTCCGGTGGGATCGCGACGTCGCCGTAGCGCGCCCGGTTGAGCCAGGCGGCGGGCGAGCGTGCGTTCTCGTGCACGCCGTCGGGGCCGATGCGCACGTAGGGCTCCCCGTCGTAGCCCTCGACGACGAGCGTGGCGTCGAGCTCGTTGGTGACGCCGATGAGAAGGCCGCCGGTGTAGACCGTCACCTCGACGCCCTGGGGCGTGGGATCTGCGACGACGCGGCTGGCGACGTTGGTCGTCTCCGCGGTGCGCGTGTGCGCGGATGCCGGTGAGGTCGAGCCGGCGACGAACGCGGCCGTGATAATGACGAGCAGGACGCAGCGTTCGACGGCCGCCGGCCTGCGGGTTCGCGTCACCTGGCTCACGTGAAGAATCCGGCGATCCCGATCGCGATGAAGACCCCCGCGAGGTAGGCATTGGACGAATGGAACGTGCGCCACGCACGCGACGGACTCGGATCGGCGACGAGCGCGAACGCGCGTGCGACGAACCAGGCGCCGCCTGCGGCGAGTGCGACCGCGAGCGGGATGCCGCCGACACCGGACGCGGGAACGGCGAGGGTGGCCAGCGCAGTCGCGACGGCATAGCCAGCACCGTGCTGTGCTGCGCGTTTCGGACCGGCGACGATCGGCAGCATCGGCACGCCGGCCTGTCCGTAGTCTGATCCGGTGCCGATCGCGAGCGCCCAGAAGTGGATGGGCGTCCACGACACGACGACGACGAACATCGCGATCGCGGGCAAGCCCACCTCGCCGGTGACCGCAGCCCAGCCGATCAGGGGCGGAGCAGCTCCCGCAGCACCGCCGACGACGATGTTCTGGGGGGTTCGTCGTTTGAGCCAGCAGGTGTACAGGCCGACGTACCACGCCCATGCGCCGAAGGTCAGTGCTGCGGCGAGCGTGCCCGCGATCATGTAGAGCGCAACGGTGCCGGCTATCAGAAGCCCTGCGGCGAACGTCAGGGCGGAGCGCGGGCTCACGCGTCCCGAGGGCAGCGGCCGGTGCGCCGTGCGACGCATCTTCGCGTCGATGTCGCGGTCGATGACCATGTTCACGGCGTGCGCCGACCCGGAGACGAACGCGCCGCCGGTGACCGTGGCTGCCAGCAGCGCGGCGCCCGGCCAGCCGCCCGCCGCCGCGATCATCGCGGGGACGGTCGTGATGAGCAGCAGCTCGACGATCCTCGGCTTGGTGAGCGCGATGTGGTCGGCGACGACGCGCCACCGGCCGGCCGCGGTCGTCTCCGCGGCCAGCGGGGCGCTCGACGCCGTCACCTCAGCCCACCGGCCAGGCTTGCGACAGGTTCAGATGCGCCGCGAGGTACATGATCACGAACCACGCCAGGAACACGAGCACCAGGACGTAGGTGCCGGGCGCCTCGAAGCGTGCCCAGCGCCCCTTGAGTCCCGGGGTGAGTTCGGCGTGATGATCGAGCTGCGGCACACGCTCCACCGGCGCTTCGCCGCGTGCCGCCGCCATCTGGGAGGCGAACACGATCTGCAGGCCTTCGTCGCCGCGCTCGGTGCGCTCGCCCCAGAACAGCGTCGCCACCATGTTCCAGACGAACATTGCTCCGCCCACCACCGCGATGACGGCGCCCACCGAGATGAGCAGCATCACCGATGGGATCATGCCGCCGGCGCCGTAGAGGTCGACGGTCAGTGGCGATGCCGTGTAGTCGAGGTCGGAGACACGCCGCGGCACGCCGCGCTGGCCGGCGTAGAGCATGCCGAGCGTGAGGATCGCCAGCCCGATAGCGAAGACGTACGGCTGCCAGCGGGCCATCGTGACGTGCCGCAGCTTGCGCCGACTGAGCAGGGGCACCAGGTAGTACGAGATCCCCATGAACGCCAGCGTGGTGCCCGACACGACGGTGGCGTGGAAGTGCCCCACGACGAACAGCGTGTTGTGGATGAGCATGTTCAGTTGCATCGTGCCCATGAGCACGCCCGTCACCCCGGCGATGAACCCGAAGTACACGATGCTCAGCACCAGCGAGGAGAAGCCTGGCTCCCGCCAGGGCGCCTTCTTCAACCATCCGAACAGGCCACGGGTGAATCCGCGTTCCCGCTGTGCGACCTCGATCGCCGCAGGGATCGAGAACGCGTGGATGAGGCTCGCCAGCACCGCCAGGTAGAGGAAGTAGCTGGTGTTCATGATGCGGTGGCTCGTGCCCAGACCCGGGTCGACGAGCAGGTGGTGGACCGCGCCAAGGTGGATGAAGGCGATGTAGAGCAGGAACGCGAAGCGGCTCAGGCCCTCGTTGACAGGGCGCCCTCCGAGGGTCAGTGCGATCAGCGCGTACCACACGGCGACCATCGCGGCCAGGTTGACCTGCTGCGCGCCGTGCCCGATACCCCAGAAGAACAGGCGGTACGTGGCGGGATCGACGCCGTCGATGACCCCGATCGAATCGAGGAACAACATGCCGTAGGCGACCGCGCCCGTTCCGAGCGCATAGATCGCGATGACCGCCGCGGCGACGAGGCCGTAGACGACCAGGGGCAGCGACCCTTCGTAGGTCCGCTCGCGCCGTGCGACGACGATGTTGGCGAAGAAGTGGATGCAGGCGACGAGCACACCGACGGCGAACAGCAGCACGCCCAGGTAGTACAGCGGGTGTGCCGTCAGCGGCGGATAGGCCGTGAACATCACGGTCGCCTGCCCCGTGAACATCGCCCATTGGGCCAGTGCCACGCCGACAACCATCATGACGAAGTTCGCCCAGGCGACCTTCGGGGCGAGCATGCGGGCGTTGAGCAGGACCGTGGAGCCGAAGTACAGCGCCGCGACCTCGAAGAACAGGATCCAGAACAGCAGCATGGTGGCGCCGTGGCTCGCAAGCAGGCGGTACCACCAGTCGTCGTTGATCGGCAGGCCCTGCCGTTGCAGGGCGATGAGGATCGCCATGACGCCGCCTGCTGCGAGCAGGACGACCGCCACCACGGCATTGGCCAGGGTGTGTCGTTGTCCGGCGAGGCTGACCCTGAAGCCGGTGACCTCGCAGTCGCGGAAGGTCGGCGTGTCGATGGTTGCGCTCACGATGCTTCCCTCGCGTCCGATTCGGTCAGTCGACGACGATCAGGCCGGTCATCACGTGATGGCCGAGCCCGCAGTACTCGTTGCAGACGATCGGGAACTCGCCCGTCTCGTCCGGGGTGATGCGGATGACGTACAGGTAGCCGGGCAGCACCTGGAAGTTCAGGTTGACCGGCTGCAGCGACAGCCCGTGCTGGACGTCGGTCGACGACACGAGCAAGCGGTAGGTCTCACCCTTCTGCAGCTGCAGGACGGGTCGGAACGCGAACTGGTTCGCGTGCAGGTAGACGTCGCTGCCGGGCGGGGGTGCGACAACCGCGGCCCCGGCGATCTCGTCGACCTGATACTCGTCGACGAACGCCTCGACTTCGGCGGCGAACACCGCGGGATGGATTCGGTAGGACTCGATGGGTGTCTGCTGCTGGCCGATGCCCAGCCAGATGTACATCCCGCTGAAGAGGATCAGGCACCACACGAACGCGATCGTCAGCCAACGCCGCTCGTCGGGGCCGAGTTTTGTCCACCAGCGCTCGGGGGGAGGCAGGAGGGTCGAGCGAACCTCCGTGTTGCCCTGGTCGCTGTTCATCCGATCCTCCTCGTCATCGGGTGCCCCATGTGGGCAGTTCCGCCAATTCCCACAGGCCCCATCCGAGATAGAGCAGGCCGGGAACGACGACGCTGATGGCGATCAGCAGCCAGATGTTGTCGAGCATCCGCTGCTGCCACGGTGTCTCTCCGCCTGCCGTGCGGTCAGGTGGTGACGTGCTCTCGTCGTGCTGGTTCACACCAGGACCTCCTCACGGGTGTGGCCGGCGGTGCCGGACGGGTCGTCGTTGCTGCTCGTCGGAGAAAGCGCCAGTGCCCCCGCGAGGACGAGCGCGGTCCACAGCCAGCTCGCCACTGCGAGGTGCGCGATGGCGCTCGCGACATGGGCCTCGGTCAGCACGTTCGTGATACCGAGCGCGACCTGCAGCGCGACGAGCGCAACCGCGACCGTCGCCAGGCGCGCGATCCACACGGTTGGTGGGCGACGGTGCTGGCGGCGCAGGCGTACCGCGAGGGCGATGACCGCTGCGGCGACCAGGTAGCCGCCCGCGCGGTGGGTGACATGGAGGACCTCGCGCATGTGGCCTGTCCACGCGTCGGCGGTCAGCCAGATCGGGAATGCGTTGAAGACGTGTGCGGCGCCCCGGCCGGTCGCCTGCCCACCGAGTGCCGACTGTGCGAGCACGAGGCCTGCGACCACCAGCGCCCAGGTGCCCGATCGGTGCAGCGCCGCCGTGTCGGTTCCGGTGCTGTTGGACAGGCCCGGAGCAGCGGGCGCGCGGGAGCGCACGGCGATCACGACCAGGCAGGCGACGATGATGAACGACATGGCCAGGTGCGAGGTGACCAGGCCTGCACGCAGGTGGAGCAGCACGACCGCAGCCCCGAGGCCGGCCTGGATGATCACCAGGACCGCAGCGATGGTCGTGAGCCGCAGTGGCCAGCGGTCGCGGTGCCGGTGCCGCCACGTCCAGATGAGCAGGGCGGCGATCATCATCCCGACGACGCCGGCCCACAGGCGGTGGCTGTGCTCGAGCCACATGTGCAGGTCAGCGGGTGGAATCCACTGCCCGTAGCACGCCGGCCAGTCCGGGCAGGCGAGCCCCGAGTCCGTTGCCCTGACCGCACCCCCCATGGCGATGAGCAGCAGCGTCGCCACGATGCTCGCCGATGCGAGCCGTCGGATACCCGCGGCGGGGTCCGGCTGGGGGCTCCCGGTCACGATCGTGCTCCCGTCCCTGGTGCATCATTCACGCGATCACGCGCGGATGCAAGTAGTTCGCTAACCATTAGCCTAACACTAACACTTAGTTGTAGGCTACGGGAAATGCGTGGCCGGGCCCGCTTCGCAACACTTGCGCGACCCGGGTCCGCCCGCTCGCCGACGACGAGGAGCACGCAACGTGCGCATGGTTGCCACCCCAATCCTTCCCGCCGTCGCGGTGTCCCTGCTGGCCGCCGTGACGATGGCCTGCGCTGCTGCTCCCGCCGAGATCGCTGCGGCGGTGGAAGACGTCGACGTCGTCGTGGTCATGGAGGACATCTACTTCGAACCCGACCGCATCGAGGTGGCTGCCGGCGAGCCGATCGAGGTCCTGCTCGTCAACGAGGGCGGCATCGTCCACGACCTGGTGACCGACGACTGGGAGAGCGGGGAGATCCGGCCGGGACGCACCGGCGTCGTCACCGCCTCGTTCAGCGAGTCCGTCGTCGCCTGGTGCTCGATTCCTGGCCACCGTGACGCGGGCATGGAACTCGAGATCGTGGTCAGCCCGTGAGCGCATCGACGATCCGCACGCCACGTCGTGACGTCGGACGTCAACCCTTCATCGTCATCTGGGAAGTGACGCGGGCGTGCAGCCTGGTGTGCCAGCACTGCCGTGCCGACGCGCAGACGGCCCGCCATCCCTTCGAGCTGAGTACGCGGGAGGCAATGGCGATGCTGGACGATCTTGCGTCGCTGCCGCCGCCTCGGCCGCTCATCGTGTTGACCGGTGGTGACCCGTTCGAACGCGACGATCTCGCCGACCTCGTCGCCCATGGAACGGCACGCGGCCTCGGCGTGGCGCTGTCACCGTCGGTCACTCCACGGCTGACCCGCCCGGTCCTCGAGGAACTGCGCGACGCCGGCGCGAAGGCGGTCTCGTTGTCGTTGGACGGCCCCGACGCGGTGACACACGACACCTTCCGCGGCGTCGATGGCGTGTTCGACGCGACGCTTCGGGCGGCCGAGCTCGTCAGGCAGGCCGGCCTGCGGCTGCAGATCAACACCACCGTGACCCGGAACAGCGCACCACGGCTCCCAGAAGTCCTCGACATCGTGGTCGAGCACGAGGCGTCGCTGTGGAGCGTGTTCTTTCTCGTGCCGACCGGGCGCGGGCAAGCGTTGGACGCTCTGGATGCGCAGGGAACCGAGGACGTGCTGCACTGGCTGGGGGTGGTCGACCGCATCGTCGCGATCAAGGCGACCGAGGCCCCACAGCACCGTCGGGTCGTGCAGCAGCGGCACGACGGCGTCGACGACGGTCCTCGCGGGCCGCTGTTCGCGACGTTGATGCACGCAAGTCGCTCGATCCGTGGTCGGCCGCCTCGTCGACGTGTCGCCCGCGCGCCGATGGACGTCAACGCCGGCCGCGGCTTCGTGTTCGTCGATCACCTCGGTGTGGCGTATCCGAGCGGCTTCCTGCCCCTTGCCGTCGGATCGGTCCGGCAGACGCCGCTGTCGGTGCTCTACCGGGAGTCCCCGGTTCTGCGCATGCTGCGTGATCCCGACGCGCTCGGCGGCCGCTGCGGTGCGTGTCGGTACCGCGAGACCTGCGGTGGCTCGCGATCACGCGCCTTCGCCGTGCACGGCGATGTGTTCGCCGAGGACCCCAGCTGCCCCTACGACCCTTTGCGTGGCGGCGACGCCGGAGGCGCGACGTCGTCGGGAAGGACGAACGTGCCGGCTTCCAACTGAGCATCGTCGGCCATGATGTCGCCGAGCCGGGTAGCGCCGAGCACGTCCAGGAGCGCCTGCTGTGCTCGTGCCCAGGGAACGTGCACCGCGCACACGTCGTCCCATCGGCACGGCCCGCCCCGCAGCACGCAGGACGTCGATGGTTGCGCGTCGTCCACCGCGTGCAGCACGTCGAGGAGCGTCAGGTCATCGGCGGGGCGTGCCAGCGCATAGCCACCGTCGGGTCCGGCGACGGACGTCGCGACGCCCGAGCGAACGAGATCGGCGAGGATCTGGGGCACGTAGGTGGCGGGGATGTTCATCTCGTCGGCGATCGCGCGTGCCTTGCGGCGTCCGTCGCCGTGGTGGCGTGCGAGGTCCACGGCGGCACGGATCGCGTAGTCGGCACGACGACCAAGTTCGAGGCGCATACGTTTACGTTAGGTGTAAACGTTCAGTTTCGCGAATCTGCACGCTTGCGCGCCTGCTCGTCGCGGGCGGGCTCCAACTTGACATGGAGAATAGGAATAGGAATGATTCCTATTACACCGATCAATGAGGACCCACTGATGAGACACCGGCCAAGACTTCCCGTGCGTTTCGCGGCGCTCATGGGCGTGCTCGCGTTCGCTGCCAGCGCATGCGGTGCTGACACGCCTGCGCCACCCTCAGCCGAGGACGCACCATCCGAGGCGCCAGCCGATGACGCCGTGGCTGAAGCCCAACCCGTGCACGTCGTCGCCACGACGAGCATCCTCGGCGACATCGTGGCAACGATTCTCGGTGATGACGGAACGGTGCACGTGATCATGGGGCCCGGTGCCGACCCGCACACCTTCCAGCCCTCACCCAGGGACGGTGCTGCTCTGCGGGACGCCGACCTCGTGGTAGCCAACGGGCTCGATCTCGAGGAGAACCTTCTCGACGCGCTGGACGCCGCCGAACAGGAAGGCGTCCGCATCCTTCGCGTCGCTGACCATCTCGACCCGATCGACTACGCCTTCGACGGCCTTCACGATCACGGTCATGGGCATGGCCATGAGGAGGAGGACGGTCATGGGCATGGCCATGAGGAGGAGGACGGTCATGGGCATGGCCATGAGGAGGAGGACGGTCATGGGCATGGTCACGAGGAGGAGGACGATCATGCCCACGACCATGGACCTGAGGATCCACATGTGTGGTTCGACCCTGTGCGCATGGCTGACGGTGTCCGCCTGATCGCTGGGGAGATCGCCGAAGTGGATGAATCCGTCGACGCGGCGATCTGGGAGGAACGGGCCGAGGCGTACGTCGCCGAGTTGCTCGACGTCCACGCAGAGATCGAGCAGTTGGTCGACGCCGTGTCACCGGAACGCCGCCTCCTCGTCACGAACCATGACGCACTGGGCTACTTCGCGCACCGCTATGGCTTCGAGGTGCTCGGCACCGTCATCCCGGGGGCGTCGACGCAGGCCGAGACAGACCCCCGCAGCTTCGCTGAGCTCGCCGAGCTTGTCGATCGGGAAGGGGTCCCGGCGATCTTTGCCGAGAACACCGACTCGACGCGCTTGGCCGAACAGCTCGCGAGCGAGGTCGTCGGGCGTGGCGATCTCGACGTCGAGGTCGTGAGGATCTACACCGACGCGCTCGGTGAGCCCGGTAGCGGCGCCGACACCTACCTCGGCCTGCTTCGCACCACGGCGGGGCTGATCGTCGACGCGCTGACCTGATGCGCCGGCGCCCACTGCCTGTGTCGCTCCTAGACTCGGACGCAGGCAGTGGGCCGACGGTCGGAGGTCGCGGTGGACCAGTGCGAGCGGTGCTCAATGGTGTACGACGACCTCGATCTCGACGACACGCCCGGTGTCGTGCGCCATTTCGCCGCACGCACCGTGCGTGCGCTCGAGCGTGCTGACGCGCTGGACGTCGCGCGCCAGCGTCCCGCCGAGGACGTGTGGTCCGCCCTCGAATACGCGTGCCACAGCCGCGACGTTCTCATGGTCCAGCGCGAACGGCTGTTGCTCGCACTCGCCGAGGACGAGCCCGACTTTGCGTCGATGCGGCGCGACGAACGTGCCGTCGAGGAGCGCTACAACGAGCAGGACGTCGCTGAGGTCGTCGCGGAGCTCGTCACGAACGCCGACGCCTTCGCGGGCGAGCTGCCCGGCCTGTCAGCGGCGCAGTGGGAGCGGGTCGGTGTCTACCACTTTCCCGAACGGTCCCCGCGCACCATCGCGTGGCTCGCACGCCACACCGTCCACGAACTCGTCCATCATCTCGACGACGTCGTGCGCGGCGTGGAGAAAATCACCGGGCGCCTCATCGACGACTGAACGGGGCGTGCGTGCGGGTCTCGGACGTGCAGCGGCGCGCCTGGGTCGTCGCCCGCCATCACCTCGATCGAACGGCCGCGGACGCCAACAGCACGGCACGCGCGCTCGTCGCGATGCACGCGACCGACCCTGCGACGCCGTATCTGTCGCTGCATGCGCGCCTGGCCGACGCGTCGCGTCGCGTCGGTGTGATCGAGGAACTCGACGGCGCCCTGCACGTTGCGCGGACCCTGTGGCGCATGCATGCGATGCGGCGCACGCTCTTCCTCGTCCCCGTCGAGACCGTTGCCACCGTCCAGGTGGCGATCGGACGTGACGTCGCTGCGCGGGAGCGCAGCAAACTCGCTGGTTGGATCGCCGCATCGCAGCCGGGCGAGGACGCCGAGGCGACCCTGCAGGACGCTTCGGCCCGCCTGCTGGCGGCGCTGGAGCACGCCGGCGACGCGCGCGCGGCCGAGCTCGCCGCATCAGACCCCGTGCTGGGCCGCCGGATCACCGTCGGATCAGGCCGGTGGTCTGCCGAGGCGACGCTCGCCTCGCGGCTCCTGCTCGTGCTCGCCGCCGAAGGACGGGTGGTGCGTACCCGGGCGGTCGGTTCATGGCGGTCCGGACAGTTCCGGTGGTCGAGTGCCGCGCACTGGTCCGATGGGGCACCGCCGGCTGCGCCCGGCCCCGAGGCTGCTGGTGACGACGAAGACGGCGCCGACGCGCGGCTCGCCGAGCGCTACCTCGCGTCGTTCGGCCCCGCCACGACCGATGACCTCAAGTGGTGGACCGGCTGGCCGGTCCGCCGCACCGCCGCGGCGCTGAGCCTGCTCTCCCTCGTGGATGTCGAGTTCGACGGCGGTGCGCGCGGGCACCTGCTGGCGCGTGATGCGGACGAGCTTGCGGCGTGTCATGGGAGTGAAACGTCCGACCAACCTGCGGTCGCACTGTTGCCGGCACTCGACGCGACGCCCATGGGATGGTGTCACCGTGACTGGTTTCTCGGGGGCCATCGCGATGCGCTGTTCGATCGCAACGGCAACATCGGTCCCACGATCTGGGTCGATGGCCGAGTGGCCGGAGGATGGGCACAGTCCGACGATGGCCGCGTCGTCACGCGCCTGCTCGAGGACGTCGGCGGGGCGGCGGCGGTCGTGGACGAGCGCGCTGAGGAGCTGTCCGGGTTACTCGCGGGCGACGTCGTCGTACCGCGTTTCCGCACACCGCTGGAGCGTGAACTCGCAGCCGGATGATGCCACGCAGGCCTTGCGATCGTTCGTGAAGCGCTTGTTCGATGGAGTCAGCCTCGGCCGGACCGTCCCGCGGGGGCGCCCGGGGCGCGGCCGCGCAGGTGCGTCAGCACCGAGTCGTGATGGAGGCGCAGCGCGTCACGGACAGCCTGCTCGTCGCGAGCGCGGACGGCCTCGAGGATCGGACGGTGCAGGTCGACCTGGCGCCGGCGGTTGGTGCCCTCGAGCCAGGCCGGCGGGATCTCACTGGCGACCCATTCTCCGTACAGCTCCGAGACCATCGACGTGTGGACGGCTTCGTACAGCGGCCCGAGAAACGCGTTGCCGGCGGCGCGCACGACCGACGCATGGAAGATCGCATCGGCAGCAACCCACTCTGACGTGCTGCCGGTGCTCGCCTCCAGTCTGGCGAACGCACGCTCGATCTCTTCGAGATCGGCCTGGTCGGCCACCCGCACGGCGTGTGTGGCACCGACAGACTCGAGCCAGAACCGAAGTTGTGCGATGGCGTCGAGCGATTCGTCTTCTGACCGCACGATCAGGTCCATCGATGCGATGAACATCGCCTTGGGATTGCGGGTGACGTACGCGCCCGATCCGGGCCGGACCTCGACCATTCCCAGCACGGACAGGGTCCTGAGCGCTTGGCTGACGATGGCCCTGCTCGTGCCAAGCCGCGCTGCGAGGTCACGTTCGGACGGCAGGCGCTCTCCCGGTTCGAGGCCCTCCGACAGGATGATGTCCTGGACCTGTTCGACGACCCGGTCCGCGAGGCGCGTCGCCTCGAGCGGCCGAAACGCACTCAGCAGGTCCGCGGGCGACCGGTCCCGGGAGTCACTGCCAGACGGTCCGGCTGAGTCGCTGTGCATGGGGCGGACCTCGTCCATCGGGTCCCCGCTCCGAGCGTCGCCTTCGGCCGCGTGGACGGGTGAACATCAGGGGCGCAGGCGGCAGACGCGCGGTTGGGAGCATAGCGTCGGCGCTGCGAGCTCCCCGGCGCCACGTGTGCCGCCGATCGGTGCCGGCGGGGTGGCGCTTGACACCGCGTATCACCGGCGGGCAGAATCGGAATTGGCTCAGCCACCTTGCCAATAGTAGGCGACGCGATCGGGCGATGCGCGGCTCAAGGCCCGGTACGGGCCTGGGCGACGACGCGGCCGCGGAACGGATGCAGCCAGTGCCCACGACACGAGCAGACGCACACGACGATCGCCATGCCGGGATGCAGCAGATGGCCCTGCGCATCCGTCTGCGCTCCGCACGCATGGTGGCGCCACACGGGTTCGGGTATCTCGGACAGGCGCTGTCGTCAGCCGAGCTGATCGCGACGCTGGCCAGCGGCTTCTGGCGGCCGGGACACGACCACTTCGTCCTCGGCCCCGGTCACTACATCATCGCGGCCTACGCCGTCGGGGTCGACCTGGGCCTGGTGACCGAGGAGGAGCTCGCCACCTACGGCGACAACGCCTCGGCATTGCCAGCGATCGGCACGGAGTCGTCCCCCGTCGTCGACCTGACCTGCGGGTCGCTCGGCCAGGGCCTGTCGGGCGGTGTCGGCTTCGCGCTCGCCGACCGCCTCCAGGGCGTCGACGACACGTCGACCTACGTGCTCGTCAGTGACGGCGAACTCGAGGAAGGCCAGGTGTGGGAGGCCGCGATGTTCGCAGGCCACCACCGGCTCGACCGCCTCGTCGCACTCCTCGATCTCAACAACTCCCAGGTCGACGGGCCGATCGACGAGATCACCACGATCGGGCCCGTGGCCGACAAGTGGGAAGCGTTCGGCTGGCATGTCGAGGAAGTCGACGGTCACGACGTCGCGGCCATCGACCGTGCGCTGATCAAGGCTCAGGACACCGACCGGCCGTCGATCATCGCCGCGACGACGTCGACACGGCACGGGATCGACGCGCTGCCGGCCGACACCGACGGGCACTTCATCAAACTTCCCGACGAGCTCGCCGCCGAGGTGCTCGCGGAACTGGAGGAACGGATCCGTGCGTGAACCTCCCTACGAGATCGTCGAGAAGCCCTACGGGCAGGCGCTGCTCGAGATCGCACGCGAGCGCGAGGACATCATCTGCCTCAGCGGTGATCTGACGCGCCAGTGCGAGGTCGATCTGTTCCGCGACGCGCTGCCAGACCGCTTCTTCAACGTCGGGATGGCCGAAGCCAACATGATGAGCATGGCTGGTGCGATGGCCCGGCGCGGCCTGACACCGTTCGTCCACACGTTCGGGGTGTTCGCGACACGCCGCAGCTACGACCAGGTCGCGATGTCCATCGCCTACCCGAATCTTCCGGTGCGCATCGTGGGGTTCATGCCTGGCCTGTCGAGTCCCGGCGGTCCCAGTCATCAGGCGATCGATGACGTGGCGCTGATGCGCGCGCTTCCGAACATGACCGTGATCGATCTCGCCGACGCGACCAGCATCCGCGCCGCAGTCGCGGAGGTCGTCGACCTGCCCGGGCCGGTGTACCTGCGGCTGAAGCGGGGCGTGATCCCGGTCGTGTTCGACGAAGGGCACGGGATCACGCTCGATCGTGCGGAAACGATCTTCACCGGCACCGACGTGACGATCGTCGCGAGCGGGATGATGCTGATGAGCGCCTACGCAGCGCGGACCGCACTCGAGGCCAGTGGTGTGTCGACCGGACTCGTCCATGCCCCGGTGATCAAACCGCTCGACACCGCGACGGTGCTCGAGGCCGCGTCGGGTTCGCGCGCACTGGTCGTCGCCGAGAACCACTCGGTGATCGGGGGGCTCGGCTCGGCGGTCGCCGAAGCAGTCGCCGCATCCGGCCAGGCGACCCGAGTCGTCCGGGTGGGCATCCCCGACGTCTTCGGTGACGCCGCGCGTGACCATCTGCACCTGTTCGAACGCTACGGGCTCACCACCGCCGACATCGTGGGCGCCGCATGGTCGGCGCTCGAGCGTGAAGGGCAGCCGCCTGAGCCCCCCAGGATGGAAGCCGACCAGGACTCGTACGCACCGGTATGACCGCTCGCGTTCCCGACGGGCGCGGGCAGCCGCCGCGGTGATGGGCATCGCGGCGAGGTGAGCGACGACGCGCAAAGGGAGAGCAGCGATGGTCCAGCATGGTCTCGGAATCGCCTCGCCGGGGGCGATCAACAATGTCGACTGGGAGTCGCGTGTCGACATGGACCGGCTCCGCAGGGAGCGGTTCGCCCGGCTCCGCAACGAGCTCGAGAACTCCGACCTGGGTGCGCTGGTGTTGTTCGACATGAACAACGTGCGGTATTCGACCGCCACGCACATCGGCAACTGGGCGCGCGACAAGCTCTTCCGCTGCGTGCTCGTGATGCGGGGTCACGACCCGATCCTGTGGGACATCGGCTCGTCGGCCAAGCAGCACCAGATGTTCGCGCCGTGGTTTCCCAAGGAGAGCTGGCAGGCAGGGCTGTCGAGCTGGCGCGGTGCGATCCCCGAACACGTGGGGGTCGAACGAGGCAACGCCGAGCGGATCGCCAACCACCTTCGTGACGCCGGACTGCACGATGAGCCCGTCGGTGTCGATGTCGTGGAGCTTCCCGTCCTCCGCGCCCTTGAAGCGCAGGGGTTGCACATCGTCGACGGCCAGGCGCTGATGCAGGAAGCCAGGATGATCAAGACCGGCGACGAGATCGCCCTGCTCGACCACGCCGCCGGAATGGTCGACGCCGCCTACGAAGAGCTCTACCGGGCGCTTCGGCCCGGCATCCGCGAAAGCAGCTGCGTGTCGCTGGTCAACCGCCTGCTGTACGAGCTGGGTTCCGAAGAGGTCGAGGCGGTCAACGCCATCTCGGGTGAGCGGTGCAGCCCGCACCCGCACGTGTTCTCCGACCGGCTCATCCGCCCGTGGGACACCGCCTACTTCGACATCATCCACTCGTACAACGGCTACCGCACCTGCTACTACCGGACATTGAACGTCGGCGGCTCGACACCAGCCCAACGCGACGCCTACAAGCGCGCACGGGAGTTCATGGACAACGCCATCGCCGAGGTTCGCCCGGGCGCGACCTCTGCGGACATCGTGCGGCATTTCCCCGCCGCCGAGGACTTCGGGTTCTCCTCCGAAGAGGAGGCCTTCGGGCTCCAGTACTGCCACGGCATCGGCCTGGGGGTCTGGGAGGCGCCGCTGATGAGCCGGTACCACTCCTTCGAGCACCCGATCGAGCTCGAGGAGGGGATGGTCTTCGCGCTCGAGACCTACTGGCCGACCAAGGACAACAGTTCGGCGGCCAGGATCGAGGAGGAGATCGTCGTTACGTCCGACGGCTGCCGCATCATCACCCGCTGGCCGGCCGACGAACTGCTCGTCGCCGGCACCCAGTACTGGACCGGTGTGGACCTGCCCGTGCCGGAGTCGCTGCAGAAGGTCGGCTTCTCTCAGGCCATCCAGACGCCTGCGCCCGAGGTTCCCGGCGCGTGACGCCGCCGGTCCCCGGATGCGGCCACGCCCGGCCCGCATCCGGAGACCGTTGTCACGTGGCCCGCACGGCCGTCAGCTCTGCACCCGCCGGTAGAGGCGCACGGCCAGCAGCGACGCGACCATCGTGATCCCCGCGATCCACGCCAGCGCGACGAGCGTCTGACCGGCCACGCTCTGACCTGCTGGCAGCACGTGCTCACCGAGCATCAGTCCACGAAGCGCGTTCGCGACCGCGGTCACCGGCTGGTGGTCGGCGAACACGCGCAGCCACGCGGGCATCGTCTGGGTGGGCAGGAAGATCGACGAGGCGAACACGAACGGGAAGACCGGCAGGAACACCGCCGACTGGGCGGCCTCGGGGTTGCGGACCGCGAGTCCGATCGTGGCCATCACCCATGAGATCGCATGGCCGAACAGCAGTGCGACGATGAAACCGGCGAGGAAAAGCGCCGGTCCGGTCTCCCAGCGGAAACCGATCGCGAATCCGACGCTGAACATCAGCGACAGCACCGCAGCGTTTCGGACGAGATCGGCTGTGGTCCGGCCGGCGAGTACCGCCGAGCGGGCCATCGGCAACGACCGGAAGCGGTCCACGACGCCTTTCGACAGGTCCTCGGCGAGGCCGACCGCGGTCTGTCCCGCGCCGAACGTCGCGACCTGGATGAGCAGACCCGGCATCAGCCACTGGATGTAGTCGACGTCGGCTGGCAGGGTCCCACCGATCGCACCGCCAAAGACGAAATTGAACAACAGCAGGAACATCACCGGCTGCAGCGTCGAGAACAGCAGCAACTGGGGAAGGCGCAGGTAGCGCAGGATGTTGCGGCGGGCGATGACGAGCGCGTCGACGACGGCGTCGAGCACCGGAATGCGCCGGCGATGACCGGCCGTCGTTCGCGTGCGCGTTCGCGCCGTCGCGGTGCTCACGGTCGTCGCCTTCGACGTCGGCGCACCCGTGCGCCGTTCGACGCTGCGTCGTCGCCGGCCTGTGGCTCGGCAGGCTGGCCGGTGAGCTTGAGGAAGACGTCATCGAGGGTCGGGCGCAGCAGCTCGGCACGTTCCGGTTCGAGGCCGGCGCCGTCGAGTGCCCGCAACGCGTCGATGAGCGTTCGCGTGCCGCCGGGTGCGGGAATCCGCAGCGTCGAGCGCGCCGTGTCGATCGCCGGCTCGAGGTCGAACCGGGCCGCGATGGCCCGCCGTGCCGGGTCGTGGTCGTCGGTTGCCAGGGCGAGTTCGACCACGGATGCGTCCAGACCGTCCTTGAGCTGTTCCGCGGTGCCCTGGCGGATGATGCGGCCGTGGTCGATGACGCCGATCCGGTCGGCGAGCCGGTCAGCCTCGTCGAGGTACTGGGTCGTGAGCAGGACCGTCGTGCCGTCGGCGACCAGGCGCTCGATGATCGTCCACAGCAGGGCGCGGTTACGGGGATCGATCCCGGTGGTCGGCTCGTCGAGGAAGAGCACTTCAGGGCGGCCCACGAGCGATGCGGCGAGGTCAAGGCGCCTGCGCATCCCTCCCGAGTAGGTGCGCACGCGGCGGTCGGCGTCGTCGGACAGGCCGATGTCGTCGAGGACTTCAGTGGCGCGCCGGTGCGCCTCGCGTCGCGTGAGCCCATAGAGACATCCAACCATTTCGACGTTTTCGCGGCCGGTCAGGTAGTCGTCCACCGCGGCGAACTGGCCGGCGAGTCCGATCCGCGTCCGTGCGGCAGCCGGGTCCGCGATCACGTCGACGCCGGTGACCTGCACCTCGCCGCTGTCGGGGACCAGGAGAGTGGCCAGCACCCGGATGAGTGTCGTCTTGCCCGCACCGTTGGGCCCAAGCAGTCCGTACACGATGCCCGGTGCAACCGTCAGGTCGACCCCGTCGAGCGCACGCACGCCGCCGCGGAACGTGTGGACGAGGCCTTCGACCTCGATCACCGCAGGTGCCGACCGGCTCGAGTCCGACGCCGTGACTGCGGTCATCGGCCGTCGGCTGGCGACGCGACGCCGTCGGGCGCCACCGCGATCGCATCGTCGCCGCGTGCAGCACGCAGCGATGCGTGTGTCGGTGCATCCGGAACATGCGGCGGGCGGTCGGCCGCCATCTCGCGGCGGAGCGCGGGGACGATTTGGCCTCCGAGGATCTCGAGCTGCTCGAGCACGACCGGCAGCGGCAGCCCGGCATGGTCGATGAGGAAGAGCTGGCGCTGGTAGTCACCGACGTGATGGCGCATCGCTGCGTAGCGCTCGATCACCTGCTGCGGACTGCCGACGGTGAGCGGCGTCGCTTCGGTGTACTCCTCGAGTGACGGGCCTCCCCCGTAGACCGGCGCGTCGTCGAAGTAGGGGCGGAACTCGCGCATGGCGTCCTGGGAATTGTCCCGCACGAACACCTGGCCGCCGAGCCCGACGAAGGCCTGGTCGGCCGAGCCATGGCCGTCGTGTTCGAAACGTTCGCGGTAGAGCCTGACCATGCTTGCTGTGTGCCGCATCGGCCAGAAGATGTTGTTGTGGAAGAACCCGTCTCCGTAGAACGCGGCCTGCTCGGCGATCTCGGGGCTGCGAATCGAGCCGTGCCAGACGAACGGCGCAACGCCGTCCAACGGGCGCGGTGTTGCGGTGAAGCCCTCCAGCGGCGTGCGGAAGCGGCCCGTCCAGTCGACGTCCGTCTCGCGCCACAGGCGATGGAGAAGCGCGTAGTGCTCGATCGCGAGCTCGATGCCGTCACGCAGGTCGTAGCCGAACCACGGGTACACCGGCGCGGTGTTGCCGCGTCCCATCATCAGGTCGACGCGGCCGTGCGCCAGGTGCTGCAACATGGCGTAGTCCTCGGCGATCTTCACCGGGTCATTGGTGGTGATCAGCGTCGTCGCCGTCGACAGCACGATCCGCTCGGTGCGTGCTGCGATGAAGCCGAGGGTGGTCGTCGGAGAGGACGAGACGAACGGCGGGTTGTGGTGTTCGCCGAGCGCGAACACGTCGAGCCCGACCTCCTCGGCCTTCGTTGCGATCGTCACGATCGCCTGGATGCGTTCCGCCTCGGACGGAGTCCGGCCTGTCGTCGGATCAGGCGTGACGTCGCTGACGGAGAAGACCCCGAACTGCATGTGCGGTCCTGGCTGGAGGAGCGCGCCTGCCGGCGGTGGCTGTCGCGACGTGTCGCGGTCGACGCGTCGCGACACGATCGCTGTCGCGGGACCGGCTCAAGCGCTGGGAGGTGATTGATGCGTCAACGGTAGCACCGGCAGCGTGCCCGACGGGCGCTCACGGCAGCGCGTGACCGTCTGGCTCTCCCAGCGCCCGTGCCACGTGGGCGCTCAGGGACTCGAGGGTGTAGGGCTTGGGCAGAAACGACACGTGCGCCTCGCCACCGACGTCGTCGAGGTCGCCGGGCTCACCGAAGCCGGACGTCACGATCACGGGCAGGTCCGGACGCTGTGCGCGCAGTCGGCGCGCGAGTTCGATGCCATCGATCCCCGGCATCATCACGTCCGTCACGAGCAGGTCGATCGACGCCGGGTCATCGGCGAAGCGCTTGCCGGCGTCGTTGCCGCTGCTTGCGAGCACCGGTTCGTGGCCGAGACGTTCGAGGGCACGGGCGGTGACGGAAAGGATGGGGGCCTCGTCGTCGACGACGAGGATGCGCCGGGTCGCCGCTTGCGAACGCACGTTCACCGAGGCTTCGTCCTGATGCTTAGGGCGCGGACATGCACCACGTCGGGTCGCTCGTCATACTCGTGAGTCATCGCCATGCGGTGAACATAGCGTTTAGCGCGAGCAGTTCACGGTCGCTTCTACCGCCGTTCGTCGCCGAGGGCGCGTGCGGATGGGTGCGGGATGTGCCCGGATTGCGGGCGCGCCGGCAGCGTCGAGAAGTACAGTCGAGCAGCGCCGCGCAGGTGTGATGGAGCCGCTGGGCTCGGGTGCTGTGGGGTCGGGTGCACGCCGCGACGTGGGGCGCAGGAGAGGCGACGATGGACGTGCTCGGCCACCTCCGCGACCCGGATGAGTTGCTGGCCGTGCTCGATCGCATCGGCTACGGCGTCTTCGTCCTCGACCGCACCTGGCGAATCGCCTACGTCAACGACCTCGGCGTCAGCACGCTCCGCCTTTCCCGGGACGAGCTCGTCGGCAGCGACGTGTGGGAGTTGTTTCCGCAGATCCGCGGCACGTCGTTCCATGCGGCGTACGAGCGCGTGATGTCCGAACGGGTGGCCGCGCACATCGACGAGTTCGTGCCGTCGTTCGAGGGGTGGTTCGCTGCCGACGCCTACCCGGGCCCCGGCCCCGATGCGATCACCGTGGTGTTCCGCGAGACGACGCTGGCGCACCGAGACCGCCTCGCCGGCGGCCTGCGGCGCGGCCTCGAACACGCGCTCGCTTCGAGCGCAGGGCCGATCGATGCGTTGCGTGTCGCCGCGTCGGAGCTGCGGCGCCGGACAGGGTTCGACGTCGCCGAGTTGTGGACACGGCGTGCATCGGCGCCTGCGTTGCAGCTTGCCTGGGAGGAGCATGCGGACGACCCCAGGCTGAAGGTGTTCGCGACCGCTTCACTCGAGACCCGGTTGGCTGAGGGCTCGCTTCCGTGGGACGCGCTCGAAGCAGGTCGAGCGGTGGTGGTCGACGACCTCGCCGGCGACCCGCGCTGGCAGCGGCGGGAGCTGAGCGTGCCTGCCGGCCTGCAGAGCGCGATCGTCCTGCCGATGAGTCTGGACGGCACACCCGACGGGGCGATCACGCTGCTGTCGCGAGACGCAATCCAGGCCACCGACTGGCCGCACATCATCACGACCATGCACGACGAGATCCTGGCGTTGGTGGCGCGACAACGTGAACGCAACGACTTCACGCAGATGTTCCGCGTCGCGCTCGACCCGATGACGATCGCCGGGCTCGACGGATGGTTCCTGCGCGTCAACCCACGGTTCACCCAGGTGCTCGGCCATTCCGAAGAGGCGCTGCTCGCGCAGCCCTTCCTCGACTTCGTCCACCCCGACGATCGGGAGGCCACCCGTGTTGCGCTCGGCCGCTTGAACGACGGCGAGGCGGTCGACGGTTTCGTCAACCGCTACTCGACCGCGGACGGCGGCTGGCGCCTGCTGTCGTGGACGGCGCGGGCGCTTCCCAGCGAAGGCGTCACGTTCGCCGTCGCGCGCGACGTGACGGATGCGACACGCGACAGCGACCTCGAGCAGGCGCAGCGCGAAGTGCTGCAGGCCGTCGTCACCGGCGAGCCGCTCGGTGCGGTGCTCGACCGGATCTCGCTCGCCATCGAGCAGCGCTTTCCGGGACGGCTGGCCTCGGTGTTCCGCTACGACCCACAGGCGCAGGTCCTTCGCCGCGCATCGGCGCCCTCGCTTCCATCCGAGTATCTCGAGGCGGTCGGAGATCTCCCGGTCGGTCCGAACACCGGGTCGTGCGGAAGTGCTGCGCACACCGGTGAGATCGTCGTCGCCACCGACATCGCAACCGACCCGCACTGGGTCGGCTACCGCGAGCTCGCCGCCGCGTTCGATCTCGTGTCGTGCTGGTGCATCCCCATCCACGGCCAGGACCGGCAGCTCCTCGGCACGGTCGCGATCTATGGTCGTGACCACGCCGAGCCGTCGGCGACCGAACGCGTCGTGGCCGCCGACCTCGCCCATCTCGCGGGCATCGCGATCGAGCGCGACACGACGGCGCGACGGCTCGCGGCCAGCGAGGAGCGATTCCGGCTGCTCGGGCAGGCAACGGGGGAGGTGATCCGTGACTGGGACCTGGACTCGGACCGGATCTGGTGGAACGAGGCGTTCGCCCGCGAATTCGGCCACGACCCGGTGGCGTCAGGTGAAGGGCTCGACGCCTGGTCGCGGCACATCCACCCCGACGACCGTGCCGGCGTCGTTGCCGACCTGCACGAGGCACTTGCGGGTGATGCGAGCTCGTGGTCGGCGGAGTACCGCTTCCTGCGTGGCGACTCATCCTCGGTTCACGTCCGCGATCGGGCGTTCATCATCCGCGACGCCGATGGCAGTGCGCACAGGATGGTCGGGGGGATGGTCGATGACACCGAACGCCACGAGCGCGAGGTGCAGCATCAGCGTGCGCAACGCCTCGAGAGCCTCGGGACGCTCGCGGGCGGCATCGCGCACGACCTCAACAACATGCTCTCACCGGTCATGATGGCGGCTGATCTGCTCGGCTACACCGACCTGACCGACGATCAGCGCGACAGCGTCGACACGATCGCGTCCAGTGCCCGCCGCGGAGCGGAGCTGGTCGGGCAGGTCCTGACCTTCGCCAGAGGCGCCGACGGCGAACACGGTCCGGTCGACATGCGCAAGCTCGGCAGCGACGTCGAGCGCATGCTCCGTGACACCCTGCCCAAACACCTCGCCATCGACGTCACGATCGACGATGATCTCTGGGCCGTGATGGGCGACATCGTGCAGCTCGAACAGGTCGTCATCAACCTCGCCGTCAACGCCCGTGACGCCATGCCCGAAGGCGGCGTGCTGCGCCTGAGCATCGCCAACGTCGGGCCGAGCGACCTCGACGGCGACGAGGCGGCAGGCGGTCACGTGCGCATCAGCGTGTCTGATACCGGCAGCGGCATCGAGGAGGCGATCCGCGAGCGGATCTTCGAGCCGTTCTTCACGACCAAGCCGCTCGGTGCCGGTTCCGGGCTCGGGTTGGCCACGTCGCTGACCATCGTCGAGCGTCACGGCGGCCGCTTCGAACTCGACACCGAGCCGGGACGCGGCAGCACCTTCCACGTCTATCTGCCTCGCGCAGACGACGGCTGGGAGGTTGGCAGGTGAGCAGCGCAGGCATGGTGCCCGCCGAATGGCCCGACGCACGCATCGTCGTCGTCGACGACGAGGAGCCGATCAATCGTCTCGTCGGCCGCCTGCTCGACGTCAACGGCTACACACGAGTGGCGAGCTTCGGCGACCCGGTCGACGCGGTCGCTGCGCTCGAGCACGATCCGGCCGAGCTGGTCATCCTCGACCTGCACATGCCGCGGCTCTCCGGCACCGAGGTGCTGCGCAAGCTCATGCTCGCACCTGAGGACGAGCGTGCGGCCGTGATCGTCATGACCGGCGCGGGGACAGGTGACGACGCTCGCACGACACTCGCGCTGGGCGCAGCGGATTTCCTGAGAAAGCCTGTCGATTCCAGCGAGCTGCTGCTGCGCGTGCGCCACCAGCTGCGTGAACGTCGGCTGCGCCGCGATCTCGCCGCTCACAACGACCGGTTGGAGGAGCTTGTCGCCGAACGGGCAGGCGCGGCGAGCGTGCTCTCGCGAGTACTCGACGCCATCCCCGTTGCAGCAACGGTGCTGACGCCCGACTTCGCGATCCACTACGCCAACGCGCAGGCGGACGCGATGCTCGGCGCAGGTGAGAACAACGTGCTCGTCGCCGACGACGTGTTGCGCGAGTCCCTCAGACGCCATGTCAACGCGATCGACGCGGACGGTGCGGGCGGGTCACCGCTCACGGCCCGCATCCGCTCGGGCGGCGCCGAGCGGCGCGTCGAAATTCACGCGAGGCGCGTCGAAGCCGGTCTGACCGCCCTGATCGTGCTCGACGTCGAACGTCAGGAACTGGCCAAGGATGCACTGCGGCGGGCTCTGGACCACGAGCAGCGCGCGAACCAGGAATCCCGCAAGGTCGAGGCGCTGCGCACGAGCTTCCTCAGCGCGGTCTCGCACGAGCTGCGCACACCGCTGACCGTCGTGGTCGGCATGGCCGAGCTGCTCCATCACCGCCTCGGCGCCATTGACGCCGCACAGCAGGCCGACATGCTCGAGCGGCTGCTGAGAAACGCTGAGCGTCTCGGTGCGTTGCTCGAAGACCTGCTCGACCTCAACCGGTTGTCAGCGGGCCAGCTGACGGTGTCGCGGGAACAGCGTGACCTCGCCGAGATCGTCGCCGCAGCGGTCAGCGAGGTCGAACACCCCGACCACGACGTGCGTCTCGACGTCGCACCGTGCGAGGTTTGGGTTGAAGCGGCTCAGATCCGGCGTGCTGTTGCCAACCTGGTGCGCAACGCCGTGATCCACACGCCGCCGGGGACACGTATCGACGTCGGCCTCGATCATGATGACGATCGCGTCCGTATCGTCGTCGCCGACGACGGAGATGGTGTCCCCGACGACCTCAAGCGCCGCATCTTCGACCCGTTCGAGCAGGGGCCCTCCGCCCCCGCACACAAGCCAGGCACCGGCATCGGGTTGAGTCTCGTCGCGGAGTTCAGCCGGCTCCACGACGGCCGTGCGTGGGTGGAGGACACGCCAGGTGGCGGCGCGACGTTCATGATCGAAGTCCCGCGCGCCGCCCCGGCCGAAGCACACAAATGAGGCCTCCCGGGCGCATGCCGGTGTGCGGATCTCACCGTGTTGCGGTCACTCGGTTCAGCAGTGCTCGTCGAAGAAGGCCTCGATGTTCTGGCTCGCTTCCTCGAGCGCATCGACGTCCATCGTCCCGGCGAGCTGGGCCATCCGCTCCATCTGCTCAGGCGTCGGCTGCTCGCCTGGGTTGAATCCGACCTCGGCGAGTGCGCGAAAGTAGGTGGCGAGTTCGCGGGTCATGACCTCGAAGTCTGCGCGGATCTCGGCGGGCGCCGCCTGGGCCATTGCCTCCATGCCGGCTGCGGCTGCTTCGAAGTCGGCCGGGTCTGCGCTGCCTCCCATGAGGCTGGCGGTCGCTTCCGCATAGGCCTGCTGGGCGGCTGCCATGTCCTGGTAGATCCCGATGCAGAACGCGCTCATGCCGTCGGAGTCATCACCCATGTCCTCCCAGCCCCCGTCGGCAGGAGCCTCGTCGGCCGGGACCTCGTCGGCGGGTGCGGCTGCGGCGTCGTCTTCAGGGGCATCGGGCTCGGCATCACCGCCGCAGGCCGCGAGCGCGACAGCGCCCGCGACCACGAGCGCGGTGATCGTCGTTTGGCGACGGAACGGCTTCATCGGATTCTCCGGTGCGCGGCAGTGGCGATGACCGTGAGGGTATGGGCGGTCACTGGACGTGAAGGGAACCGGTGCGCGGCTCGACCGGACCGATGGGCGGTGTCCGCACCCCTGCAGAGCAGTACCGTCGTGTCGTCACGCTGTGCAGCGCGACGCTGCATTGCGGGACGCGTTGCAGGATCGGCGATCGGATTTGCGGCGGTGACGAGCCATGGCACGGGCGTGCAGCCTCGCCGCGCCGCCCGCGGCGCGGCAGCGGCTGGCCTCTCGCTGCTTCTGCCCGGGGCCGGCCAGCTGTTCGCCGGCCACCGCCGGCTGGGCGGTGCCATGATCGGCGTGTCCCTTGCGATGATCGCCGCCGCCGTGTGGATCGTCCGGGACGCGCCGGGATGGGCGCTCGCGATGCTCGTGCACCCGTCGGGCGGCACGTGGTTTCTGCTGCTCAACGCAGCGGTGCTGGTCTACAGGTCGGCCGCCGTCGTGCACGCGTATGTCGCCGGGTTCCGTGCCCCTGACCGCGTCACGGGGGCCTGGAACGGTGCCGATGTCGCGGTCGCCTGCACGGTCGTCGCCGCGCTCCTCGTCGCCGTCGCTGCCCCTCAGCTCACCGCCGGCCGGATGGTGTCGCGCTCACAGGACGTGCTCGCGACGGTGTTCGTGGACGACCAGCTGCCGATGGCGCTGGACGCGGCGTCACCCGGCGCCCTGCCGCACCCCTCGGTGACCAAGATCTCCGATCCGGAGCTGCTGGATCTTCCGGTCATCGAGGAACCCGAACCCGAGCCGCTGCCACCCCCTCCCCCCAACCCGTGGGTGGAAGAGGGACGCCTGACGGTCGCCGTCATCGGATCGGACCTGGGGCCGGGCCGTGCGAGCGCGCGTACCGACGCGATGCTCGTCGTCAGCATCGACACACGGACAGGTGACGGCGCCATCTTCTCGGTCGACCGCTACTTCCGCGACTTCCCCGTCCCGTCGCGCTTCGCTGCGGTTCACGAAGAGCACTGCGCGACCGGGGGTGCCTGGAACGCCATCAACGCGATCTACACCTGCGCGACGCGGCGTGTGCCGGACCGTTTCGCCGCCCTGTATCCCGAGTCGAGCGACCCGGGAGCGGCTGCGGTCGCCGAGACGCTGGGCCTGCTGCTCGGCATCGACGTCCACCACTACGCGCTGGTCGACATGGGCGGGTTCGTTCGGGTGGTCGATGCACTCGGCGGTGTCGAGGTGCACCTCGCCGAGCCGATCCGTGTGCGCATCTCCCCCGCTCACGAAGGGACCGATTGGCGGACCTTCGACATGCCGGCGGGCCGCCAGCACATGGACGGCGAGACCGCGCTCGCTTTCGTGCGCATGCGCGATCCGGGCGACGCGCCACGCATGCGGCGGCAGCGCTGCCTGCTGTCGAGCGTCGTCGAGCGCGCGGACGTCGGCAGCGTGCTGCGAGGATTCGACGAGATCACCGCCGCGATCGAAGAGCACGTCGCCACCGACATTCCGCTCAGTTCCTTTCCCGACCTGTTGCAGGTGCTCACTCGCGTCGAGCACGATCGCCTCGTCGGGGTCGGCATCGGACCTCCCAACTACCGGGGTGAGGGCCACGCACCGGAGCTCGACCGGATCCGCCACCGTGTCCGCCAGGTCCTCGACGACCCCGAAGCGGCGATCGAGCAGGGTCGCACGACTGAAGCTGCCGACACCATCTGCCACTGATCGCCGTGCGGGCCTGAACACCGGGTGATCGCGACGACCACTACAGTGTGGTCATGCGTTCGATCACCGGGCACCGCTTCGCACTGCTGGTGCTCGCCGCCGTGTTCCTGATCCCGATCGGGACCTCGTCGCTGCGCGGACTGACCCACTTGCTGACGTGCGTCGACGAAGTCGACACCCCCTTCTCGATCCAGCCCGGAATGTTCGAAGGCGATCCGCCCACGGTCACCAGCTCCCGAGTGCTCGAAGCTGGCGCCGACCCGTTGCTGTGCGAGGCGCTCGTCATCGATATGTCGGCGCGGCAGTACGACGAGGAGCGTGGTGCGGTGCAGATGGAGTTCGTGATCGCGAACGAGTCCGATGCGCCCTGGCACGGCACGGTGCAGGTCCAACTCGACCGGCAGATCGTTCCGCTCGAGGTCGGCAGGATCGGGCCGGGCGACCGGGCGGTTCACTCGGTATGGGCGCGCACCCGTGAGGACCGCCTGGACATCCAGGGAACGCTGCTGATCGGACCGTGACGCCGCGGCCGCGTCGAGCCGACGTCGAGGTCAGACCGTTGTCGTGGGCTGGTCCGATGGCGGCTGCTGATCGGAGGGTGGCTGCTCCTCACCCGAGGACACCGGGACGAGCGCCTGCGCTTCGGTCCGCAGCTGCGCGAGTCGTTCCTCGTCGCCGGGCACCGTGTAGAGGGTGAGATGGATGTCCTGCTCGGGCACGACGATGCCGTGCGCGTCGAGCAGTGCTGCCAGCTGGCCGCGGAAGCGTTCGGCGAACACCCGCGCACCCTCCTCGGGCGTCTCGGGGAGGATGAGCACGAAACGGTGGCGGCGCGGGTCGTGCAGGTGGACGCCGCGGTCGACTGAACGGATTGCGCTGGCGATCTGCTGGCCCGTCTGGCGCAGCGCACGTGCTCGCCGGCGGGGTGCAAGCGCCCCGATCGCTCCTGCGGCCACGTCGAGGACGACCACCGAGAAGATCGTCTGGTAGCGGCGCGCCCGCGCGAGCTCGAGTTCGATTCCCTGGACCAAGAAACGTGCGTTGTACAGGCCGGTTGCGTCGTCGATCTGGTCGTAGAGGTCGAGTTTGGTGAGCGAGCGGTTCAGACGCGACATCGCCCAGCCGCCGATACCGCCGAACGCCAGGTAGGCGAGGCTGCGGCCGGTGAGGACGCCGAGATACGGCTCGAGTCCGGCAGCTTCGATGGCGGGAACGCGCAGCCACACGTAGACCCCGGAGGCTCCGAGCCCTCCGAGAATTCCCCCGGGGAGCCGCCACAGCACGACCGCGAGGAACACCGGGAGGAACAGCAGCGTCGCCCAGACCTCGACCGGGTCCGCGCGGCGGAGCAGCATCAGGCCCGCCACCGCCAGCAGGACCAGCAGCCCGCCGAGCGCCACGACCGCGCGTACCCGGCGTGGATCGCTTCGCCATCCCTCGAGCACTGGCATCGCCTCGCAACTCGTGTCGTGTCCGCATCGTAGGCGGGACGCGACGCTGCGCGCACGAGCCTGCGCGGGTTCTCGTCTTGCGCGGGCAGGTAGCGTCGAATTGGGTCTTCAGTGCGGCGCTCGGGGTGTCGACAGGTCGTCAAGCGGCGCGAACGCGGCGCTCAGGTGCGTACACGACATGGCGTAGGGCTGGGGAGGCAACGGCGATGACCGACAGGTTGAGAACAGATGCGAGGATCTCGGTTCGACGGGCAAACTCGACGCACACCGATGCGGCCACTGCCGTCGCCGAGCTCGCCGAACAGGTCGACACGTCCGGGTTCTCCGTGCTGTTGTTCTTCTGCTCGCCGAGCTACGACCTCGGCGTGTTGGCCGAACAGATCACGTCGACGTTCGACGGGCCCGTCGTCGGATGCACCACCGCCGGCGAGATCGTGTCGGGCTCGGGTTACCTCGAAGGTGGCATCGTCGGGGTGTCGATCACGTCACAGGAGGTGATCGCGCATCCCCGGCTCGTCTCTTCACTCGATCATGTCGACGCGTCGTCGTCAGCAGAGCTGATCCGCGACGTCGAGCAGAACCTGCGCCTGAGCGACGGCCTCGATCCCGCCTCGATGTTCGGTCTTCTGCTCGTCGATGGCACGTCGATGCTTGAAGAGCAAGTCGTCGCATCGCTGTATGCCAACATGAACGGTGTGTCGATCATCGGTGGTTCAGCAGGAGACGGTCTGGACTTTGGCACGACCTATGTCTACCTCGACGGTGCGTTCCACACAGACGCCGCGGTGCTGACGTTGTTTGAGACCACCCTGCCGTTCGAGACCTTCCGCGTTCAGCACTTTGAACCGACCGACACACGGATGGTCATCACCGAAGCGGACCCGCCCCGGCGCATCGTGACCGAGATCAACGGTGAGCCGGCCGCGCAGGAGTACGCGCGTGCGGTGGGCTTGGAAGTCGAAGAGCTGTCACCACAGGTCTTCGCCGCGTACCCGGTGATGCTGCGCATCAACGGCGAGTACTTCGTCCGCTCGATCCAGAAGGTCAACGACGACGGCAGCCTGACCTTCTTCTGCGCGATCGACAACGGGCTGGTTCTCACCGTCGCCCAAGGAGCCAACCTGCTCGAGCATCTCGAGAAGAATTTGGACGAACTCGCTGAGCGCGTCCCGGGCCTGCAGTTGCTGCTCGGCTGTGACTGCATCCTGCGGCGTCTCGAACTCGTGCAGCGGGACATCATCGACCAGGCTGCCCCGGTCCTCGAACGGTTCAATTTCGTCGGATTCTCGACCTACGGCGAGCAGTACGACGGGATCCACGTCAATCAGACCCTCACAGGTCTCGCGCTGGGCAGTTGACGTCAGCCACACAGCGAGCAGGCCGGAGTCCAGCGATGTCCGACACGACGCCACGCACGAAGGGGCGCGCACGGCCCGAATCCGACGGCGCGCCGGTCTCCGCGGAACAGCGCATGGCAGATCTCGAGCGCAAGCTCGAGGCGCAGATGAAGATGAACCGGGTCCTCATGGACCGTGTCGAGCGATCCGTCGACGGCACGGGTGAGGCCTACTCGCTGTTCGAACGCAACATCATCCTCCAGCAGAGTGTCGAGGAGCGCACGCGCGAACTCGAACGCAAGAACGACGAACTGCAGGCGCTGTACGACGAGACCCAGCGAGCGCGCGAGGAGCTCGCATTGGCGAAGGAGGAGGCTGAGGCGGCCAACCGGACCAAGAGCGAGTTTCTGGCCAATATGAGCCACGAGATCCGGACCCCGATGAATGCAATCATCGGGATGACGCACCTCGCTCGCCGCACCGAGTTGGACGAAAAGCAGCGCGGCTACGTCGACAAGATCGCGAACGCTGCCGAGTCGCTGCTCGGGATCATCAACGACATTCTCGACTTCTCCAAGATCGAGGCCGGCAAGCTGGAGCTCGAGCACGTCCCGTTCACGCTCGAGGACGTGATGACCAACGTGGCCGATCTCGTCGCGCTGCGTGCCGAAGAGAAGGGGCTCGAGCTGCTGTTCGGGGTGTCGCCCGATGCTCCCCAGCACCTCGTCGGCGACCCGCTGCGACTCGGCCAGGTCCTGATCAATCTGGCGACGAACGCCGTGAAGTTCACCGAACAGGGTGAAGTCGTCGTCACCGTGGAGCCCGTCGAGGACACCGACGGCGTTGCGCGGCTGAGCTTCGCGGTGCGCGACACCGGCATCGGGATGACCCCCGAGCAGATCGATCGTCTCTTCCAGTCGTTCTCGCAGGCGGACTCGTCGATCACGCGTCGCTACGGCGGTACCGGACTGGGCCTGGCGATCTCACGGCAGCTCGTCGAGCATGGGCGGCGACATCGACGTGTCCAGCACGGTCGGAGAGGGCAGCACCTTTTCGTTCCAGGCGTCGTTGCGTACCGGTGCGTCGTCGCGCACCCCGCACCGGACCGTCGAGCGCTTGGGGCTGGAGGGCCGCCGTGCGCTCGTCGTCGACGACTCCGATGCCGCACGTGAGATCCTCTCGACGATGCTCGCGAGCCAGGGCATCGACGTGCGCACCGTCGCGTCCGGTGAAGAAGCGATCGAGGAGCTCACGGCGGCCGCCGGTGAAGGCGAGTCCTTCGATCTGGTCCTCATGGATTGGCGCATGCCCGGGATGGACGGCATCGAAACTGCGGAGCGGATCAAGGCCGACGCGGGGCTGGGTGACACGCCGGCGATTCTGATGGTGACGGCGTTCGGGCGCGAACAGGTCATCCACCGTGCCGAGCAGGTCGGCCTCGATGGCTTCCTGCTCAAACCCGTCAACGAGTCGCTGCTCTACGACGCGGTTCTGGGCGCATTCGAACAGGCCGAAGGGACGGTGCCGCTGCCGCGTGTCCGCGACCCGCGCGTGGCCTCGCCGACCCATCTCGCTGGTCGCCGAGTGCTTCTCGTCGAGGACAACCTCATCAACCAGGAGCTCGCTTCGGAACTTCTTGCTGACCTCGGCATCGAGGTCGTGGTTGCGACCAACGGTCGACAAGGCGTGGAGAAGGCGACCAGCGAGCCTTTCGACCTCGTGCTGATGGACATCCAGATGCCTGAGATGGACGGTTTGACCGCGACCAGGGTGATCCGCGAGAACGAAGCGTTGAGTGATCTGCCGATTGTTGCGATGACAGCGCACGCGATGAGCGGCGATCGTGAGAAGAGTCTCGCGGCGGGTATGAATGACCACCTCACCAAACCGATTGATCCGGAGCGGTTGAGTGATCTGTTGACGACCTGGATGCCTTCGATCGCGACCGCTGCTGTGTCGCCCGACAACCGTGAAGCGACCCGTTCGGCGGTTGGTGCAACCACCGAGGCCCACCACGGCGAGATCGAGGACCGCTTGGCGACGGCAGGCCTGCCGCCGTCGATGCGCTCGTTCGACCTCGCGGTCGCCCTGGCTCGCACGAACGACAAGCCCGATCTGCTCCGGCGACTGCTCGTGCGTTTCGGGGAGGACAACGCGGGGACCATTGCCCGGTTGCGCATGCTCCTCAACGCTGCGCAACTCGACGAGGCGCGCAACGTCGCACACTCCCTCAAAGGTGTGGCCGGCACGCTCGGCGCCATCGATGTCGCCAGCGCCGCGAGCTCGTTGGAAGCCGCGCTTGCGCGGGGCGGCCTCGATGACTTGGATGCGCGCGTCGATGCGTTGGAGACCGCACTCGTGCCTGCGGTCGTGGAGGCCACGTCACTCCACGGGGTGTCCGGCGAGGTTGTGCAGCGACCTGAGTCGGCCCCCGACGTTGACCAGGCCGCGTTGCGCGAAGAGGTCAACGCGCTGCGTGATGAGCTCGCAGCTGGCAGCTTCGGGGCTCGCCGGCGTTTCGACAAGCTTCGAGGCGCGCTCGCGACCTTCGGAGCCGATGACGAGCTCACCGCGCTCGCCAACGGTGTCGACCGGCTCGATTTCGACGCGGCCCTTGCGGCACTCGACACGCTCGTCGCACAGATTGACTTTGGAACCGACGGGACGAACGGATCCGACCGGTGAACGCGGACACGGCGCCTGCGCGCATCCTCGTCGTCGACGACGACCCGGCGAATATCGAAGTCATCGCCGACATCTTCGACGACGACTACGACGTGCTGATCTCGACTGACGGCGAGCGGGCGCTCGAAATCGCCGAGACCTCTGAGCCTGAGGTGGTGCTCCTCGATGTCATGATGCCGGGCATGGACGGTTTCGAGGTCTGCCGGCGCCTGAAGGGCCGGCGGGCGACGTCGGGCATTGCGGTGATCTTCATCACCGGAATGGGTGATGTTGACGCGGAGGCCAGAGGGCTCGAACTCGGTGCGGTCGACTACGTCAACAAGCCGATCAACCCACCGGTGGTGCGCCGTCGTGTCGACAACCAGATCGAGTTGAAACGCGCGCGCGACCGCTTGGCGCAGCTCGCCATCACCGATGGGTTGACCCAGATCGCCAACCGCGGCCACTTCGACGAAACGCTAGCTCGCGAGTACGCACGGCTTGCTCGTCGCGGCGAGAAGCTGGCGCTGATCCTGATCGACATCGACTCCTTCAAGATGTTCAACGACACCTACGGCCACATCGCTGGTGACGACTCCCTCCGGGCCGTCGCACGTGTCGTCGACGGCGCGGCGTCCCGTCCCGCTGACCTCGCCGCGCGCTACGGCGGCGAGGAGTTCGCATGCATCCTGCCCGACACCGATCTGGACGGCGCTCGTCGTATCGCTGAGCGGATCGCCTCGGGCATCGCTGACCTCGCGATCGAGCATGCGGGGTCGGACGTCGCAGACCACGTCACTGCGAGCATCGGTGTCGCCGCGGTCACCTGCACACCGGACCGCTCGCCACTCAACGTGGTCGCGACCGCCGACGAACAGTTGTATGCCGCCAAGTCGAACGGCCGGGCCCGCATCGAAGCCGCATCCGCGGACTGAAGCGCATCGATCCGTCGCACGGCACCCTGGCGGTGTCTATCCCAGCGTGGAGCGATGCCGTGAGCGGACCGGTGCAGGATCGTGACGAGTTGTGCGAGAACGAACTGTTCGCGCGTGTCGAGGCACGGCAGGGTCGCGCCACCTCGGTCGGCGGCCTCGACGTCCAACGTGTTCTTCCCACCAAGGGGCGGCGCACGGTCGGTGCGTGGTGCTTCGTCGACATCGTCGGCCCTGCCGACGCCGAGCAGCCCGACCCGCTCGAAATCGGGCCGCACCCCCACATCGGCCTCGCGACGGTCACCTGGCTGCTCGAGGGAGAGGCGCTCCATGCCGACTCGCTGGGTACCGAGCAGGTGATCAAACCGGGCCAGCTGAACCTCATGACCGCAGGGCACGGCATCGCGCACGCCGAGCTGGCTGCACAGCCGCCGTTCCGCGGGGTCCAGTTGTGGATCGCCCAGCCGGAACAGACCCGGCACGGTGAGAGCGCGTTCGAGCATCACGAGGGGTTGCCAGCGCTCGAGATCGACGGTTCGCACGGGCTGCTTCTGGCAGGCGAGATCGACGGGGTGCGTGCGCCCACTCGTGCCGACACCCCGCTGCTCGGGCTCGACCTGACCATGGGCGCCGGTCGGATCGCCGTTCCCACCGACACGACGTTCGAGCACGCAGTGGTCCCGCTCGATCACCGCGTCAAGGTCGGGGTCGAGGTCGTCGAGCCTGGATGGATCGCGCTGGTCCCCGCCGGCGTCGAGGAGCTGCCTCTCGAGGCGGAACGCTCCGATACGCGGCTGCTCGTGCTCGGTGGCGAACCGCTGGGCGAACGCGTCGAGATGTGGTGGAACTTCGTCGCCCGTGACCGATCGGAAATCGACGACGCTCTGCGCGACTGGCAGCAGCGCACCGAGCGTTTCGGTGAGGTGCCTTCGGAACTCGAACGGATCGAGGCGCCCCGGCCTCCCTGGCACAGCTCGCAGGACTGATCTGCGGCGCCGCGCGGCTTGGCTCGCCAGCGGGGATGCCCGGCCGGGTGCACGGTCACAGGCCGGTGACGGCCAGCCCGCTGTTCGCCTTGTGGATGCGATTGATGCTGATGAGCACCGCGGTGAACTCCTCGAGTTGCTTCGCGTTGCGAAGCGGCCCGGCATCCAGGCCACCGCGCGCCGCGACGGCGGGGCAGATGTCGATGACGACCTGCTTGGCCTGCACGTCGTCACCCACGACGAGCACGGTTTCGTCGTGTGGTTCCTCGCCGTCGAGGAGGCTTGGCGCGGCGAGGTGATGGAACGCAGCGACGACTCGTGCGTCGGGCTGCAGCTTCTGGGTCTGCTCGGCGGCGCTGCCCTCGGGAACATCGATCGTGTGCGGGCCGGACTTGTCGAACGCGAGCGGGTTCACGCAGCTGACGACGATGCGGCCTTCCAGCCCACGCAGGCCGCGGACCGTCGATTCCTGGGCCTCGTACGGCACGGCCACGACAACGAGGTCGGCGCCTTCGGTCGACTCCTGGTTGGCGGCCCCGTCGATCTGCATCGCGTCCGATCCTGCGGCGAGTTCGCCTGCGGTCGTGACCGCGCGTTGCGCGTCGCGTGACCCTATGACGACGTGATGTCCTGCCAGCGCCAGCCGGTACGCGAGCCCACGTCCCTGTGGTCCGGTTCCGCCGATCAGTGCGATGCGCAAGCGTGCCACGTCCACTCCTCGTTCTTGGGCCGTCAATCGGGATACGTCGTCGGTCGGATGCAGGCGATGTGACGCCTTGTGCGGGGTCGGGCGCCGACCCCGCCGCCCGGATGCCGCTCCCAGGCGTGGTGAGCCATCGCCCTCGCAGGCTATCGGGGTCGCAGAACGGCCCTGTTCGAGCCGGCGTCGGATTGCGTGCGCTGCGTCAGTTGCGGTCGGTTTTGCTGCCGGAGCCGCGCGCGTCGTCGCTGTCGCCGCCTGCTGAGGAATCGTGCGGTTCGTCGGCAGGCCCGGTGGGATCGTCGCCGGCGAGGTGCTCGCGAGGAGGCAGGCTCGCCTCGCCGAGCTGTTCGAAGACCTGCTCGACGTATCCCTCGGCCCGCTGGACCGGCTCGCCGAAACGCCACAGCATCCCCGAGAGGTTGCGGACCTGGTCCATCGTCTCGGTGACCTGTTTGAAGGAGGTGCTGAATTCCTGGCGCAGGACCTTCATCGACTCGACGACCTGATGGAGTTCGGTGCGCTGGTCGTCGAGTTCTTCGCGCAGCTGTTCGCGGTGGCGCTTGATCGCCTCGCGGATCTCCTCGTAGCGTTGCTCGGCAGCCTGCACGATCGTGGCGGCCTGCTGTTCGGCGTCGGACACGACTGTGGCGGCCTGTTGCTCGGCGTCGCCCACCATCGTTGCAGCACGACGCTCGGCGTCAGCGAGCATCGTCGACGAGCGTTCCTCTGCGTCCGAGACGATCACGGCTGCGCGCCGTTCCGCGGTGTTGACGGCCTCCTCGGCGCGTCTGCGAGACTCCTCGTCGAGATGTTCTGCGCGCTGGCGGGCGTCCTCCAGCGTCTGCTTGGCCGACGCGAGCGTTTCTTCCCGCTCTGTCTGGCTCGCCCGGCGCACCGCGGACGCCTCCGCGGCGGCAGCTTCCTCGACCCGCGCAGCGCGCGCTTTCGCGGCGCGCACGAGCTGGGTCGTCTCCTCAGAGGCCAGCACGAGGAGGTCGGCGTCGTCGAGTTCATGCAGCATCGGGCGCCGCAGCGCGCTCACGAGCCGTTCCTGCTGTTCGCCGACAGTGCGTTCGAGTTCGGTCATCCGCGCATGCAGCTCCGCGATGACACGGTCGACCTCGTCGGGGTCGTAACCGCGGCGCACGGTGGCGAACTGTGACGGGATGTGCACGGGAGCAGGCAGGGACACCTCGGCGCCACCCTCGTCGGGTTCGTTGCCCGTCGCGTTCTCGGACGCGTCGACGGCGTCACGGACCTGCGTCCGCGTCGTGCCGTCCTCGGTCGTCTCCGAAACCTGGTCGCTCACGCCGGCCCTCCTCGACGTCCGGGCACGCCGCCCGGTCGTGTGTCCCACCCGGTCTGGGCAACGCTAGTTGCTCGCCGGACTCGGTGCCCGAGGCGTCGAGGACCCGCCGATACGATCACACGAACTCGCCGGTCCGGGACAACCATGCCGAGAATTGCGATCGACGTGCTGCTCAAGCGCGAGATCCTCGACCCGCAGGGGCGGGCTGTCGAGCGTGCGCTGCCGGAACTCGGCTTCGGCGCGGCCTCCGATGTCCGGGTCGGCAAGCACATCGAACTCGACCTCGATGTCGAAGAGAACGAGCTGGCCGACGTCGTCGAACGCATGTGTCGCGACTTCGTCACCAACCCTGTCATCGAGTCCTACCGCTGGCGGATCATCGCCGATGGTGAGCGGGCCGACGGATGAGCCGCGTCGCCACGTGAACAGCGACAACGGCGCCTCACCGCAGCGGTCGTCGACCGGCGACGGCCTGCCGACGCTTCCCACCGGAGAACCGGTCCTGCACCGGTGGTTCGTGCTCGCCATGCTGGTGCTGACACCGGTCGCCGTGGTGGTCACCGCCTGGGCGTTCTTCTCGATCCCACGCGGCGAGCTGCCCGCAGAACAGCGGCGGCCGCCGGGCGGTGCGCAGGTGACCATCGAACGTGGCGACGCGGTGCTCGCCGACAGCGACGAGGTCGAACCGGGCCCCACCTGTGCGGAGGAGATCGAACTCGTCGGAGATTCCGGTTCGCGAGCGGCGGCGCGGCGTGCGCTGGGTGCGAGCTGTCAGTTGCTCGCGCGTGGCGATTTCCCCCGCGCGGCGGCCGGACTCGAGGCGTGGGCGAGCGCCGGCGGCGTGCTGCGGATGGCAACGTTCGAACTCTCGGGTGTCGAGAGTTCGGCGCGTGTCGAGGACGACCGGCTCGTCATCGAACTCAACGCCAAGTTCCTCTACGAGGACGCGACCCGTGCGGCGCCTGCGCTGGTGCACCAACTCGTGCTCCTCGACGACGAGGCGTGGCCTGGCGAGACCGTGGCGGCGTCGTCGGAACTCGATGCTGCACGCGCACAGGCACAGGCCTGCAGCCGGCTCACGTTCGCTGGTGCGCCACCACGGGGCTGCGAAGATGTCGCGGAACTGCTCGCGCTGGAGGCGCCGCTGGAAGCACTCGTCGGGGCGGGGTTTCGTGATGGCTGACGAGATTGAGCGAGGTCAGGAACGGTGATGCGCGTTGCAGTGGTGTCGTTTCCCGGGTCGCTCGATGACGACGACGCGGCGGCGGCGGTGGCGGACTGCGGGGGCGAGCCGGTCCCGGTGCGCTCCGATGCGGCCTCGGTCGGCGACGTGGACGCGGTGGTGCTGCCGGGAGGATTCAGCTACGGCGACTATCTGCGGTGCGGTGCGATCGCGCATCGCTCCCCGGTGATGGACGCCGTGCGTTCGTTCGCCGGGGCGGGCGGGCCGGTGCTCGGGATCTGCAACGGCTTCCAGATCCTGTGCGAAGCGGGCCTGCTGCCCGGCGCGCTGCTGCGCAACGAAGGGCTGCGCTTCGTGTGCAGGCCGGCG
This sequence comes from Nitriliruptoraceae bacterium, assembly GCA_050480705.1. Lineage (GTDB taxonomy): Bacteria > Actinomycetota > Nitriliruptoria > Nitriliruptorales > Nitriliruptoraceae > JBJHAX01. Next base: position 89,064 of record JBJHAX010000005.1, read on the forward strand.
CCGCTCGTCGTCGAATCGAACGCTACGCCGTGGACGGCCGCCTACAACGACGGGCAGCGCATCGTCATCCCCGTCAAGCACGGCGAGGGACGGTTCCATGCAGCCGCTGACGTGCTCGATGAACTCGAGCGCGAGGGTCGCGTCGTGCTGCGATACGCACCCGGCGGCAATCCGAACGGTTCGGCGCGCGACATCGCAGGCGTCGCCAACGAGGCGGGCAACGTGGTGGGTGTGATGCCACATCCGGAACACGCGGTCGACCCGGAGCTCGCAGGCGGCATCGACGGCCGCGGATTCTTCGAAGGAGTGCTGTCCGCCGTCGCCACCCGGACGGGGTGATCCCGGCCGGTCTCAGCCGGCCCCGGCTGCCCCACCGTCGAGCGACGCGAGGATCTGCGCCCGCCGCCGGCGTTCACGGCGCTGGTAGGCGAACAGCGCCAGGTGTGCTGCGATGCCCAGCGACAGGACCGTCACGGGGACCCACTGGCCGCGGGACGCGAGGATCAGCGTGGCGACCAGCGCGCAGCCCACCAACACCGCCCGCAGTGCGTTCAGGGCGTCCATGGAAGCCTCGAGAGTCGCGCCCACCTCGGTCGTGGCCCAGGGTATCCGTAGGATGCCGCAACACCCGCAGGGAGCCGACGTGACCGACGACGCCCCCCCGACAGATCGAACCGCACCAGCGTTCCCCGATGACGAGACGCTGGCTGAGGGCGACGTCGGCGACCTCGCGCGCCAACTCGGGCTCGCCGACGACGAACTCGAACGCATCATCGCGACGCTGGGCCGCCTGCCGGCGGATGATGTTGCTCGACAACGCTATGGAGTTCTCAAGGAGCATCCGGCGGGTGCCGGTCGAGCGGACGGCCGGGTTCGAACCGGCGCGGGCCGCGTTGGCAACGCGGTGCTCTGCCGCTGAGCTACGTCCG
>JBJHAX010000006.1:0-16064 GCA_050480705.1 Nitriliruptoraceae bacterium
CCCCCCGGCCCGCGCGGCGGCGCCCCCCCCACCCCCCGCCGGCCGTCCCCGCCCGCCCCCCCCCCCCCGGCGGGTGTTAGCCCCCCGGGGGGGGGCCCCGCTTCTCCCCCGTTTGATTTCGTGCCTACACGAGCTCGGGGTACCCGGGCACACCGTGCTCGTTGACGTCAAGACCCTCGATCTCCTCTTCCTCTGACACGCGCAGCTGGCCGATGGCCTTGAGCACACCGAACAGCACCGCAGAGGCCAGTGCGACCCAGGCGGCCACACCGAGGATGCCGATGATCTGCGCGATGAGCAGGTCCACACCGCCGCCGAAGAACAGGCCGCCGTCAGCGGCTGCGAGGCCGACCCACAGGGTGCCGAGCACACCGCAGGTGCCGTGGACGCTGATCGCGCCGACCGGGTCGTCGATGCGCAGCCGGTCGAAGGTCGTCACCGACACGGCGACGAGCACACCGGCGAGCAGCCCGACGAGCACCGCCATGTTGTTGCTGACCGCGTCCGCGCCGGCGGTGATGCCGACCAGGCCGGCAAGGATGCCGTTCGCGGTCATCGCGACGTCCCACTTGCCACCCTTGATGCGCGTCCAGAACGCCGCGGCGACCCCGCCGGCACCACCGGCGAGCGCGGTGGTGACGATCACCTTCGCGATGGTCACCCCATCGAGTTCGAGCACCGACCCGCCGTTGAACCCGAACCAGCCGAAGAACAGGAGCAGGGTTCCGAGCGCAGCCAGCGGCATCGAGTGGCCAGGGATGGCACGTGCGGCGCCGGTCACCGGGTCGAACTTGCCGATCCGTGGACCGAGGAATGCCGCGCCAACGAGTGCCGCGACACCACCGGTCATGTGCACGATGGTGGATCCGGCGAAGTCGGCGAAGCCGAGCTGGTCGATCCAGCCGCCGCCCCACGTCCAGGCACCGACCACCGGGTAGATGACAGCGGTCATGACCACCGCAACGGCAATGTAGGCACCGAACTTCATCCGCTCGGCGACCGCACCCGACACGATCGTCGCGGCGGTGGCGGCGAACATCGCCTGGAAGGCGAAGTCCATCTCGAGCGTTGCGTCCGGGTCGTAGGAATCACCGATCAGGAAGAAGTTGTCGGTTCCGATCAGTCCGGCGACCTGCTCGCCGTACATCAGGCCCCACCCGATGGCGTAGTAGGTGAGGACACCGAGCGAGATCGTCAGCAGGTTCTTGCCGATGATGTTCGCGGCGTTCTTGGTCCGGGTCATGCCCGCCTCGAGGAGGGCGAATCCGGCGTGCATGATGAACACCAGCACAGTGGCGAGCATCAGGTAGAGGACGATCGTCGCCTGCGCGAGATCGTCGATGGAGATCGCATCCTGGGCGTGGGCGGGCGCCACGGCCACCACCAGCAGCAGGGACGTGATCACCCCCAGCTTCAGCAGTCGCTTCACGAGGGGAACCCTCCGGTCGTCGGTTCGGTCGGCCCCGGCCGTGGCGGTGCGACGGGGTCCCGTCGTCCCACCGAGGCTGGCCGGTACGGTCGAGGACGCTACGGAGCGGTGATTTCTCTTCCGTTGAGGCATGGTTTCCGCCATGTTTCATCTCACCGAAAGGCCCAGCCACGTGAGACTTCGCATCGCGATGGCCCAGATCCCCTCACGAGTGGGTGACATCGACGGCAACTCACAGCTCGTCCTCGACGCCTGGACGAGGGCTGCGGACCGAGGCGCGGACCTGGTGGTCTTCACCGAGCTGACGGTCACCGGCTACCCACCCGAAGATCTGCTGCTCAAGCGCGAGTTCGTCGATGCGAACCTCGGTGCGCTCGAGCGGCTCGCCGATCAGGGGCCGCAGGGCACGGTCGCCGTCGTCGGTTTCGTCGGCGCCGGCGCGGGCGACGCCACCGACCGCGACCACTGGGACGTGTCGCTGGCGACCCGCGACCTCACGAACTCGGCTGCCGTGATCGCCGACGGCGCGATCGTGGCGACCTATGACAAGGTGCGCCTGCCGAACTATGGGGTCTTCGACGAGGCCCGCTACTTCATGCCGGGCGAGCGCCCGTGTGTCATCTCGATCGGCGGCGTCGCTGTCGGTGTGACGATCTGCGAGGACCTGTGGACCGAGAACGGGCCGATGCAGCAGGCCGCACGTGCCGGCGCGAAGGTGCTGGTGAGCTTGAACGCATCCCCGTTCCATCGCGGCAAGCAGGCTGACCGTGAACGCTGGGTGACCCATCACGCGACGCAGGCAGGTGCGTGGGTCGCCTACTGCAACGTCGTCGGCGGCCAGGACGAGGTCGTGTTCGACGGCGACTCGATGCTCGCCGCTCCCGACGGGACCGTCGTCGCACGCGGCAGGCAGTTCCGCGACGATCTCGTCGTTGCCGACATCGACGTCGACACACCGGCCTCTGCCGACCTGCTGGCGCTCACCGGCGCCGGCGACGAGCGCCCCGCGCTGCCAGACGTCGACGTTGCCGAACGGCTCGACGAGCACGGCGAGGTGTGGGCCGCGCTCACCCGTGCCACACGTGACTACTGCCACCGCAACGGCTTTCGCGACGCAATCGTCGGCCTGTCGGGCGGGATCGACTCTGCAGTGGCCGCAACGATCGCCGTCGACGCCCTGGGTGCGGAGCACGTGACCGGGGTGGCGATGCCCTCCCCGTACTCCTCGTTGCATTCGCTCGAGGATGCTCGTGCGCTCGCAGATGCGCTCGGCTGCCGCTTCGAGGAGCTCGCGATCGGCGAGATGCTCTCATCGGCGTCATCGACGTTGGGTGATCTGGTCGCGACCGGCTTCGGCGACGAGGCGACCGGCACGGCCGGTGTCGCCTACGAGAACCTGCAGTCGCGGCTGCGTGGCGCGCTGCTGATGGCGATGTCGAATGAGCACGGCGCGATCGTGCTCACCACTGGGAACAAGTCGGAGTATGCGGTGGGTTACGCCACTTTGTACGGCGACATGGCGGGCGGGTTCGCGCCGCTCAAGGACGTCCCCAAGCTGCTGGTGTACGACCTGGCGCGCTGGCGCAACCGCGACGGCGGACCCATTCCGGTCTCGAGCATCGACAAGCCGCCGTCCGCCGAGCTGCGTCCCGGCCAGCGCGACGACGACTCGTTGCCCGACTACGCGGTCCTTGACGACATCGTCGCCGCCTACGTCGAACGTGACCTCGGTATCGACGACATCATCGCGCGCGGCCATGACCGGGATGTGGTGGCACAGGTGGTGCAGATGATCGACCGGGCCGAATACAAGCGTCGTCAGGCAGCACCAGGCCCCAAGATCACCGAGCGCGCGTTCGGGCGCGACCGGCGGGTGCCGATCACCAGCGGCTGGCGGGGATAGGTCACGCAGAAGTCGATTCGGCGCGTCCGGTGCGGCACACTGTGCCCCACACCTGTTCGACAAACCGCTGGACCTGCGTATGCGGGCCGGCAGGAGGAGTCTGAAGGTGAGCGTGCATGCGTCCGCGGACAGCGGACACCCAGATGTTGTCGGGCTGCCACGTCGCGGCCCGGTGACGATCAACGATCTCGCGGCCGCCAAGCAGCGCGGTGAACGGTTTGTCGTCGTCACCGCCTACGACGCCAATGCCGCATCGATCCTCGACGACGTCGGGGTTCCGGTCCTGCTCGTCGGCGACTCGCTGGGCATGGTCGTGCTCGGCTACGACTCGACCGTGCCCGTCACGCTCGACGAGATGCTGCACCACACCCGCGCCGTGGTCCGCGGCGCAACAAACGCGCTGGTCGTCTGCGACTTGCCGTTCGGGTCCTACCAGCAGGGCCCCGACCAAGCACTCGCTTCAGCCACACGCGTGCTCAAGGAGACGGGCGCGGCCGCGGTCAAGCTCGAAGGCGGCCAGCGGGTCGTGGACGCGACCGCTCGGCTCGTCGAGGCCGGAATCCCGGTGATGGCGCATCTGGGCCTCACCCCGCAATCGGTCAACCAATTCGGCGGGTTCAAAGTGCAGGGCCGTGACGAGGCCGAAGCCGAACAGCTCGTCGCCGATGCGCTCGCGCTGGCCGATGCGGGTGCGTTCGCGATCGTCCTCGAATGCATCCCGACAGAACTTGGCCGTCGCGTCACCCAGGCGGTCGACGTTCCAACGATCGGGATCGGTGCCGGCCACCACACCGACGCACAAGTCCTCGTCTGGCACGACCTGCTCGGGTTGACCACCGGCCGTCTTCCCCGGTTCGTCAAGCAGTATGCGCATCTGCGCGATGTGATCGCCGATGCGATCAAGACGTTCCAGGCAGAAGTCGCCGACGGCGAGTATCCGTCCGAGGAGCACCGCTACTGAACGCCGCTGAGGCGCCACCACCGTGCGCAGCGCAGGCTGCTCGTGGACGTGCTGCGTGCCCGGCCACGGCCAGCAGCGCGATGTAACGCTGCGGCCCTGTGTCGCTACGGGGTGCTGTCGCCCGTTCGGGGCGGTAACGTGCGCACCGCGCCCGGCCCGGGCATCGACACCCGAGGACCGACGGCACATCACGACAGCATGGTGGGCCCCGCACACATCGCATCGCAACCATGCCGGAGGAACCGTGAACGCAGCCGAGGTGCCAAGCGATCTGTACCGGGCGCTGACGCGTAACCGCACGGGCTACGACGGTGTCCTGTTCGACGTCCAGTTGCAGGTGATCAGCACCGGTGCGCTCGTCTGGGCACAAAGCTTCTCTGACGAGGCCCAGGCCGAAGCGTTCCACGACGAGCTCGAAACCGATCTCAAACAGCTGGAGCTGCCCGAGTTCCGCAGCAAATACAGCGTGCCGTCGACCAGCTGACGATTCGTGCTGCGAACTGACGTCGCCGTCATCGGCGCCGGCGCCGCCGGCTTGTACCTCGCCGCCCAGCTCCCGGCTGGTGTCGAGGTCACCGTGATCGACAAGGGACATCCCGGCGGCGATTCAGGATCGTCACCGTGGGCCCAGGCCGGGCTCGCCGCCGCGATCGGTCCCGATGACTCCCCGAGCATGCACGCCGACGACACGCGTGCCGCGGGCGACGGCCTGTGCGACCCGGTCGCCACCGAGGTGCTCGCAGCAGAAGCTCCCGGCCACGTCGAGCAGCTGCTGGCCTATGGCGCCCGCTTCGACCGCCACGGCCCCGACGGACCGCTCGACCTCGCACGCGAAGGTGGTCAGCGGGCAGCACGGTCGGTGCGTCGCGCGGATGCGACGGGCGCCGAGCTGATCCGCGTGTTGCGTGCACAGGTCGCCGACCGTGTCGAACGGCTGGCCGGCATCGCCTGCGCGCTCGCACGCGACGACCGCGGACGGGTGCACGGCGTATGGGTGATCACCGACGACGGGCTCGTCGGTGTTGCCGCCCGGGCCGTGGTGATCGCCACCGGCGGTGTCGGCGGGCTGTATGCGGCGACGACGAATCCCGCCTCGGCGACCGGCGACGGGCTCGCGCTTGCGGTCACTGCCGGTGCGGCCGCACGCGATCTGGAGTTCGTGCAGTTCCACCCGACCGGTCTGGCCATCGGTGAACAGCGCCGCTTCCTGCTCACCGAGGCACTGCGCGGAGCCGGTGCGACATTGCACGACGAAGAAGGACGCCGGTTCATGCCGGGAGTGCATCCCGACGCGGAACTTGCCGCACGCCACGTCGTCGCACGCGCGATCCTCGACGAAGCTGCCGGGGTGGCGTGGCTCGATGCCACGATGATCGGACGCGAACAGCTCGAGCAGGAGTTCCCGACGGCCATCGAAGGCGCACGCGCCTACGGGTTCGACCTCGCAACCGAGCGCGTTCCGGTCGCACCGGCAGCCCACTACCACGTCGGCGGGATACGCACGGACCTCTACGGGCGCTCCAGCCTCGAAGGCCTCTACGTCGCAGGTGAAGCGGCGTCCACCGGCGTGCACGGCGCGAACCGGCTCGCCGGCAACTCGCTGTCCGAAGCACTGGTGTTCGCCGCCCGTACCGCCCGTGCCATCGAACACGATGCTTCCTCGGCGCCCGCCACGCTGGGTGATGCGCCGCAGTTCGGCGATGACACGCACGACCACAGCGACGTGATGGACCGCCTGCGCGAACGGATGACCGCAGATGCGGGTGCACGCCGCGACGCGCAGCGCCTGAGCGCACTCGCGTCAGACATCGACACGTGGCGAGGCGAACTCGGCCGGCCGGCAGCGCTGGTCAACGCCGTGCTGCCGAGACTGGCGCTGCGTACCGCTGCCCTGATCGTCCACGGCGCGCTCGTGCGCACCGAATCGCGCGGCGGTCACCGACGCACCGACATGCCTGAGCGCGACCCAGCATGGGACGGCGTCCACGTCGAACAGATCGACCCGAGCGACGAGCCGTTCAGCTGACGTCGTCGAGGTCTTCGAGCCCGAGTTCGATCACACGACGCCGGTGGCCTTCGAGCACGCCCATCGCCAACCGTTTGACACGTCCTTCGGGCGATTCATCGGGCTGGCGGTCGGCATCCAACAGGATCGCGAGCGCATCGGTGTCAGCAACAACGAATTGAAACCCGGTGAGGGCACGACCGAGTAGATCAGCGGCGAGATGTCGGGCGCGTTCGCGATCGTCGTCGTCCTCGAGCATCGCGGCGAACCGTTCGATCGCCTGTTTCTGCGCATCTGCCCGGTCGAGTGCCGACACGATCAACTCGGCGGTGTCGTCGTCGACCGCTGGAGCGACAGCGCGGGCGAAGTCCGACGCAATGGGCAGTCCGAGCGCGAAGAACGCGGCGACGCCGAACCAGTCCTCGAGCGGCAGATTGTCGAAGTAGGCGTCGAACGCAGCGCGCTGGCGGTCCATGACCGCGCCGGGCAGTTCAGTGCGTTGTTCGAGTGCGGCGCGCAGCCGCACGTAGCGGGCGTGTTCCTCGACGGCGAACGCAGCGATGGCGTCGGCCTGGCCCGCGTCGGGGGCACGAGGGATGCTGCGTGCGCTCGCTTCGAACGCCCGCAGCTGGCCGTAGGTGAGCGCGCCGAGCAGCTCGACGATTGCGAGTTGCCGGTCGTCCACGGATGCTCCTGGAGGCGTCGGTCCGAGCGGTCAGCTCGCGCGGCGTGGACGCCAGCCGAGGCGTTCGCTGATCTCGCGGGCCGAGCGCAGCACCCGCAGCGCGATGCTTTCGGGTTCGGGCAGGCGTGCCGTGGGCGCAACGATGCCGACTGCAGCCACCGCACGGCCCGTGTGGTCGAAAACTGGTGCGGCGACGCCTGAGGCGCCGGGCTCCAGCTCGTCGCGGGTGTAGGCGACACCTCGTTGGCGGACCGGCTGCAGGTCGCCCATCTGTGCACCCTCGGGCAGAAACGCAAGCAGGGCCTTGCCGTGCGCCGCCACTCCGAGGGGATGACGAAAGCCCACGCGGTAATTGACCTGCACGAAGCGGTCGTCGGGCTCGATCACCTCGACGACGACGAGATCGTCGCGGTCGCGTACCGCAAGGCACGCCGTCTCGTTGGTGTCCTCCGACAGCGCCCGCAGGGGTGGGCCGGCGAGCCGGCGCACCTCAAGGCCCTGCGCGGCGCGCACGCCGAGTTCGAGCATCGACAGGCCGAGTCGGTAGCGCCGCGAGTCGGCGTCGCGCGTCACGAATCCTTCGGCTGTGAGCGTGTCGAGCAACCGGTAGAGCACTGCACGATCGAGTCCGGTCGCTTCGGCGAGGCCCGACACGGTCGCCCCGTCGGCGTGCTCCCCGAGCGCGGTCAGCAGCGCCAGCCCGCGCGAGAGGGTCCGCGAACCGCTCGACCGACGCCCACCCGTGTCATCGTCGCTCGCCACGCGGCTCCTTTCACCCGTCCAACTCAGGTGTTGCTGTCTGTGCGTATCCGCCCGACGCCGCAGCGTCCGCACCCTGCTCCGCGACGTGCCCGGTGCCTGCATATTGCGGCGCACACCACGTCGGTGACACCGCGCGGTGCGCGGCCGATGCGATTTTGCTGCGCGATCTGCGCACGGTCAAGCGATTGGCGTGCTGATGTCGTTGGGCTCAACCCCGCGGGTGTCGCGGCAGGCGTCGCTACCATCCCGGCCGCACGACCTCAACCGCACCGCCGACGAGAGGCCCCCCGGTGCCCGACGAGCTCGAAAAGATCTTCGGCGGATCCCGCCGCGCGTACGACCGCCTCTTCGAGCAGCGTGTGCTGTTCCTCAAGGGCCCCATCGAGGACGACGTCGCGGACGCGATCATCGCCCAGATGCTGGCGCTCGACGCCGAGTCCGACGACGACATCACGCTGTACATCAACTCGCCGGGCGGCATCATCACCGGCATGTTCGCCCTCTACGACACGATGCGGTTGCTGTCGAGCAAAGTCGACACGCGCTGTGTCGGCCTTGCGGCCTCGGCAGGCGCCTTCCTCCTCGGCACGGGAACCGGCGTGCGGTCGTCGACCGAGAACGCCCGGATCATGCTCCACCAGCCCGCAGGTGGCGCGCAGGGCACCGCCAAGGACATCGAGATCCAGGCCAAGAACATCGTGTGGATGCGTGAGCGCATCAACGACATCCTCGCCGAACGCACCGGCCAGGACCTCGAGAAGATCCGTAAGGACACCGACCGCGACTACTGGATGACTGCGGGTGAAGCGCTCGAATACGGGCTGATCGATGAAGTCGTCGAACCAGGACGAGGCACCTGAACGTCGCACCCGCACCGACCACGATCGACCTGACCGCGTCACCGACGCGTCCGGTCCGGGTGGCGCTGCTCGAATGTGACCATGTGCCCGAGCCGCTGCGCGAGATCGGTGACGACTACGGCGCGATGTTCGTCCACCGCTTCGCCGAGCATGCGCCATGGGTGCGGTTCGATCGCATCGACGCGGTTGGTGGCGCCGAGCTTCCCTCCCCGAGCGACTACGACGCGGCGGTGATCACCGGTTCACGTCACAGCGTCAGCGACCCGCACGCATGGATCGAGCGGCTCGGCACGTTCGCGCGCAGCTGCGACGAGCTGGGCGTGCCACTCGTCGGCATCTGCTTCGGCCACCAATTGCTTGCTGCGACCCTGGGAGGGCGCGTAGAGCGCGCCGAGGCCGGCTGGGGGGTCGGGGTCCACGAGGCCGAAGTCCTCGCTCAGCGTGCCTGGATGCTGCCCGAGATCGACCGGTTCCGGCTCATCGTCAGCCACCAGGACCAGGTCGTCGAACTTCCCGACGGCGCCGAACTGCTCGCCACGAGTCGACACGCACCGGTCGCTGCGTTCCAGGTGCGAAACACGCTGGGTTTCCAAGGGCATCCGGAGTTCGACGCCGCATTCGCTTCGGCGCTCATGGCGTCGCGCCAGGGCCGCATACCTGCCGAGGTGATCGACGCCGCCGAGACGTCGTTCGCAACTCCCACCGACGACGCGGTGGTCACCACCTGGTTGGGTCGGTTCCTCGCCTCCGGTTGACGCAGGACCGGATCAGCCGGCACCGACGCTCCCGAGGACGCCAGCAGCTCGCGACCGCGATTGGCCGCCGACGCCCGTCACGAAGCGCCGATGCATAGGGTGTCAGACACGCAGCAGATGAGGCGCGATGACAAGCGACGAGCAGCCCGCATCAGCCGGCATGTCGTTCGAAGACTTCCGGCGATCCTTTTACTACGGCGACCATGCCGACATGCAGTTCAAGTTCCTCGACCGGATATCGGACGAGGCCGCAGCCGACGCCATCGCCGCTGTGCTCGCCGCGGTCGGTGAGACGTTGGACACCGGCGACCTCGACCACCTGCGCGAAGTCGTTCACCGGGTGCAGGTCGCGGCCTACCTACCCGACGAGCCGGTGCAGGCTTCGACCGACATCCCCTTCACTGCGCTACCCGGCCCGCTGGCCGAGCTGACGCTCGCACTGGTCTCGGCGGGTGGCGTCTTCCGGGTCGACGACGACCCGATGGGGCCCGACGGCCCGTCACAACAAGAATCACTGGCACTGATCAATGAGTTCCTGCGTGGTGTGCCCACCCTCTCGACCATTCCCGTCGACACGCCCAACGACCAGCTGACGGCACGTCACCCGGGCTACGACGCCCGCAGCGCCCAGCGCGACCCCTCCGCGGTGTTCCCGCTCGATCATCTGCGCGATCTCGCCGGCGACAAGCGGTTCCAAATCGCCGACGAGCACTACGCCTTCACCGGTGCGACGTCGCAACGCCGCCTGGAGAAGCAGGTCGCCCCCCGCTGGGCCGAACACATGGCTGCACGGGAGGTCGACGTGGTGTTCCTCGTCGCCACCTGACCAGTCTGTCACGGGTCGGTCGGACTCGTCGCGAGAGCCTTCGAATCTGCAGGGATACCCACCGTGTGTGTCGCCGTGGAAGCGTTCCGGCACCGCATGGAGACGCTCGGCGTTCCGAGGACGCTGGTCACACCACATCTGATGGGCCGCACCATCGGGCCCGTCGGCGACCGTGAACGCCAGCGAGCGGTCGTCGCCGCCGCGCTGGATCTCCTCGAGTCCGCAACGCAGCCCGGCACCATCGTGGACTTCGAGGACACGCGCTCCACCTGAGCGCCAACCTGCCCACCCGCAGGCGCCGACCGCATTCGATGACGCCCGCGCCCGTCAGGACGCCTTGTCATCCGCAACGTAGAGGTAGTACTCCTCGTCGGCTTCCTCCCAGTCCATTTCGATCACATCCTTGGTGACCGCTGCCTTGCAGAACTGGAGGAATCCGGAGTAGCCGAGGTCCTTCTCGGAGAAGTCAGGGTCGCGTTTGCGCAGCTGATCCTTCAGTCCGGACAGCGGTGGGTCGCCACCGAGTTCCTTCATGAGTTCCTGGACGGTGTCACGCAACAGCTCGAACGCGGCGTCTTCGTCGCGCGGCGCCGACGGGAAGTCGACTTCGGGGTCCCCCGGCGCGCTGCCGTCGGTGAGCGTGATGACCTTACTGTCCTCGAGGTGGCGCAGCAGCTCCCTGAAGCCACGGAATCCGTAGTCCTGCTCGGAAAACGTCGGGTCCTTGCGCAGCAGCGCGCGCTTGAGGTTGGACGCCTGGATTGCGCCCGCGGCCGACGACTGCAGCCCACTGAGGGTGCGGGTCACCAGCCGCTCGAGCTTGCGCAGATCCTGCTTCTGCGATGACCCGCTGGGAGCAGGCGTGTCCTTGCTCGTCGCTGTCCCCGCCGATTTCTTCGATGTGCCGGACGAGCCCGATCCTTTCGAACGTCGCTGTGCGGCGCCGCCCTTCGTCTGGCGCAGCGGAATGCCTTCGAGCCGGTCGTAGAACACGAACTCGTCGCAGGCGGGCGGCAGCATCGCCGACGTCGACCCTTTGAGTCCCACGCCGATGACACGTTTGTTGAGTTCCCGCAGCTTGCTGACCAGTGGCGTGAAATCCGAGTCACCCGACACGATCACGAACGTAGAAACGAAGTCACGGGTCAGTGCGAGCTCCATGGCGTCGACCGCCATCTGGATGTCGGCTGCGTTCTTGCGCACCGAATCCGAGCGCTGCGGGATCTCGATCAGCTCGACGTTTGCGTCGACCATGCCACGCCGGTCGTCCTTGAACAGGTTCCAGTCCGCGTAGGCACGCCTGGTGATCAGCCTGCCTCGTTCCGCCAGCGCTTCGAGCAGCGGCTGCGGGTCGAAGCGATAGCCGATGTCGCGAGCACCGATCGCCACGTTCTCGTGGTCGATGAACAGCGCGAGGCGTTCCTCGGGGGTGTCGTTTGGGTTCGTCATGCCACCAACCCTATGCCACACAGCGATCCCACGGACGCACACAGCACGGGTACTGGTACGCGGGCGGTGCCGGTAGCGTGCAAGGAAGATCGAGCGAGATGCCGACGACGCGAGCGGGAAAGCGCATCGGATGAACGCTCAAGAACCTGGCGACGCCCTGCCGCCACCTGGCGGGCAGCGTCCACGACGACGAAGCGCACAGCTGCGCTCGGCGGGCCGTGCCGGGGTCGCACGCATCTCCGGAAGCGTCAGATCGCTGTTCGAGACCGGCGGCAGTGGGTTTCGCAACCTCGCCGTCACCCAGGTGTTCAGCACGGCGGCCGACACGCTCGTCGCCATCGGGCTTGCCGGCACGCTCTTCTTCTCTGTGCCCTCAGCCGAGGCACGCAGCAACGTCGCGCTCTACCTACTGCTGACCGTCACGCCGTTCGTCGTGATCGGGCCGACACTCGGTCGCATCCTCGATCGTGCGCCCGTCGCGACCCGTGCACTGCTCGTCGGGGCGGCTGCCGGACGAGCCGTGCTTGCGATCAGTCTGCTCGGCCGTTCCGACACGTGGTGGCTGTTCCCGGCAGCGTTCGGTCTGCTCGTCCTCTCGCGGGTTCACGGCATCACCCGCAACACGCTGCTGCCGCTCGCCCTGGACGAACCCAGGGCGCTGGTGACCGCCAACGCACGCCTGGCATGGATCGGCATGCTCGCTGGCGCGGTCGCCGCGGGGGTCGGCGTCACAGCTTCATGGATCATCGACGTGGAAGGGCCGCTGGCGGTCGCTGCGGCTGCAGCGATCGCAGCAGCGGTGTTCGGACGTTCGCTGCCGGAGCCCGACGCCCGTGAACTCCGCCGTCTTCGCGGCCAACCCCGTCCCCGGTTGACGCTGCCTCGGCGGGTGCGGCTCGCCCAGCTCGCAACCGCCGGCGTGCGCACCTGCAACGGGTTCCTGCTCTTGCTGCTCGCGTTCGCGCTGCGCGAGATCGACGCGAGCCTGCTCGATTTCGGCGCACTGCTCGGTGCTGCGGGCGCCGGCTTCGCGGTCGCATCACGGATCGTGCCGCTGCTCGAACGGCGCGTGCGCGAGGAACCGATGGTGGTCGGGGCGCTGACGGTGACCGCAACGGCGGCGTTCTCGGCCGGCCAATGGTTCGGGCTCGCAGCGGCGGCCGCAGCCGCAGGGATCGCAGGGTTCGCGTGGGGCACCGCAAAGCTCGCGTTCGACGGCTTGCTGCAGGCAACGGTCGCACCCGCACGGCGTGGCGCCGCGTTCACCCGCTCGGAGACCGTGTTCTCGCTCGCCTTCGTGGTCGGGGCGATCGTGCCAACGTCGATCCCGCTCGCCGCACCGCTGGGGCTGGTCCTCACCGGCTTCGCGGCACTCGCGGCACAACTCATCTACGTGGGCGCGTTGCTCGCGCCACCACAGGACCTTCCGGCGCATCCCGCTCCCCCGCCGCCGGACCCCGAGTGACACGCACGCACCCCAGCAGCACTGCCAGACGCACCGCGCACGCACGTGGGTGCGCCAGGTCGCCGCGTCAGGTGGTCCGTTCCGGCTCGGTCAACGCGAGCAGGGCCGCGAGTTCGTCGTCGTCGAGGTCGGCATCGACCAGTGCCCCGTCGAGCTCGATCACCGGCACACCACCGATGCCGCGTCGCCGGTCGGCCGTGATGCGCGCCCGCAATGCGCTGCGGCGACGATCGTCGGCCAACAGCGATGAAACGACCGAAGGCGCGATCCCCACCGTCTCCGCGAGTTCGGTGAGAACCGCCGAATCGTTCAGGTCGGCATCGCGCTCCCAGTAGGCGCGCAGCGCAGCCGCTCGCCAGGGGGCGCCCACGCCACGACGCTCGGCTTCCTCGCCCAGAAGGTGGGCGTTGAACGTCGGCGGGCGACGTGACGGACGCCGAGCGTGCAGCCCTGCCGCAGCCGCGTGGTCTGCGTGGCTCGACAACCCGTCGAGCTGGTCGGGGGTGGTGGCAACAGCGTGCTGGAGCGGCACGACGTCGACGCCACGCATGTGCACACGGGCGCCGGTACCGGTCACCAGCGCATCAACGCGCAGGACCGCGACAGCGGCCGGCAGCACGACGTAGTCGAAGTACAGAGCGAGCATCGGTGCAACGCTATCCGTGCGACCCGGCGCTTCGTGGCGCTGCCACCCCGCACCGCCCTCGAACGGTGCGGGGTGTGGCCGTGCGTCAGTAGGCGGGCGACGACGGCTCGTCGTCGTTGGCGGCATCGTCGGCGCCGCCCGACGCGCCATCGCCGCGCACCACCGACCCGTCGGATTCGATCACCCACCACACGTCCTGCACACCCTGACCGGTTGCGTCGCCTGGCGCGGCATCGGACGCCCAGAAATACAGGGGCCAGCCGTCGTAGGTCACCTGCGTGCTGCCGTCGTCACGTTCGACCGTGCCCAGCAGGCCCGCATCGACGCCGTCGCCAGCGTCCGGTGCGTCGTCGGTGACCAGCGGCGGCCAGGCATCGGCGCACTCGTCGTAGCATGTGCTCGGCCCTTGTTCGTCAGGGTCGAACACGTACAGGGTCATCCCCGCACCATCGACGAGCACCTCCCCGTGGTCAGTGCCGCCGAGCGCCACCGTCACCGCGCCGGCTGGTTCGTCGGCGGATTCGTCCGCTGGATCATCGGCAGGTTCAGGGGCATCGTCGACGGCGTCGTCTGGCTCGTCTGGGGCAGCGTCGGGGCCGCACGCAGCGAGTGCGAGGGCCAGTACCGCCGCCAGTGCGACGACACTGCGAAAGCTGGTGGACGGTGATCTCGTTCTCATTGGATCCTCCGATCGGTTGCGTCGTGCAGTTCAACTGGCGGCCGGATGCAGCCATCCGGTCACGCCAGAGCTGGCGGCTGGTTCGAGATCCCAGCCACCGTCGTCGGTGCGGTCGGATTCCAGACGCGGCACGTTCGCGCGCAGCACCGTTGGGCCGTCGTGCGCGGGATCACGCCGATCGGGTTCGGCGGTGACCCAGAACAGCGCGAAGTCGCCGAGGGAGCCGTAGGCTTCGAGCTCGACGTCGACGACCCCGTCGTCACCGATATCGAGCTGCCCGATGCTCACGATGCGCCCGTCCGTCCGGTACAGCCATGCCTCGTAGGCGCCGGGTTCGGCCAGTGGAGCCAGTCCTTCGGCGACGAGGTGGACGACAACCCGACCGTTGTCGCCGCGAAACGTCGCCGAGCCCTCCGCGATGAACTCCTCCCCCGCCTCGAGCGCCATCGTCGCCGAAGGGGCGGGTGCCAGCTGGCGCCCGACGACGACACCGGCAGCGCCAAGTGCCAGACTTGCCGCCACGGTCAGCGCGATCCAACGTCGTCGTTCACGCCGGCGTGCCGATGCGGCCAGCACACGGTCGCGGACACGCGCCGGTACCGGTGTCACGTCGTTGCGGGCGCGCTCGAGCAGTCGCGGCAGCGCAACGATTTCGTCGTGCTCGCGGCGGCAGTTCGCGCACGTGTCCACCGACGCCCTGACCTCGGCGGCTTCGTGGTCGTCAAGGCCGCCGAGCACCAGGGCCGCGATCGCGTGTATGTCGTGGCCACAGGTCGTGGGTGTCATGGCGTCACCCCCAGCTCGTCGCAAGCGAGTCGAAACGCGCGCAACGCGTAGTAGGTGCGCGACTTGACGGTGCCAACCGGCAGCCCGAGACGCGCGGCCACAGCGGACTGGGGCAGGCCGGCGTAGTAGCCGAGCTCGAGCACTTCGCGGTGCTCGTGCGACAGACGATCGAGCGCGG
The DNA here is from genome assembly GCA_050480705.1 of Nitriliruptoraceae bacterium. Classification (GTDB taxonomy): domain Bacteria; phylum Actinomycetota; class Nitriliruptoria; order Nitriliruptorales; family Nitriliruptoraceae; genus JBJHAX01. The sequence goes on from JBJHAX010000006.1 coordinate 15,390, forward strand.
CACGCACGATCTCGGCGTCGAGCAACTCGTCGAGTTCGGCATCGTCTGCGTCGAGGTCGGGCATCTCATCGGTTGGGATCGCGCGGGGGCGCCGGCGATGCAGATCGACGACCACTGCGCGTGCGATCGCGAACACCCAGGTGCGCACGCTGCCACGCCGGGCGTCATAGCGGGCAGCGTCACGCCACAGTCGTGTCAGCACGTCCTGCACGAGCTGCTCAGCCAGTTGCGTGTCGCCCAGCCGGCGCAGCCCGTAGCCGTACAACGGGCCCGCATACATGTCGTAGAGCGCCGCGATGGCGCCTTCGTCACCGACGGCGACGCGACGAATCAGGTCGACCTGCGCGGTTGCGCTCACCTGCGACATCTGTCGGTTCCCGTCACCAGCCTCGCCGTTGATCGTGTGGCGGCGTTATCGTCCTTGAAGGTGTCCGCACGTGCGACCCCGAACGGTTCACTCGGATTCGGCGGTGCGCGGGACGCGCGCTCGGCGAGCGACGACAGGCGGCAGTGGTGCAACGCGACGCGACAGCCACACAGGTGCGGCTTCTCGGCGACCTGCTCGGCGCCACCATCGCCGACGTCGAAGGCGACGCACAGCTCGACCTCGTCGAACGTGTACGGCAGCTTGCCGTGGCGCATCACGAGGGCGACACCGCGGCGATGGGTCAGCTC
>JBJHAX010000006.1:16074-73452 GCA_050480705.1 Nitriliruptoraceae bacterium
CTTTGCTTTAAATCCAATGGATGGACACTCCCGCCAAACCCGAAATGGGATGTTACCGATTTCGGGCTCGGAAATCTTCAAAACTTCGGCCTCCTTCTGATCAATCTCGCGGAAGATCAAGCGGTCGTGCGCCAGCTCGTCGCCGATCGGCAGGAGGCAGCCAACGCCGGTGAGGTGTTCGCAGAGACAATCCGGCAGGCGTTCGTCGACCTGCGCGATGACGGCATTGGCACCAACCGGCTCGGTGACGTGCTGGAAGCGTTGACTGTGCGTCCGGTGTTCACCGCCCACCCCACCGAGTCGAAACGGCGCACGACGCTGACGAAGCTGGCCCGGGTCGCAGCGATGCTGCACACACTCGACCTCGAGGTCCTCGCACCTGAGACACGGGGTGCGCTCGAGGCATCACTGGCCGAAGAGGTCGCGTCGCTGTGGCTGTCCGACGAGACACGACCGAATCCGCCGGATGTCATCGACGAGGTCCGCAACGGGATCTATTTCATCGACGCATCGCTGTTCGATCTCGTCCCCGTGCTGTATCGCGAGCTGCGCAGTGCGGTCAGCGACACTTTCGACGACGTCGACGAAGCGACGCTGGCTCGCGCAGGCCAGTTCCTGCGGTTCGGGTCCTGGATCGGCGGCGACCGTGACGGCAACCCCAACGTCACCGCGCAGGTGACCGAAGCCACGTTGCGGGAGCATCAACGACTCGCGCTACGACTGCTGCGCCGCAGCATCGACGCGATGCACGCCCACCTGTCGGTCAGCGATCAGCGCGGCGCCAGCGACGCGCTGCACACCCGCTACGCCGAGATACGCAGCCAGCATCCGGACGCAGCCCGCGACCTCGAGGAGCGATATCCGGCCCAGCCGCACCGCCAGTTTCTCGCGCTCGTCTATCAGATGCTGTTGGCGACCGAACGCCGCATCGACCGTCCGTGGCGCGCCGATCTGCGTCCCGACCCGCGCGCGTATCTCTACGCAGAGCAGTTCGTCGACGACCTGGAGACGCTGCGCGCCAGTCTGCGTGCCGCAGGAGGTGCACGTCTGGCCGATGGGCGGGTTCTTGACCTGCGGGTCCAGGCGCAGGTGTTCGGCTTCCATCTGGCGACGCTCGACATCCGACAGCACGCCGAACGCCACGACGACGCCCTCGGGGAGATCTTCGCCCGCTACGACGACGCCTGGGCCGACCTCGACGAGCCGGCGCGCATCGACACACTCACCCACGAGCTATCGCTTCGTCGCCCGCTGACACCCACCCGGCTGGATTTCTCCGACTCGACCAATGAGACGATCGCGACGTTTCGCACGATTCGGCGCGCGCACGAACGGATCGGTCCCGACGCGATCGACACCTACATCATTTCCATGACCCGCCGGGTGTCGGACGTGCTCGCCGTGCTGGTGCTGGCACACGATGCGGGTTGCGCCGACGGGCTCGACGTCGTCCCGCTGTTCGAAACCGTCGATGACCTCGACCATGCCGAAGGCATCCTCGACCAACTGCTGGCCAACCCTGCCTACCGCGCGCACGTCACGCGACGCGGCAATCACCAGCAGGTCATGATCGGCTACAGCGATTCGAACAAGGACGGCGGATATCTGGCCGCCACCTGGCAGCTCCAGCGCGCACAGCGCCGCCTGGCCCGTGTCGCAGACCAGCACGGGGTCACCCTCACGCTCTTCCACGGCCGCGGCGGTTCGATCGGTCGTGGCGGCGGCCCCACCAACGCCGCGATTCGCGCGCAACCTCCGGAGTCGGTGCAGGGCCGGCTCAAGGTCACCGAACAGGGCGAGGTCATCGCCGCGCGCTACCGCGACCCGACGCTGGCGCATCGTCATCTCGAACAGGTCGTCCACGCGGTCATCACGACCATGCGCCCGCAACGCACACCGCCGCTGACCCCGTCCGCCGAACAGACGCTCGACGAGCTCGCTGGCTTCGCTGGCGAGGCCTACCGGGAATTCGTGCACGACAATCCGGCGTTGATCGCATTCCTCAACCAGGCGACCCCGCTCGAGGTCATCAGCGACCTCAACATCGCCTCGCGCCCGGCACGACGCACGCCCGGTAGCGGGCTGGGCGACCTGCGCGCCATCCCCTGGGTGTTCGCCTGGACGCAGTGCCGGCTGCATCTGCCGGCGTGGTTCGGTGTGGGCACCGCACTGCACCGGTGGGCGGACGGCGACGAACAACGTTGGGATCAGCTCGCCGGCATCGCATCGTCCACTCCATTGCTCGAGGTGACGCTCGAGAACATGGAGATGGTGCTCGCCAAGGTCGATACACGTATCGCCGGGGCGTACGCCGACCTCGCCGACACCGACGTGCGCGAGGCGGTCATGCCGCAGCTGCTCGCTGAGCTCGACCGCACCGTGACCGGGGTGCTGCGTGTGATGGGACGCGATCGTCTGCTCGCGCACGACCCGACGCTCACCGCGATCCTGGCGCTGCGCGCGCCGTATCTCGAACCACTGCATGCACTGCAGATCGCGCTGCTGCGTCGCCTGCGCACCATCGAGGAGGCCAACGACGCCACTGTGCGACTACGCCGAGCGATGCTCACCGCCACCAACGGAATCGCTGCGGGGTTGCGCAACACCGGCTGACGGCGCTCGGGACGTCTCGCCCACACAATGGGGACCATGAGCCCTGATCAACGCTGCCGGCTCGTCTGTATTTTTCGTCAACAGGATGCCACGACCCCACCGGCATCCCGACCCATTGGCCCCGAGCACGGACACATCGCTGTGACCCGTTCAGTACAAGCGTTCCTGCCGGTCAGCGGCGACGCGAACGCGCTCGCCCGTGCATTCGCTTCCAACCCGCAGCGTTGGCTGCCCGAACCGCGCCGTGAAGGTGTCGACACCTGGCGCATTCGCGTGCATGCCGCAGGGTTCTCGCGGGCTGTGGTCGTCACCGTCGGCGACGTCTGGCAGGCTGGCTCGACGTGCTGGCGCACCGTGCGCTGGGATCCACTGCTGGAAGACGGGCAGCCGGGCACCATCGATCGTGTCCTGCCGTCGTTCGATGGTGAGCTGGGCCTGGGCCGTCTGAGACCGGGGGCGTGCACACTCGTGCTCGACGGACGCTACGCGCCGCCAGGTGGCGCTGTGGGCATGGCGCTGGACACCGTGGCACTGCATCGTGTTGCGCGCTGGACCGCCGAACGTCTGGTCGCTGACGTCGCTGCGGGCGTGTCCGCTGAAGCACTCCTGGACGACGAAAAGGCACCGATCGGTTGACCGGCGCCCACCAAGGTTTCGGCCCACAGCCCGGCGGCTGACCACGGTGGACCCGGCTCCTCGTCAGTCGGCCGGGACCTCCCAGACGACGTAGGTGCCGGGGCCTGGCTGGCGCGGCGCAGTCTCGGCACGACCGCCGAGTGCTTGTGCCCGCTCACGCAGGCTGACAGTCCCCACGCCCCGCCCGACATCGGCGGGATCGATCCCCACCCCGTCATCCGCGACATGCAGGCGCACGACGCCGTTCACGACACTGACTTCGACCTCCACGACATGCGCGCGAGCGTGCTTGGCGACGTTGGTGAGTGCTTCGCGCAATACCGGGACGAGATGAACGGCGATGGTCTCGTCGACGACGGTGTCCAAGGGGCCGTCGAAACGCACACGCGGGGTCGCATCCAGGATGACGGCGAGTTCGTCCACGACGCGCAACAGTCGGGTCCGCAGACCGCCGGCGTCGTCGTCGGCCGACTGCAACGCGAAGATGGTCGAGCGGATCTCTTTGATCGTCGCGTCGATGTCGTCGACCGCTGCGGTGACACGTTCGGCCACATCTGGGGAGCCGTCGAGGCGGCGGATACACGACTGCAATGACAATCCGGTCGCGAACAGTCGTTGGATGACCGTGTCATGCAGATCCCGACCGATCCGTTCACGTTCCTCGAGCTGGGAGAAGTGTCGCAGGGCCGACTGCGCCTGCTCGTGCGCCCAGGCGAGACTGACCTGGTCGCCGAATGCTGCGAGGTGCGCACGTTCGCTGCTGGTGAACGGCGTCGCACGCGCGACGACGAGTGCCGCCATGACCTGTGTCGCGTCACCCACCGGGATGGCGAGCGCAGGCCTGCCGAGCACGGGGCTGTGGTCGACCGCCTCTGGGCGAGCGGACTGGAGCACCCTGAGTGCTGCCGATCCCTCCCATGAAACACCGGCGTCGGGTGGGTCGCCACCGACTGACGCGAGGACCTGCAGCCGGTCCTCGTCGTCACCGGCCCGCGCGGGACCGACCAGCAGCGCGGTCTCGGCGTCAACCAGTGACGCGCCGCGGTGCGCGATCAGTTCGTACAACTCGTGGCTGGGCGTGCCTGCGACCACGCGCTTCGCGAGGTCGACGACGGCCCCCTGCCAGGCTTCCCGCCCCTGCAGATCGTCGTAGAGACGCGCCTTGTTTATCGCGGAGCTCGCGACCGCTGCGAGACCGACGATCAGCTGCTCATCGGCCTCGTCGAAACCTGCGCCATCGCGCTTCTCAGTGAGGTAGAGGTTGCCGTAGACGCGCTCACCGATGCGGATGGGCGCCCCGAGGAAGCTCTCCATCGGCGGATGGTGCGCGGGGAACCCGTACGAGTCCGGATGCTCGGTGAGGTCGTCGAGTCGAAGCGTTTCAGGGTGCTCGATGAGCAGGCCCAGAATGCCGTGACCGGCCGGCAACGAACCGATGCGTGACGCCGTCTCATCGTCGATGCCGTGATGGACGAACGCCGACAGGGCGTTGCCCTCGTCATCGATCACACCGAGGGCGCCGTAGCGGGCGTCGACGAGGGCGCATGCCGCTTCGACGATCCGTTCGAGCACCGTGCGAAGTTCCAGGCCGCTGGCGACCAGCAGCACGGCGTCGAGCAGTCGCTGCAACTGCGGGTCGGTGGATTCACCCCCGCGCAACCGCCCACGTTCGGCCACGATGCGGTGCCTCCACAGCGCCTGCAGCGGTGAAAGCCTACTGTGTATGCCATCGGCGCACGGTGCGCGCACTGAGCAGCGCCCGATAACGACGGAGGTAGACGCGTGGCTGTTCGGGTGTTCCTGGTCGACGATCACGAGGTGGTGCGCCGCGGCTTGCGCGACCTCATCGAAGCCGAGGACGACCTCGAGGTCTCCGGCGAGGCCGGAACCGCAGGCATGGCGCTCGCCGCCATCGCAAAGGAGCCGCCGGATGTGGCGGTGCTGGACGTTCGCCTCCCCGACGGCAACGGCGTCGAGATCTGCCGTGAGATCCGGGCACGCAATCCCCAGATCGCCTGCCTGATGCTGACCTCGTTCGGTGACGACGAGGCGCTGTTCGACGCGATCATGGCCGGCGCGGCCGGCTATCTCCTCAAAGACGTGCGCGCCGCCGGACTGTTGGATGCGATCAGGCGTGTCGCGCAGGGCGAATCCCTGCTCGATCCCGCTGTCACCGGCAAGGTGCTCGAGCGCCTGCGCAAAGGCGACGAGGAGGATCCGCGGCTGGCATCGCTCTCAGAACAGGAACGGCGGATCCTCGAGTTCATCGCACAGGGGCTCACCAACCGTCAGATCGCCGAGCAGATGCACCTCGCCGAGAAGACGGTGAAGAACTACGTCTCGAACATGCTCGCCAAGCTCGGGATGCAGCGCCGCACAGAAGCGGCGGTGTTCTACACGCAGGTCGAACGCGGCGAGTAGCCAGCAGCTGCCCCCATCGGGGCCGCGCCCGGCTCACCAGGCTGTCGGCCCACACGGTCAGGGGCGAGCGGCCCTGTCGTGCGACCGCGCCACCGACGATGCTCCCAGACGACCCCGTCTTCAAGGAGCAACGACGTGAGCGAGCCCGCCCCCACTGACCGCCATGGCCTCGAGGTGCTCAGCCTCGCACAGAGCCTCGCGCTGCTGCGGAGCCGCCCGATCGGCCGGTTGGCATACCTCGAGGCGGGACAACCCAACATCGTGCCGGTGAACCATCTTGTCGACGGATCCCACGTCGTGATCCGCAGCCTCAGCGGCGGCAAGCTCGATGCTGCCGTCGTCGGTGAGCCGGTCGCTTTCGAACTCGACGACCACGACCCGGCGCGCGGCACCGGGTGGAGCGTGATCGTCCGCGGCCGTGCAGAACTCATCGACGACCCCGACGACATCGCCCGCTACGAGGTCGAACTCGATAGTTGGGCGATCGACGACCCGTCCCGGGGGACCTGGATCCGCATCATCGCCGATGAGATCTCGGGTCGGCGGCTGCGCAGGCGGGGCTGACCAGCACGGCGGCAGCCCCGGCCGCCGCTTCGACCTGGCCAGGTGGGGTCCCAGGTCCCAGCAAACGGGGACTGAGCGCCCTGGCCGCATCGAGACGTGACCGCTTGGGTTCGTGTCGATCTCGGTGGAACGAGCCGAGCAGACATCCACAACCGCGAAAGGTGTGAAGGTGACTGAGGAACGCACGATGGGCGCGATCGCGACAGGTGTTGCGGCCGCGATGGCACTCGTCCTGTCAGCAGGCGCACTGATCATCGCCTCTGGTGCGGGAGCGACCGCGCCGACTGCGGCGCCGGGCGAGGCAGCAGCGGCCCCCGATGCACCCAGCGAGGTCGCCGTTGCACTCGACGAGTTCTCGGTGTCGCCATCGTCGATCGAAGTTGCCGAAGGAGGCACGCTCGTTGTCACGAACCAGGGCGCCATTGAGCACGACCTGGCTGTCGTCGGCACGGATGTCGCCACGCCGATGCTGCGCGGTGGCGAGTCTGCCGAGCTCTCGCTTGCTGGACTCGCACCCGGCACCTACGAGCTGTACTGCACCGTGCCCGGCCACGACTCGGCCGGCATGACCGCAACACTCACCATCGTGGGCGACGGCACGACCACCGCAGCTTCCGACGCGGCGCACGGCCATGGCGCCACCGAAGAGGACTGGGACGCGCTCGACGCCGCCATGGAACAGTCGATCCTGGCGTTCCCCGCGGAGACCGAAGGCATCGGCAACCAGCCACTGGAGCCCGAAGAGATCCTCGATGACGGCACCAAGGTCTTCCGCCTGGTCGCCGAGATCATCGACTGGGAGGTCGAGCCCGGCAAGGTCGTCGAAGGCTGGGCGTACAACGGCCAGATCCCGGGACCGATGATCCAGGTCGATGTCGGTGACCAGGTCCGTGTCCACGTCGAGAACCACCTGCCGATGGGCACCGACGTCCACTGGCACGGCGTGCGGGTCCCCAACGACCAGGACGGTGTCGCCCCACTCACCCAACCGCTCATCGCGTCAGGTGACACCTACACCTACGAGTTCGTCGCTGACGAACCCGCGATCGGGATGTACCACCCGCACCACCACGGCCAGATCAAGCTGCCCAACGGGATGTTCGGTGTGTTCCTGATCGGCCAGATCGGCGAGGACATCCCGCTGCCGACCGGACGCACCATCAGCGGCAAGGCGATCCCCGACGAGATCGACATCGTCACCGAGATCCCGATGGTGCTCAATGACGCCGGCACGATCGGCCTCACGATCAACGGCAAGGGCTGGCCCGCGACCGAACCGATCGTCGTCGACGAAGGTGACTGGTTCGTCGTCCACTACTACAACGAAGGGCTGCAGATCCACCCGATGCATCTGCACCAGATGCCGCAGCTCGTTGTCGCCAAGGACGGTTTCGCCCTCGAGCAGCCGCGCTGGGAAGACACGGTGAACGTCGCCCCCGGCGAGCGCTACACGGTGCTCATCCAGGCGACTGACCCTGGCGTGTGGGCCTTCCACTGCCACATCCTCACCCACGCTGAACGTCACGAAGGCATGTTCGGCATGGTCACCGCCCTGATCGTCAACGAGGCCTGACCGGGCGCATAGCCACGGCTGGTTTCACGAACGGCCGGTTTCACGTACGGCCGGCCCAGACGGGTGGAGAGCGACGCTCTCCACCCGTCGCACGTTGCAGGTTGACGCCGTCGTCAGCGACCTGTCGCCGAGAAATGCATCCAGTCTTTCGCCGAACGCCAGTGTCCGCCCCAGTGCCATCCGATATCGGCGAATGCGCGCACGACCTCGTCGCCCGCCTGGATCATCCCGGGCCGATGGTCGTCACGGTCCAGGTAGGAGCCTGCGAGTTCGGGCACGACCACCTCACCGCGCACGTAGGGGTTGTGGAACGGATTGATGTCGATGGCGCGCCCATAGGCATGCTCGGACCAGGATTGGCCGGACACGGTGTCACGGCACACGAATCCGTTGGTGAGATTGCCATCGCCCGTCGGGTGTGCATCGAGGTTCTCGGGGGTGACGATCCCGATCTGTTCGATGGGGAAACGGGCGTCGTGCAGAGCCTCGAAGACACCCACGATCTGCTCGGCCCAGTCACGATGCACCAGCAACTCGCCGGTGTGGTCGCGGCCGTCGAAACCGTGGAACACAACCGTGAGATAGCGCAGTTCGTCGAGCGTCACCGGGCAGCCGGGATGCCAGGTCGACCGTGCCGCGACGTCGTCTGTCACCGGCTCGATGGTCGCGGCGAAGCCGCCGTCGGCAGGTGGCGGCAGGGATGAGGTGGTGACGAACTGGCGGTCCTGCAGCTCCGGGGGCGTGGGTTGCGGGATGCCGAGCCCGTCGCCGCGCAGCTCCAACGGGCGCGTCCCCAGCCACGCGGGTGGATGGCGCACGCCGTCGGGCAGCTGCTGTGCTCCACCATCGTCCGTCTCGCCGGATGTGCCAGCATCGGCCGCCTCGTCGGTGGCCGGGCAGCTCGTTGCATCAACGCCGTCGAACCGCTGCTCGGTCCACCTCACGACCTCGCCGCCAACGCGCGCGACCAGCGTGAAGTGTCCAGCGTTGTCGATCTCCCACATCTCGGCCGGATTCGCCATGGCGCAACGTTCGTCGACGAAACGTCGCGAGGACTGCACATCGATCACCCGGTCACCGGTGCCGTGCACCACGAGGACGTCGACGTCGTCGGGGCCGCGCGGTGTGTTCTGGGCGATGCGCTGCGACCATCGATCGGTTTCGTCACTGCCGGGAATCGAGAGGGCGTCGCGAACAACGATCGCATCGACAACCGATGCGGGCAGTGACGTCGGGTCGAGGCAGCGTCCGGCAATCTCACGTGCATCGGCGATCGACGTCTCATCGACGACATCCGCGAGATCCAGATCGGGGTAGATCTCGCTCCACGACACTGCAGTGGTGACAAGAAGCAACGTCCCCAGGACCGTGCCGTGGCCATCGAGAATGACATCCTCGAGGTCGATCGGAGGGGCAAGCGCGACCACACCGCGTAGACCGACGTCGGGCGCGTACGTCGCCGCACGCTCAGCGGCGAACAGCACGGCGTGGCCTCCTTGCGAGAAACCCCACAACGCAACGCGGTCGGTGTCGACCGCGATCGCTTGCTGCGCAGCACGTACCGAATCGAGCACCGCATGGGCGGACGCGTCGCCGACCATGTACGGATGGGAGCCATCGACACCCAGCCCGTGGTAGTCGGTCGCGACGACCGCGAATCCCGCAGCGAGCGCCTCCTCGACGGCAGGCATCGATGCGAGTGGCCGTGCCGACAAGGACGGGGCGCAGGTCACGTCTGTGCCCGTCGACCCGTGGCCGACGGCGACCAGAGGCATCGCGCCGGACACGCCACGGGGTGCGAACAGCAGGCCACTGACCACCCCGGGCTCGCCCGCATGGTCAGTCGATCGATACAGGATGCGCCATGCATCCGCATTCGCGATGTCCGCGTCGATCGATTCGATCCGCAGCAGCGTGCCGGGGTCGAACGAGCCGACGTCATCGGGCGCGGCGTAGAACCCGTCAGGGTGATCGCCACGCAGCCAGCCGACGAGCGCGACCGCGCCGACAGCCGCGACCACCGCGACAGCGACGGCGATGCGCCAACGTGTGCGACGAGTCGGCAGGTGTGTCGTCAATGAGCCACCGTCAAGCGAGTGGCCACAAGGTACGCACGCGCCGCTACCCTCGTCGTCCGGCACGAAGGGCGTGCCGTGCAACACACAGACAACACCCGGGGAGCTCGGGACAGCCGGGCTGAGAGGGTGGCCACGAACACGCGCACGACCTGTGTTCGAGCGTCATCGACCCGTGGAACCTGAGCTGGGTAATGCCAGCGGAGGGAGGTGCGCGATGTCCTCTCCTTCAACCACCGGTCGTCGAACCGATAGGTCCGGCACTGCGGTCGAGGACGTCGTCGTGCTCACCGGTGGTGATCCCATCGATCTGCGGCGCGTTGCCACGCTGCCCAGTGACGCGATGGTGATCGCCGCCGATTCGGGTCTGCATCTCGCCTCCGGCCTCGGGCTCGTCGTCGATGAGGTCGTCGGTGACCTCGACTCGGTTGACGAGTCGACGCTTGAAGAAGCAGAGCGTGCGGGGGCGTCGATCGACCGCCACCCGCCCGCCAAGGACCGCACAGACCTCGAGATTGCGCTGGACCGGGCCATGGAGCTCGAGCCGGCACGGATCACGATGGTCGGCGGCCACGGGGGCCGGCTCGACCATCTGCTCGGCAACCTCGTCGTGCTTGCGTCACCGACCTATGCCGACACACGCATCATCGCGCTGATCGGTGAGGCGACCGTGACGGTCGTGCACGACGAAGCCGTCCTCATCGGACGGCCAGGTGAGCTGGTCAGCCTCATCCCCGTGCTTGGCCCTGTGCGCGGGGTGACAACACGGGGACTGCGCTTCCGGCTCGTCGATGAGGATCTGGTTCCAGGCTCTTCCCGGGGTGTGAGCAACGAGTTCGCCCAGCCCTACGGCGGTGTGCGTCTGCATGCAGGAACGCTGCTCGCCGTCCAACCCGGCGAACTCTCCGACCTCGAAACGGAGGAACCCTGATGCGAACACGTACGACACTTCTCGCACTCGCGGCCATGGTCATCGTTGCCGCGTGCGGCGACCAGACGCCGGAACCTGCCGACGATGCTCCCAGCGATGCACCTGACGCCGAAGCGCCGGAAACCGACGCGCCCGACGAGGATGCCCTCGACACCGCAGGTGACACGGTCACGGTGCTCACGCACGACTCGTTCGATATCTCCACCGACATCGTTGACGCGTTCGAGCAACAGACCGGCATCAGCATCGACTTCGTGCCCATGGGCGATGCGGGCACTGTCGTCAACCAGGCGATCCTGACCGCCGATGCACCTCAGGGCGACGTCCTCTTCGGCGTCGACAACACGTTCCTGTCGCGGACATTGGACGCAGACCTGTTCGTGCCCTACACCTCCCCGCGCTTGGACGCCGTCGACCCGTCATTGCAGCTCGATCCTGAGCACCGCGTCACCCCGATCGACGTCGGCGATGTCTGCCTCAACTATGACGTCGCCTGGTTCGACGAGGCCGGGCTCGAGGTCCCCACAGACCTCGAGGATCTGACCGACCCGGCCTACGAGGGGCTGCTCGCCGTGCAGAACCCGGCCACGTCCTCACCTGGACTCGCATTCCTGTTGGCCACCGTCGAACGTTTCGGTGTCGACAACTACCTCGAGTTCTGGGAGCAGCTGCGCGCCAACGACGTGGTGGTGACTGACGGCTGGTCCGAGGCGTACTACACGGAGTTCACCTGGGCTGGTGGCGGAGACCGACCGCTGGTCGTGTCGTACGCGTCGAGCCCACCTGCAGAGGTTCTGTTCGCCGATCCGCAGCCTGACGAGGCACCGACCGGCGTGATCGAAGCATCGTGCTTCCGTCAGATCGAGTTCGCCGGGATTCTGCAAGGCACCGAGGTCGAACAGGCAGCGCAACAGGTGATCGATTTCATGCTCAGCGTGGAGTTCCAGCAGGATCTGCCGCTGACGATGTTCGTCTTCCCTGCTGTCGACGACGCCGAGCTCCCCGAGGTCTTCGCCGAGCACGCGGTCATACCCGACACGCCGCTCGAGATTGACCCGTTCGAGATCGGCGAGAACCGGGAGGACTGGATCGAGTCGTGGACAACGACCGTCCTGCGTTGATCTCGCGCAGGGGGCCGGCACTGCGTGCCGGCCTCCTGCTGCTCGTTCCCGTCGCCTTCCTGGCGGCGTTCTTCGTGCTGCCCGTGACACGCATCGTGCTCACGGGGCTGCGTCCCGACGGGGTGTTCGATCCCGGTGCGCTTGTTCGAACGGTCGCCGAGCCGTCCGTGCTGCGCGTCGGATGGTTCACGCTCTGGCAGGCCACCGTGTCCACGCTGCTGACCCTGCTGGCCGCCATCCCCGGTGCGTACGTGCTCGCGCGCATGCGTTTCGCCGGTCGACGCATGCTGCAGGCGGCCATCACCGTGCCGTTCGTTCTGCCGACCGTGGTCGTTGGCTCGGCGTTCCTGGCGCTGCTCGGACCACGAAGCCCGATCAACAGCGCGCTGTCCTCACTGCTTGGCGACGCGGCACCGGCGATCGACCTGCGTCGCACGGTCGTCGCGATCCTCATCGCGCACGTGTTCTTCAACTATGCGGTGATCGTTCGGACTGTCGGGGGGTTGTGGTCGCATCTCGACCCCCGACTTGAAGACGCCGCGCGTGTCATGGGTGCCTCGCGTTGGCAGGCATTCCGTGAGGTGTCGTTTCCGCTGTTGCGACCTGCGATCGCGTCGGCTGCAGCGATCGTGTTCCTGTTCACTTTCACTTCATTCGGCGTCGTACTGATCCTCGGCGGGCCGACCCGCGCCACCATCGAGGTCGAGATCCACCGCGCGACGACACAGATGCTGGACCTGCAGCTCGCTTCGACACTCGCGCTGCTGCAACTGATCGCGGTCGTCGCGTCGCTGCTCGTCTACGGGCGTCTGCAGCGACGGGCGACTCACCAGCCGCTGGTGCGCGCCGAGCGCAGCGCGCGACGCCCGACCACCCCGGGAGAACGCGTGTTCCTGGCCGTGAACCTGGCCGTGATGGCTGCACTGCTCGCCACTCCCCTTGCGGTGCTCGTCGAGCGTTCACTCGCTGTTGCCGACGGCTACGGCCTGGACCATTATCGGACGTTGTTCAGCGGCGCACGCGAAACCGTGCTCGCCGTCGCACCCTGGCAGGCGATCCGGAATTCACTGCTGTTTGCCTTCGCCGCGACCCTCATCGCACTCGTCGTCGGCGGACTCGCCTCGATCGCCGCCACGACACAGGACAATCCGCTCGCACGCGGTGTCGACCGGGCCCTGATGCTTCCGCTGGGGACATCGGCCGTCACGATCGGATTCGGGTTTCTGATCGCACTCAACCGGCCCCCGCTTGATTTGCGTGGTTCGCTGTGGCTGGTCCCGATTGCACAGGCGCTCATCGCGATCCCATTCGTCGTGCGCACACTGCTTCCGGTCCTCAGATCCATCGACACCCGTTTGCGAGAGGCTGCCGCGGTGCTGGGCGCCACACCTGGCCGCATCTGGCGCGAGGTCGACCTGCCGATCGTCGCACGTGCACTGGCTGTTGCCGCCGGCCTGTCGTTCGCCGTCGCGCTGGGAGAGTTCGGTGCGACGGTGTTCGTCGCTCGGGCGCAGATGCCGACGATGCCCGTCGCGATCTTCCGGCTGCTCGGCCGCCCTGGGATCGTGCACTTCGGTCAAGCAATGGCGCTCTCGACGATCCTCATGACGGTGACCGCGGCTGCGATCATGACGATCGACCGTCTGCGTGTCGGCCAGGTGGGTCGGTTCTGATGGACGCGATGGGAACCCGCGTCGATATCAACGACCTCACCGTGCGTTTCGGGACGGTGACAGCAGTCGATCATCTCGATCTGAGTGCAGAACCCGGCGAGATCCTGGCCGTGCTCGGACCCAGCGGTTGCGGGAAGTCGACGCTGCTGCGCACGATCGCCGGCCTGGAACGCCCTGCCACAGGACACGTCCGCCTTGGCGGCGACGATGTCACCAGGCTGCGACCCGACGAGCGCGGGGTCGGCCTGATGTTCCAGGACCACGTGCTGTTTCCACATCGCAGCGTGGGCGACAACGTCGCCTTCGGCCTGCGCATGCACCGGATGCCGCGCGTACAGATCACCGCACGGGTCGACGAGGTCCTGGGCCTGGTCGATCTCGAAGGCATGGCGTCGCGAAACGTCGACGAGCTGTCCGGCGGCGAACAACAGCGTGTGGCGCTCGCCCGCGCGATCGCACCCGAACCGAAACTGCTGATGCTCGACGAGCCGCTGGGATCGCTTGATCGTGCGCTACGTCAGCATCTGCTCGACCAGCTTCCGGGCATGCTGCGCTCACTGGGCACGACTGTGCTCTATGTGACCCACGACCAGGATGAAGCCCTCGCGTTCGCCGACCACGTCGCGGTGATGCGGGCGGGGCGCCTGGTACAGCGCGACCGCCCTGACCAGCTGTGGCGCGCACCTGCCGACGAGTTCGTCGCCCGCTTCATCGGGCTCGACCAGATCTTCGAGGTCACAACGGCATCGAACGGCCTGGTGCGCACGCCCTTCGGCGAACTCGACCTGCACCAGCACGCATCGCACGCGCCTGGGGCCGAGGGGGACGGGGCGTCGCAGCGGCTGGTCCTGCTGGCCGACGCGATCCGGTTGGCTACGCCACAGGAGTCAGTGTCATCGACGGAGATGGCGCTCGACGGTCAGGTCGCGGCACGACGCTTCGCATCGGACCACATCGCTCTCGACGTTGTGACCAGCGCGGGGCCAACCGTGCGCGTGGCGGTCTGGCGTGGCGCCGGGCCCGCCGTCGGAGACCCGGTGCGCGTCGTCCTCGATCTCACCGCCACACGGCTGGTGCCTGCCACCGGTCGCGTTGTGGAGCAGACCGACAACAGGCACCTTCAGGGCGCCGCCGAACCGCCTGGCGACGTCCCGTAGAACTCAGGCGAGGCTCGCGCTCACGCTGACGTCGACGTTGCCAGCCAGCGCCTTGGAGATCGGGCAACCATCCTTCGCGGCGGCTGCGGCCTCCTGCAGGGACGCGTCGTCGAGACCATCGGCGCTGACCCGGACCTCCAGCGCACTTGTGGTCACGCCTGTGCCGGGCACGAAAGTCACGGTGGCGGACGTCTCGATGCGACCGGGCGTCGCACCACGGTCGGCGATCTGCTTCGACAGGGCCATCGAGAAACACGACGCGTGAGCGCCAGCGAGCATCTCCTCGGGGCTGGTACGCCCGTCGGGGTCTTCCGCGCGCGACGGCCACGACACCGGGAGGTCGCCCCCCAGGCCCGATGAGGCGAAGGTCACGGTTCCATTGCCTTCGAAGAGGTCGCCCTCCCAGGTCACGGATGCACGGCGATCGGTCATGTCGTTCTCCCTGTAGGAATGATCGGACTCACGGTCCCGCAACGCGGGTATGCCCACACGGTAGTCCGCGACTGTGCACGCAGCAGATGACGGGCGGCGTCGCCGCGTGCGTACGGATCCGTCGTCAGTAGGTGGGGATGCTCGGATCGACCTGACGGGCGTAGGCGTTGATCCCACCACGCATCGAACGCGCCCGCAGGCCCGCGCCGCGCAGCAGTTCGGTCGACTCGAGCGAACGCACACCCGACAGGCAGTGCACGACGTAGTCCTTGGTCGGGTCGAGCTCCGACAGGCGGCCAGCCAGTTCGTCCTTCGGGATGAGCACGGACCCCGGAATCCGGTTGATCTCGTACTCGTGGGGCTCACGGACGTCGATGAGCGCCACGTCAGGCTTGTCGGCGATCTCGGCGTACTCGCTTGGCAGGATTTCGATGTCCGCAGTCGACAGATCGGCTTCGACCGTCCGGTCGTGCGCGGGCATGCCGCAGAACTCCTCGTAGTCGATGAGTTCAGTGACCGTCGGGTTGTCGCCACACACCGGGCAGTCGGGGTCCTTGTTGACCTTGACATACACCCAGCGCTGCTCGAGCGCGTCGTAGAGACCCAGCCGGCCAATCATCGGGTTGCCGATGCCCGTGAGCACCTTGATGCCCTCGATGCCCTGCGCCGTACCGATGTGGCCGGCCATGATGCCGAGCACGCCTCCCTCGGCGCAGTTGGGCACCATGCCCGGCGGTGGAGGTTCGGGGAACATGCAGCGGTAGCAGGGGCCCTGTTCGGCCCAGAACACACTCAGCTGGCCTTCGAAGCGGAAGATCGACCCGTACACGTTGGGCTTGCCGAGCAGCACACACGCGTCATTGACGAGGTAACGGGTCGGGAAGTTGTCGGTGCCATCGATGACCAGGTCGTAGTCCGCGATGATGTCGAGAGCGTTGTCGGAGGTGAGGAACGTGCGGTGCTCACGAACCTCGACGAACGGGTTGATGTCTTCGATCGACGCCCGCGCGGAATCGACTTTGTGGACCCCGATGTCGGAGGTGCCGTGGATGACCTGCCGCTGCAGGTTCGAGGCGTCGACGACATCGTCGTCGACGAGGCCGATGGTGCCCACGCCGGCAGCGGCCAGATAGAGCGCGAGTGGTGAACCGAGCCCACCGGTGCCCACCAGCAGGACACGCGCGGCCTTCAGCCGCTCCTGGCCAGGCATACCCACGTCGGGGATGATCAGGTGGCGGCTGTAGCGCGCGATCTCCTCAGCGCTCAGCGGCTCACGACGCTCGACAGCGGGACGGACCACGGACACATCTCCTCATCAACTCGTCGGCTCACGTTGCCGGCCACGACGCGAATGCGCGCTCGTTCCGGACATCTCGTTCGGCACCACACCGCCGGACGTACGGCAGGGTGAACGGCCCCGCGGGGCTGGGTTCGTGCGACGACCGCCGGGTGACATGCAAGTGTCGGAGGACCTCGCCACCCGCGCCGCGACGCCAGTGAAAACAGTGCAAACTGTGTGCGGTGGTGCCGCTCAGATGTTCATGCCCATCGCGCGTAGTTCCTCACGCACGTAGTCAGCCATCATGTCTGTCGACCACGGCGGCGTGAACGTGAACTCGACGTCGACGTGATCGACACCTGGCATGGCGCCCAGGATCACCGAGCACTGCTGGTGAATGACCTCGGTCAATGGGCAGCCCATGGTGGTCAGGGTCATGCGCACATGCGCGTGCCCGCGCTCTGGCTTGAGAACCTCATAGACCAGGCCGAGATCGACGATGTTGTAGCCGATCTCGGGGTCCACGACGGCACGCAGCGCGTTGAACAGCGCTTCGGAGGACGGCATGCCGTCGTCCTCGAGCGGCAGGTCGGCGAACGGATGCTCGGAACGAGGCTGCTCGTCGGGCTCACCGGTTGGCGTATCAGCCGCGGGCACGGCGTCGTCACCGGTGTCGTCCGCGATGTCGTCGCGAACCCCGTCCATGGTGGATGGTTCGGTGGCCACGTGGATCCTCCTAGACGTCGTCGTGCGTGACGGAGTGGGCGGATGCACCCTGTACATGGGTCTCGATGGCGTCTCGAACCGCCATCCACCCCAGCAGTGCGCACTTGACCCGCACCGGAAATTTCGCGACCCCTTGGAAGGCGACACCGTCACCGAGGTCGTCGAGCCGTCCTGGCTCTTCGCCGTGCATCATGCGGCGGAACTCTTCGGCGAGTTCGAGCACGTCGTCGAGATCACGCCCGGTCACCGCCTGGGTCATCGCCGAGGCGGATGCCTGGCTGATCGAACAGCCGTCGCCGTCAAAGACCACACCGTCAAGAGTCCCGTCCTTGACGCGAATCCGCAGGTCCATTTCGTCACCACACAGCGGGTTCGAGTGGTGCACGTGCACGTCCTCGCCATCGAGCGTCGACGCACGGTTCTTGGGCTTGCGGTAATGGTCCAGGATGATGTCCTGGTACAGGTCGTCCATCGTCATCGTCGGGTCCTCACGCCACACTCACCGGGCGAAGAAATCGCGAGCGGCCGTGATCCCGTCGATCAACGGCTCGATGTCGTCCACATCGTTGTACACGTGCACGCTCGCCCGCGCAGTCGCGTTCACGCCCAATTCTCGCATCAACGGTTTCGCGCAGTGGTGTCCGACACGCACGCAGACACCCCGTGATCCCAGCAGCGAACCGACGTCATGTGGATGGACACCGTCGATCGCAAACGAGATCGTGCCGCCACGCACGTCGAGATCGCGTGGACCATGGACCTGAACACCGTCGATGTCGGCGAGCGCGTCGAGCATGGCGCCGACCAGGTGCCGCTCGTGGTCGCGTACCGCCTGCATCCCGAGTCCGTCGAGTACATCGACGGCAGCAGACAGACCGGCCGCTTCGGCGATCATCGGCGTTCCCGCCTCGAATTTGTGCGGCACGTCGTTCCAGGTCGCGCCATCGAGCGTCACGTCCCGGATCATGTCGCCGCCCGCGAGGAATGGGTCCATCGATTCGAGCAGTTCCGGGCGGGCAATCAACGCGCCGATGCCGGTGGGGCCGAGCATCTTGTGGCCCGTCACGGCGTAGAAGTCGACGTCGAGATCGGCGACATCGACCGGCAGGTGCGGGGCAGCCTGTGTCCCGTCGACGTGGATGACGACGTCGGGGCGCGCTGCACGAGCCAGATCGCGCACTGCGGCGACATCGTTGATCGTCCCGAGCACGTTCGAGACGTGCCCAACAGCAACGAACTTCACGCGACCGTCAGCGAGCAGGTCTGCCGCGGCCTGCATGTCGAGCTGGCCGTCGTCGGTCAGCGGGATGTGGCGTACGTCGAAACCCAGATCCCGTGCCGCGTAGGTGAAAGGCACGTGGTTGGCGTGATGCTCCATCACCGTGGTCAACAACACGTCGCCGGGGCCGAGGTTGCGCCGCACCCACGCATAGGCGACGAGATTGCATGCCTCGGTCGCATTCTTGGTGAACACCACGCCGCGCGGATCAGCACCGAAGAACGTGGCCACCTTGGCCCGAGCTGATTCAAAGAGGTCGGTGGCCTCCTCAGCAAGCACGTACACACCCCGATTGACGTTGGATCGACACCAGCGGTAGTAGTGATCCATCGCATCGAGCACAGCAAGCGGCGTCTGCGAACTCGCAGCCGAGTCGAGATAGACGAGCCGTTGCCCGTCGATCTCACGCGCAAGGGTCGGGAACTCCTTGCGCAACGTCGGCACGTCGAACATCGCCACCTCAGCGTCGCTCACGGTCATATCGTGCCCGACGCGTACACCAACGGCCACCCCTTCAGTGCCAACCCGCGGGTTGGCACCGTCTGCGCGGCGCCGGGTGCAGTCAGCGAGGACATGCGACTCACGCGTTCGCGAGCGACGCGACGTCTTCGTAGCCGCGGGCCTCGAGTTGATCGGCGAGTTCAGGCCCACCCGACGCCGCGATACGACCGTCGACCATGACGTGCACACGGTCAGGCTGCACATAGCGCAGGATGCGCGTGTAGTGGGTGATGATGAGCACCCCGAGGTCCTTGCCGCGCAGCCGGTTGATGCCCTCGGAGACGACCTTGAGTGCGTCGACGTCCAGACCCGAGTCGGTCTCGTCGAGCACCGCGAGCTTCGGGCGCAGCAACGCGGCCTGCAAGATCTCGAAGCGCTTCTTCTCGCCCCCGGAGAACCCCTCGTTCACTGAGCGCTGCAGAAACGACTCGTGGATGCCGAGCTCGTCCATCTCGGCACGCAGGCGCGCCATGAACTCGCGGATCGGCACCTCGTCACCCGTGACGGCGTTGAGCGCGGTGCGCATGAAATTCGTGAGCGACACGCCGGGCACCTCGACCGGATACTGCATCGCGAGGAAAACACCCAGGCGCGCGCGCTCGTCTGGAGCGAGCTCGGTGAGCTCGGTCCCTTCGAACGTCATGGTGCCGCCGGTCACGTCATAGGCGGGATGCCCCGCCAGCGTGTAGGCGAGCGTGGATTTGCCCGAACCGTTGGGGCCCATCAGGGCGACGGTGTCCCCCAGGTCCAGGTCGAGGTCGACGCCGTGCAGCAGTTCAGTGCCGTCGGCCTCGACCTTCAGGTCGCGAATCTCGAGATCAGCCATGTTGTTGCGGTCCTCGTCGTCGTGCGAAGTTCATGGACGTTGGTGTGTCAGTCGTGGTCGGGGAACGGTGCGCCGTTGGTAGCGGTGGACACATCGACGTGCACCTCGTCACCGTCGATGCGTACGTCGAAGGTCGGGACCGGGCGGGTGGCAGGAAGCGACGACGGCGCGCCCGTCGACAGATCGAACGTCGAACCGTGCAGTGAACACTCGACGCCTTCGCCCCACACCATGCCCTCCGACAACGACCACTGCTGGTGCGAACACACGTCGTGGATCGCTCGGACGACGTCGCCAGTGCGCACGAGACACACCGGCACACCGTCGATGTCGACACGTGTGGGTGTCGCGTCCTCGAGTTCGGAGACCTTCGCAGCGACGCTCATGAGCCTGCCGCTTTCGCGAAGTCGCGCAGCGCCGCGTCATTGACCTGCACGGCCGACATGTCGACGTCATCGATGCGTCGTTCGATCGCTGCCAGCGACGCCTCCTCGACGCCGGGCAGGTCGATCTCTTCGAGCACCTCACGGAAGAATCCGAACACGATCAGGCGCAGCGCTTCATCGCGCGCGATGCCGCGTGACAGCAGGTAGAACAGATGGAGCGCATCGATCTGCCCCGTTGCCGACCCGTGACCGGCGGTGATGTCGGCGCATTCGATCTCGAGAAACGGCGTGGCATCCGCGCGCGCACCTTCAGTCAGGATCAGCGAGCGGTTGTTTTCGTCGGTGGCGGTGCCGACCGCGTCACGGTGGACGAAGATGTTGCCGCGGAACACGGTGCGGCTGCGTCCCTGCAACGCGCCCTTGAACAGCACGTCAGAGCTGGCGTGCGGCGCGATGTGGCGCACGTAGGGCTGCAGGTCGAACCACTGGCCGTCATCCGCGAAATACAGGCCGAGCGGGCGCGCCTGGGCGCCGGGTCCGATCAGATCGACCTCAGGGCGAAGGCGCACGGTGGTGCCACCGGTGGTCACCGCCAATGTGCGCACGGTCGCGTCCCGGTGCGCAGCGACCTTCTGCAGCGCCAGGTGCTGGATGCCCTCGTGCCAGTGCTGCAGTGACGCGATCTCGACCGTGCTGCCGTCACCCGCGATGACTTCGACGACTTCGTCGACGAGCGCATCGGTCCCTTCGTCGCTGGTGTGCTCGAGGTACAGGCGCAACCTGGCGTGCCGGCCGACAACCGCCAGCACGCGTGGAAGGTGAGCGCCGCTGCGACTGACGTGCAGGTGCAGTGAGATCGGCTGGTCGATCTCGACCTCGTCGGGCACATAGATGAACACGCCTGTCGTCCAGGCAGCATCGTTGACCGTGATCGTGCGATCTTCGTCGGTGCCGGTCGATTCGGGCACCGAGGTGGTCAGTGTGCCGAGGTGCTCACGCACCAGATCGGTGTGCTCGTTCGCAGCGACGACGAGATCGCTGATGACCACTCCGGCCTCGGCCAGCTCGGTGGGTAGCTCGACCTCGACCGTGCCTGCATCCGTCGTTCGCGCGAGCACTCCCGCGTCGATTCGCTCGAGCACCGATCTGCCCGAACCCGCGGCTGATGCGTCTACGACGACGTCTCGGTCGACGTCGATGCGCCGGTCGAAGGGCGTGGAACGCCAGAACTCGTCGGTACGTGAGTCGGGCCACGCCTGATCCAGGTAACGCTTGAACGCAGCTAGCCGCCGGTCTCGCAACCAGGCAGGTTCACCGGTGTCATCGGAGCGCTGGCGCAGCGCATCCTCGGTCAAATCATCGAGCTTCACGGTGGACTCGTCATCTCGCAGGGTCAGTCGGTTCGATGTCGTGGCGAACGGGATCCCGCCAGCGTCACGCCGGCGCCGCTCGGGCCACGGGGGTGGCCCGGTCAGCCGATCGCGCCCTCCATCTCGAGTGCGATGAGCCGGTTGAGCTCCACCGAGTACTCCATGGGCAGCTCACGCGCGATCGGTTCGATGAACCCGCGCACGATCATCGCCGTGGCTTCGTCCTCGTCGATGCCGCGCGACTGCATGTAGAACAGCTGGTCTTCCGAGAGCTTCGAGACCGTCGCCTCGTGCTCGATGGTCGCGTCTTCCTGCTCGATCTCCATGTAGGGGTAGGTGTCGGTGCGTGACGTCTCGTCGAGCATCAACGCATCGCACTTGACGGCCGAACGGGCGTGGTGTGCCCCCTCGTTGATGGAGACCAGACCCCGGTAGCTGGTGCGGCCAGAGCCCTTGGAGACCGACTTCGACAGAATGTTCGACGTCGTGTACGGCGCGGCGTGGACCATCTTCGCGCCGGCGTCCTGGTGCTGGCCGTCGTTGGCATACGCCACCGACAGCACCTCGCCCTTCGCACCTTCCTCGGTCAGCCACACGGCTGGGTACTTCATGGTGACCTTGGAACCGATGTTGCCGTCGATCCACTCCATGGTGGCGTTGCGCTGGGCCACGGCCCGCTTGGTCACCAGGTTGTAGACGTTGTTGGACCAGTTCTGGATCGTTGTGTACCGCACGCGTGCGCCAGGCTTGACCATGATCTCGACGACAGCCGAGTGCAGCGAGTCCGACGAATAGATCGGTGCGGTGCATCCTTCGACGTAGTGCACGTACGAGCCCGGCTCCGCAATGATCAGCGTGCGCTCGAACTGCCCCATGTTCTGCTTGTTGATCCGGAAGTATGCCTGCAGCGGGATGTCGACCTCGACCCCCTCGGGGATCCAGATGAACGACCCGCCGGACCACACGGCGGTGTTGAGCGCCGCGAACTTGTTGTCGTTGGGCGGGATGATCGTCGCGAAGTGCTCGCGGAACAGATCCTCGTGCTCACGCAGCGCGGAGTCGGTGTCGAGGAAGATCACACCCTCGGCCTCGAGGTCTTCGCGGACCTTGTGGTAGAGCACGGTGCTCTCGTACTGCGCCGCGACACCGGCGATGAGCCGCTCGCGCTCCGCCTGCGGGATGCCCAGCTTCTCGTAGGTCTCAAGGATCTCAGGCGGGAGATCCTCCCAGCTTTCCGCCTGCTTCTCGGACGCTTCGACGTAGTAGTAGATGTTGTCGAAATCGATGCCGCTCAGGTCAGCGCCCCAGTTCGGCATCGGCCGCCGCCGGTAGGCCTCGTAGGCACGCAGGCGAAGATCACGCATCCAGGCGGGTTCGTCCTTGCGCTCGCTGATCGCCGCGACGACCTCACGCGACAGGCCCCGTTCGGGTGTGAACGCGTAGTCGTCGTCACGATCCGCCCACCCGAAGCGGTATTCGCTGAGCTCCTGGGCGACCTCGTCCTGGCGCTTGCGGGCGTCGCTGACCGGCAGTTCGATCTCGGTCTGGCTCACCGCTGGACTCCTCGTTGTTCGAATGTTCGGCTGTTGTGCGGCGTCATGCCGCGTCGTTCCACACCGGCGGGCATGGCACGGGCTAGCTCGTCGTGTCACTCGCTGGTTGCCGGCGACGGGTGTCGCCGTCGTGCGCGGCGGCGTCGGTGCCTTCTCGCGGCTCGATCGTGCACACACACGCTGGTGCCCCGGCGGCAAGTGTCTCGCGGCGCGACACGGACACGTCGTGTCCGAGCACGCGCGAAAAACTCGCCGCTTCGTACGCGCACACCTCCGGGTGGTCGCGAGCGACACCCTCGATCGCGCAGTGGCCCTGCACCAGGGTGAAGCTGCGCCCGGCGGAGCTCACCGAGGCATCGAATCCGGCCTGTGAGAGCGCCGTCGCGAGCTGGTCGAGCCGTTCGTGCAGGTCTTCTGCCGTCACCGCCTCACCAAGACGCTCGGTCTCGCGCCACATCCGCCACCGCAGAAAGGCACGCAGGCCCTCACGCCCGTGTTCTTGTTCGAGGAAGGTGAACAGTTCGCCTGCAAGCTCATCGTAGCGCTGAGGCAGCAGGCGTCCGGCCGCCTCAGTGAGGCGGTAGAGCGATGCGGGGCGTCCTCGGGCGCGACGCACCACCTCTGCGGCGATCAACCCGTCGTCCTCGAGGACAGCGAGATGACGGCGTGTTGCGACCTCACTGATCTCGAGATGCTCGGCGAGTTCTCCGACCGACACGCCCTCGCAGCTGCGTAGGCGCTCGACGATCGCAGCGCGGGTCGGACCGAGCAGGGCGACGAGCGAGGGCGCAGACACGTTCGTCTCGTCCTCGGTACGCGTGGCCATGCCTCGCCTCCGTGCAGTGGTCGCCGCTGCGTGGTGCGCTCCGTTGCAGGCAGACACCACTTTTCTCAACGTTTATGTTTCGATAGTAGGAGGGCGATGACCGACACGCAAGGTGGCCACGGCGACCATGCAAGGCCCACGATCGGGCGATGAGCCGACGGCTCGGCGCCGCGGAAACGACTACTGCGCGACGTGCTGCTGGGCCGCGGTCGGTGACCCATCGCCCCGACGCTTCGACGGCGCATCGTCGGCAACCGTCGGCACGAACCGTCGCATGGTGACGCCGACCTCGATGTCGTGTTCGGACGGCCCGCTGAACACGCCGCGGAACGGCGCGACGTCGTCATAGTCGCGGCCCCGACCGATCGTGACGTGCCGCTCGCCGACCGGCTGCCGATTGGTCGGGTCGAGCGCCAGCCAGCCCCAACCCGGAACCGCAGCCTCGACCCACGCATGGGTCTGTACTTCGACCTCGTCGGTGTCTGCATCCTCGCCGGAGGCGTCGTCGGCGGTGAACAGATATCCGGAGACGTACCGGGCCGGGATATCAAGCGCGCGATACATCGCGACCGCGAGATGCGCGAAGTCCTGGCACACCCCTGCTCCCGTCTCGAACACGTGGTCGACGGCCACACCGACGTAGGTGACGTCGGTGCGGTAGTCGAGTTGGGCAACACGTTCGTGGACGGCATGGAGCACAGCGACGACGTCGTCGTCAGCGGCATCGGCCGCCTCGCGCGCAGCGGCCGCCACCTGGGGTCCCCAGTCGGCGTGTGGGGAGCGCTGCAGGTACGCAAAGTTGGCGTCGAGGAATGACTGTTCTGCCAGCATCGATCGCCGAAGCCCGTCGGGCGGCGCGGATTGGGCCGCGGTCTCCACGTTCGCCTCGGCGACGACGGTGAGTTCCCGATGGGGAGGACGGACGCCGAACGTGTCGACGCGAGTCCCCCAGTAGTCGACATACGACACGACACGCGACGACGGCGTGGTCGTCACGTGGTAGTGCAGCAGCTGCTGACGTTCGTCGTTCGCCGGGCAGGCCCGCAGTTCGTTCTGCGACTCGTACACGGGCTGCGGATAGCGGAAGGAGGTCACGTATCGGATGTCGACGCGCATGCGGTGTCGTCCTCGCCCGAGAGGCGGGCCAGCTCAGGTGGCGACGGCACGCAGTGTGCCGCCGGGGTGGTGGCGGAAGAAGTCGTCAGCGATCGCTTCCGCGACGCGCGCAACGTCCTCCTGCACGCCATCGAGGAAGTCGTGCAGGCCGAGCTCGAAGAGTTCAGCGACATCACGGTACTTCAGGCCCGCGACGCTGCGACCCAGGCGACGCACGGCACGTCCCCCACCGTCGCCGCTGATCTCCTCCAGTTGGTGCATCGCGCCGACCAGGCAGAACAGCACACTGCGCGGCAGGTCGGCTTCGAGCAGCAGGAACTCGACGACGTCGACGGGGTCCATGGATGCCCGGTACCGGCGGCGGTACGCCTCGAACGCAGAGGCGGACTTCAACACCGCCACCCACTGGTGGAAGTCGGTGCGGTCGGCGCCGCGCGGCAATGCGTCGTCGCCGTCCCCGTGATTGCTCGCCGGGATACCCGACGCCTCCAGGTGCGCGTAGCGAACGTCGATCAGCCGGCACGTCATCTCGGCGCGCTCGAGCAGCCGGCCAAGCGCCATGAATCGCCATCCCTCGTCGCGAGGCATGGTTTCGCTGGCGACCCCGTAGATCGTCATGCAGGCGCGGCGGACCGCCCCGAACAGGGTGTAGGGCTGATCGGCGAGTTCGCGGGCGAGATCCCGCGACGTCAACGCCAAGTGGAGTTCGTTGACCGACTCCCACAGCTCCGAGGACACGAGCTCACGCACGGATCGCACGTTCTCACGCGCCCTGCTCATCGCGGCCGTGATCGAACTGGGGTTGTCCCGATCGACGACGAGGTAGCGCATCACCCGATCGGCGATGGGGTCCTCGGTGTAGGCATCACGGACATGCAAAACCTCGAGGAGCTGTTCCCACGACCGTCCGGCGTCACCCGTCGGCGATTCCAGCATCGTGTGGTACGTGACGTCGATCATGCGGGCGGTGTCTTCGGCCCTCTCGACGTACCGCCCCGCCCAGAAGAGGTTCTCGGCCAGTCGCGCGAGCATGTCAGACCTCCGCGACGTCTCGGAGCACCCAGGTGTCCTTCGATCCGCCACCCTGCGAGGAATTGACGACGAGGGATCCCTCGCGCAGCGCGACGCGCGTCAGGCCGCCCGGGATGACCTCGACGGACTCACCGGCGATGGCGAACGGACGCAGGTCCACGTGGCGTCCGGCCAGTCGACCGTCGACCAGTGTGGGGTGACGTGACAGGCGGACAACGTCCTGGGCGATGTAGCCCCGGGGGTCACGTTCGATGTGGTCACGGAACTGCTGGAGTTCCTCGTCGTCCGCCGCAGGCCCCATCAGCATCCCGTAGCCACCCGAGGCTGCAACCGGCTTGACGACCATTTCGTCGAGCCGACTGAGGACCTCGGCGCGTTGCTCGTCGTCCCACAGCAGGTAGGTGTCCACGTTGGGAAGGATCGGCTCCTCGCCGAGGTAGTAGCGCACCAATGCCGGCACGAACGCGTAGACGGCCTTGTCGTCCGCTACACCGTTGCCGACTGCGTTCGCAATCGTGACATTGCCGGCACGGGCCGCCGACATCAGACCGGGAACACCCAGCAGTGAGTCGGGCCGGAACACGACAGGGTCGAGGAATGCGTCGTCGATCCGCCGGTAGATGACATCGACCCGGCGCAGGCCGCGGGTCGTGCGCATGTAGACGACGTGCTCGTCGACCACGAGATCGCGGCCCTCGACGAGCTCGACACCCATCTGGCGGGCGAGAAACGCGTGCTCGAAATACGCGGCGTTGAACATGCCCGGGGTCAGGACCACGGCGACCGGGTCCTCCCCTGCGGCGCGCGGCGCGACGTCACGAAGTGCACGCAGCAACAGCGGCCCGTAGTGGTCCACAGGACGTGGGCGCTGGGTCGCGAATGCGATCGGCAACACCCGCGTCATCGCGGCCCGGTTCTCGAGCACGTAGCTGATGCCCGACGGGTTGCGCAGATTGTCCTCGAGCACCCGGTAGGTGCCCTTGTCGTCACGGACCAGGTCGACGCCCGACACCAGGCATCGGGCGGCGTGAGGGACCTCGATACCGAACGCCTCGCGAACGAACCCGTCGGCGGTCTGCAACAGCCAGCGGGGCACCACCCCGTCGTTGATCGCGGCCTGTTCCCCGACGTAGAGGTCGTCGAGGAACCGGTTGAGTGCGGTGACGCGCTGCGCAACACCTGCTTCGACGTGGTCCCACTCGTCGGCGGGAATGATGCGTGGCACGAGGTCAAGCGGGAACGTCCGCTCGACACCGTCGTCGTCGCCATACACCGTGAAGGTGATCCCCTGGGAACGAAACAGCGCGTCGCGAATCTGCTCCCGGCGTTCGAGATCCTCCGGTGACAAACGCCCCAGCCGTTCGACCAGCGGCATGTAGTGCCCACGGACCGTGCCAGCGGACGCGAAAGCCTCGTCGTAGAAGGCGCCCGGGTCGTAGTCGTCGAAGAGTCCAGTCACAGCCCCAAACATAGCGATCCCGTTGACGTCTGTTGACAGGTTCGAACGGCCGGCGTCCGATCGAACACCATGCCCCGGTCAAGGATGGGTGCTCGCATGCCGATGCCGACAACAGGAGTTGTGCACCAGTGCTGAGCGACTGCCGGGAGCTGGTAACCGACGCTCTCGGCCCGGACGAGGAATGGCGATGATGGATCGAGGGCAGCACCCGTCACGACCTTCGGCACGTGATGCCGCTGCGAGCAGCCCGACGCCACAACCGCCGCGCCGGCACAGCCTGACGACTGCGCCTCACGACGTCGTCCACCGACACGAGCAGATCCGCCTTCCGTTGGGGCGCGAGACGTCTGAACGCCGCGAACTCGTCATCCACCGCCTGCTGGCACACGGGATATCGGCCCGCACCTTGCGCGCACTGCTGCCCGAATGGGACGACCTCATCACCGCCGTTGCAGGCGAACGCCAGTTGTCCTCGGCGCCTCGCCGCTGAACGAGACGATCGAGGGCGTTCACCCGTCAGGTACTGACGCCACCCCGCACAGCTCACGTAGGCGTACCTCGAGGCCGGTTCGACGACGCACCACACGATCATGGCCCGCCGCTCGCCGAAGCGCGTCGCGTTGCCCGACGACGATGAGGGCATCACGCGCCCGTGTCACCGCTGTGTACAAAAGGCTCCGCCACAACATGTGCTGATGCGAGGCGTCGCACACAAGCACGACGACGGGCCACTCACCCCCTTGCGACTTGTGAACCGTGACCGCCCAGGCGTGCACGAGATCGCCGACACGCGAACGCTCGTAGGTGACTTCGCCACGTGGAAATGCGACGCGGACACGCCCCGCAGATGCGGAGGCGTCGACGACACGACCGACGTCGCCGTTGGCGACGTCCAGGTCGGCGTCGTTGCGCGTCTGCATGACCCGGTCGCCGACGTCGATCCCGCGGACGCCAGAGGGTGCGTTCGGATTCAAGGCGCGTTTCAAGGCACGATTGAGTGCATCGACGCCGACCGGCCCACGGTAGACCGGAGCCAGTACCTGCACCTCGTCGGCCGGCACCTGCAGGTGGTCGGGAATGCGTTCGGCCACCGCCCGCACGACGCGCTCGACGATCTGGCCTCGGGCGGGTTCCTCGGCGACGAAGAGGTCGTTGTCGATGCCTGGCAACTCGCCCACATGCCCGTCGAGGAGATCGTGGGCGAGTGTCACGATGCGGCTGCCTGCAGCTTGCCTGTGGATCTCGGTCAGGTTGGTGACCGGAACGGCACCGGACGCGATGACATCGCGCAGCACATTGCCCGGGCCGACCGACGGCAGCTGGTTCGCATCACCGATAAGGGTCAGGTGTGACCCGTCGTCGATCGCGCTGACGAGATGCCGGGCAAGTGAGGTGTCGCACATCGACACCTCGTCGGCGACGACGACATCGAAGGGAAGGCGTTCGTCGGTCCCGTAGCGGAATCGGAATCCGCCGTGAGCATCGGGCCGCGCCTCGAGCAGTCGATGCATGGTCGTCGCGGCGGCGCCAGTCATCTCTTCGATGCGTTTGGCAGCGCGCCCGGTAGGAGCACACAACGCGATGTTGAGTCCTGCCGCGTGGGCAGCGTGCACGATCTCGCGGACGACACGCGTCTTGCCGGTCCCCGGGCCCCCGGTCAGGACCGACACCCCGTGTTCGAACGATCTGCCGACGGCCTGGCGCTGGTCGTCGGTGAGTTCGGCTGGCAGCGCGTCGCCAGGGGCGTGCGCGCTGACACGTGAGCCACGCTGCGCGACGAGTCGCGCGATCGATGCCGCAAGCTGCTGTTCAACCGCGAACGCCCCCGCCGGCGCGATGACCTCGACCCCACCGAGCGTGTCGGTCTCGAGCAGCCCTGCGGCGACGGCGCCATGCAGCCCGTCGGTCGCGACGACCCGATCGACGCCGAGCAGTCGCGCGCTTTCGGCGACGGTTTCCTGGCGTGTGAGGTGTTCATGACCGTCCCGACGCCGTGCGCCAGCGACGCCCGCGACCGAACCCGCCACCAACCGTCGGGGGTCGTCGGCAGCCCCACCCTGCACGCGAGCCAGCCGGTCGACGTGTGCGAATCCGATGCCGTCGGCGACCGCGAGCGCGTACGGGTCGTCGCGCGCGATGTCGACGACATCAGCGCCGAACGCTGCGTGGGCACGCCGGGTGACATCGAACGGCCAGTCGGCCGGCTCGACCAGTCGGACGAGTTCGGCAAGGGCAAGACCTGACCGCCACGCCCGGCACAAGCGTTCGGCCTGTTCGGCGTCGATGTCCGCCTCGTCGACCAAGCGTTGTGGCTCGTGTTCGATCACACGGCCCGTAGCGGCTCCGAAGGTGGCGAGCACGCGGGTGACCGTGCGCTCCGTGACATCTTCGAATTTCTCGGAACGCAGGAAGGCCGCAAGACCCTCACGTGTCGACGGCGTGGTCTGTTCGTAGTAGACGGCCTTGAAACTGCGGCCGTGACGCGGATGGTCCTCCCACCCGCCGACAAGGCGGACCGTCTGGCCTTCGACGAGATCGGCGAGCGGTCCGACGCAACGTGCTCCGTGCCCGTCACCCTCAAGGTCGAGCTCAACGACCCCGAACCCAGTTGCGGGGTCGGCGTGGTAGATCCCGAGAACCTCGCCGCGCAGCTCTTCGTGCGCGCCGAGCAGATCGGAGCTCAACGGGTCGGACGCGGCGTTTCCCAGCCAGAGGACGCGCTTCGTAGCTCGTCGCCCTGTGCAACAGGCTCGAGCCGCGGACGTGCGGTCGCTTCGCCGCGGTCGATCGCGTCAGCGAGCGCGACCTCGCGGGCGTGCGCTTCGGCTTCGTCGTGTGCCGCGGCACGCGCCGCGAGCCCGCGCGCATCACCCATGATCCACCCGACTGCGAAGCCGATACCGAAGCCACTCATGATGAGTCCGGTCGCACGCAAACGGCGCCGGCGCCGGTCGCGGCGCGACGGCTCGAGCGCATGCGCGGCTTCGCGGGCGCGTTCACTCAGATCGTGGCCTCGGTCCGCGACGTACTCGGCACGTTCGGTCAGGATCCGCGCGACACGGACCGCGCGTGCCATCAGGCGCGGAATCGCGATGCCGACAGCGAGCAGCGCCTGCGCGGCCGTGAGCACGCCGACACCGGTGCGTCGTGCCGCCGGCTCGAGGTCATCAACCCGGTCGCGCACAACGTCACGTGCCTGTTCGAGACGGTCGGGGATCGCCTCGAACACATCCGCCCCGCGATCACGCAGCTCACTCGCGATCGCACGTACGTCGGTCGTTCGTCGTCGGGCCATGGGTGGCACTCCGGCGTGGCGTAAGGCCCCGATCGTACCGATATGGCGGGCATGTGGCCCGGTACCACTGGCCGGACGGATCAGCCGGTCCGGGAGCTCCTCGTCGCACCCCAGCGCAGCGACGTCGTCGCGGCCAACGCGTCGAGCATGGCGGCGGGTTCCGCAGCCTGCGCAGGTGCGAGCACGCCGCTGCGCGCTGTGGTTGTGGCGTCCAGCAGCGCCAGTGCCAGCCTGCCCGCGACACCGTACGGATCACGGCCATGTGCCCACGCGCGTGACACCGTTGCGCCGTCCGCGACTTCTGCGACCACTGCCCACGACGTCGCCGCACGAACGTCATCGTCCAGCAGTTCCAGGCCTTGCGGCGACACAGCATCGACAATCCGGCGAATCGCGTTGTGCCGGGAGGTGTTGCCGTAGGCCTGCAGGATCTCGGCCCGCCACGTTGGCAACGCCAGATAGACCCCGGCGTTGCGCAGACCGTCGAGGTGACGCGGCAACGTGACCGGTTCGGCACCCGGGATCGCAGCGGCGTGCCGCGGGCCAACCGGGCGCGGGAACCACGCAAGCCGGCGGGTTTCGCCGGGAGCTTCATCGACGAGTCGAGCCTCGCGCAGCGCGAGCACAGTGCCCCGGAACGCTGCGGCGAGGGTCGTGCGCGTCTCGACAGCGATGCGGTGGCGGGGACCATCCACGCGCGGGAACGCGTAGGACACGTGCACGTCGCGGGCAACCGCGACGCCCCGCGCAGCCACCGCCGCCAGCAGATCGCCGATCGCACTCGCGCCTGTGACGATCCTCGCACCATTCGCGCGGGCATCCGAATCGAGCTCGTCGTGCACGCGCCGAAGTGCGGCCGCGTCGATGCGCAGATCCACGAGCGTCGTGGCAGCGCGGACAGACGCCGAGGAGACCTCCTCGATCGTGAATCCGTCGGGTGCGTCGGCGGCGAGAACGCCATCGATGTCTCTGAGCCTCTCGGCGAGCTCATCAACGTCGGCAACGGCTTCGATGTGCGACGACGCCTGCGCAGGCTCTTGAGCTGGCACGGAGGGAGCACCACGCGCGGCATGGACCAGCGAGACGACGTCGTCGCCGCGCTCTTGTAGCAAGGCAACGATGATCCGCTCGAGCATGCCGTCGGTGCCGACGACCGCGATCCTGTGCATGCGTCCTCCTGGTGGAGACGAGCCTACGAGGCTCCCTGGACGCAGTGGCCGCGGCCCCGCCAGCCCGTGGAGACCGCGCGGTTGGGCACGGCGTGCAGGGGATACGTGACTGGCGGTCACCGGCCTGCGACGATGCGCCTTCCCCGAGACGCAGGTGGGCAGCCGATGAGCGCGACGTCGACGCCCGACACGATGCTTGACGGTGCCGCGCTCGTACGTATCCACGTCGACGGCCCGCATGCGATTCAGGCACTGCCCGCAATGAATCCGCCGTGGGAGCTGACGGTGGCGCTCGGCGGCCCGGAGCTTCTCGTGCATCACGACGAACTCTCGCGGCGGGGCTACCGCATCGTCGATGTTGCTGACGAACCGGCGGCCCGCAACCAGCTCGACGTCTTCGTGTCGGCTGCGTTCCGGGCCAGCGAGGCAGCAACCTGGCGGACACTGCATGCGCTCGCCGAACGGGTCTTCGACCTGCGGATGGGCCCGGTGCGCCTTCTGCTCGCGCGCCAGGTCGCCCACCATCTGGGTGCTCGCGGCATGACGGCGTAGCCTGCGATCAACGTGTCGCCGTCCACGTTGACTGCGAGCGCAACCCGGCCGAAAGGATCGTCGTGAGCCTGCAGGAACGCATCGAATCGGATCTGCGCGAGGCAATGAAGGCGCGGGAGCGCGAACGTACGTCTGCGCTGCGCATGGCGATCGCCGCGTTGAAGAACCGTGCCGTCGAAGACGGCGCTGGTCCTCAGGGCCGCCTTGACGACGACGTCGTCATCAAAGTCTTGTCGACAGAGGTGAAACGTCGGAAGGAAGCCGCGTCCGCGTTCGCGGACGCTGGCCGTGACGAGCAGGCAGCCAAGGAGACCGCCGAAGCCGCGATCTACGAGGCGTACCTGCCGGCCCAGCTCGACGACGACGAACTCGTCGGGATCATCGACCGTGTCATTGACGACAGCGACGCGGACGGGCCCTCACAGATGGGTGCGGTCATGAAGGCTGTCATGGCACAGGTCGCCGGCCGCGCGGACGGAGCCCGGGTGTCGCAGATGGTGCGTGACCGCCTCGGCTGACCCGCGGGAGTCAGCTGACCGCGTCGAGGAGCTGGTCGAGGGAACTGGCCGTGAGTTCACCGGTGTGGTGCGCGACGAGCTCACCATCGACATCGAACACCACCGTCGTCGGCATCCCGCGGGCACCGAGCGCGCCGGCGACGTCGCCGGCGATGTCGTAGATGGTCGGGAACGTGATCGACATTTCCTCGACGAAACGCTCCCCGTCCGCCCGTTGGTCCAGGTGGTCGATCCCGAGGAACGCGATGTCGCCGCGTTCGGCGGCGGCGTCGAGAAGCAGCGGCATCTCACGGCGGCAGGGGGCACACCAGCTCGCGAAGATGTTGACGAGCACCGGCCGGCCATCTGCGTTCTCGCGCCGGATCCATGCAGCCGTCTCCGCCCACCCGCCGTCGGCGAGGTGCGCATCACGTGGCGGCACCTGCGTGGGCTCCTCGACCCCGTCGACCCGGACCTGATCGGATCCGCAGGCAGCGAGCGTCACGACGAGCGCCATCGCGAGGAACCACGTGATTGCTCGTCGCACCGCGTACCTCAACGTCGTGACGGCACCGAATCGAGGACCTGCGTCGACACCTCGAGGAACGTATCGACTTCCTCGTCGGTCCCGACCGAGACGCGAATCTGCTCGCGCATCCCGTATGGCGCGAGCTCACGCACCCCGACCCCGTGACGGGCGTAGTCTTCGACGATCGCCGCTGCATCCGTGCCGAGCTCGATCGTGACGAAATTGCCGACGCCTGCGGTGTAGGGAACACCCAACTCGTCGAGCATCGCGGCCATGCGCGCTCGTCCACGAATCGTCACGTCGACGGTTCGTTCGACATGACCGACTGCCGCAAGGCTCGCAATCGCGGCGGCCTGTGCCGGAGACGACACGTTGAACCGCGTTCTGCGGGCATCGAGTTCACCAACGAGTCCTGACGGCCCGGTCACGTATCCCACGCGCAGGCCCGCCATCGCATAGGCCTTCGAGAACGTACGGACCGTGATGAGCTTCGGATGTTCGAGGCCGAGCTCGTCAACCGTGGCGTAGCCCTCGTCGCCGGTCGCGAAGTGGTGGTATGCCTCGTCGACGATCACGAGCACATCGTCGGGCACTCCCTCGACAAGGGCGCGCAGTTCGTCGCCTGACAGAAATGCGCCCGTCGGGTTTCCCGGATTGTCGATTGCAACGACGCGCGTCGCGGGGCCGATGTGCGCCAGCATTGCATCGACGTCGCGCCGGTATCCCGGCGTACCGTGCGTCGCGGGGCCAGCGGTCGGGGCCTCGACGTACCGTGCACCGACGTTGGCAGCGCCCAGCCGGTAGACGACGAACGCACGCTCGAACGCCAGAACCTCGTCACCTGCCCCTGCGACGTGCGCGACCGCGTCCATGAGCACGGCGGCAGACCCGACACCGACGGCCACCTGGTCGACCGCACACGCTTCGTGGTGCGCGATCGCTTCACGCAGTGCGATCGATCCGTCGTCGGGGTAGCGATGCCCTTCCACGAGCATCGCGTGAGCGGCGTCGATGGCCTCAGCCGGAGGGCCGAACGGGGACTCGTTCGACGACAGGCGCACTTTCATACCGGGTGGCGGACCGACAGCGCTCGCTGCGGCGGTGTTCGTCGTCATGGTGCGCTCACCCCTTGGCCGACGCCCGCCGGTCCCCGCAACCACCGGCAGCAGCGTGTCCCGTCAGTCCCGATTGTTCAGAGGTACAACCCGGTCGCGCCGTCACGCCGTGTCGATGCCACCGCGTGAACGTCACGTTCGCGTACGACCAGATACGGATCGCCCTGGACGTCGACCTCCACGGCATCCTCGGGGACGTAGAGCACCTCGTCTCCGATGTCGACGTGCCGCACATGTGGCCCGACGGCGATGGCTTCACCCCAGATCCCCTTACGGTCGACGGACGCTGCCGTCGCGGGGATGAGGATGCCGCCCTTGGTTCGCCGCTCGGCGTCAGACGGCGGCGCGACGAGCACACGGTCGCCGAGCACGACCACGCTGCGTCGGGGTTCATCGGCAGTTGTCGGACGGCCGGCGGGAGCGTGCCCGTCCGTCGATGCGGCGGCTGTGGGATCCTGGTCACTCATGCCCGGAGCGTAGCGACAGCGTTGGACCGCTCTCGCCGCGCACCATCGCCCCCGCCACCTACCGTCCCCGGCAGGCGCCTGTCCCCTCGGCACTCGACCTCGCACCTCGGCACGCGCCCTGGCGTTTGGCAATCGGAGACCCGATGGATTCGCGCCATACGGACGAGGAAGGGTAGCCTTACCTCCCTGCGCGACGATGGTTGTCAACGACAACCCGCCGTGCATCCCCGACGCCGAGGACCCCGTGCCACCGCCTCCACTGCGCGACCGCGCCGCAGCCCTTGTCTGCACAGGGCTGCGGAAGCGTTTCGGCGCCACCGTCGCCGTCGACAATGTCGACCTCGACGTGCCTCGAGGCAGTCTCACCGCCCTTCTCGGTCCTTCCGGCTGTGGCAAAACGACGCTGCTGCGCTTGATCGCCGGGCTCGTCACACCCGACGCCGGCCGCATCGAGATCGACGGTCGTGTGGTCACTGGACAGGGTGTCGCAGTGCCGACCGAGCACCGCAACATCGGTCTGGTCTTCCAAGACTTCGCGTTGTTCCCGCATCTGTCGGTCGAACGGAACGTCGCGTTCGGCCTGACCGGGATGTCGCGGCGCAGCCGCACCGAGCGAGTACGCGAGGTGCTCGACCTCGTTGAGATGGCCGACGTCGCCCACCGGCTCCCAGCGGCGCTTTCGGGCGGACAGCAGCAGCGCGTGGCGCTTGCCAGAGCACTGGCCCCCTCCCCTGACCTGATCCTGCTCGACGAGCCGTTCTCGAACCTCGACGCATCGCTGCGTGCGAGCCTGCGCGAGGACGTGCGCTCAATCCTGCGTGACGCCGGCGCTACCGCTGTGTTCGTCACGCACGATCAGGAAGAAGCCCTGTCGCTCACCGACCGCGTTGCGGTCATGAACCAGGGACGCATCCACCAGCTCGCCGATCCACACACGCTGTACACGCGGCCTGCCTCGCGGTTCGTCGCCGAGTTCGTCGGAGAAGCCGACGTCCTGCCGGGTGAACGTGCCGGGGAGTTCCAGGTCGACACGCCGGTGGGGCGCCTGGCCACCGCCGAGCCGGTCACCGCAACGTCGGTCGACGTCGTCGTGCGACCAGAGGCGCTGCGTCTGCGTGAGGCGGCCGACGGGGTCGCGACGATCGTCGGCATTTCCTATTTCGGCCACGACCAGCTCGTCCAGCTCGAGATGCCCGACGGCACGGTCATCAGGGCGCGCCGTGGGCCGCGCCTGGACCTCCAGCGCGGCGAGCGTGTCGCGATCACAGTTGACGGTCCGGTGCTCACCTTCCCGGCCTCGTCGCCTCTTCCCGCGCACACGGAGACCGGCCACCTGCAACTGGTCGGCTGAAACCTCGACGCTCGACGCCCGCATCTCGTGGTGCCGGGCATGCGATCGAACTCACGCGTCCTCGCGTCGATCCCTGATCATCGCGATCGCCAGCGGCACCGAGCCGATCAGCACGAGCAGCATCGCGGGCAATGCGGCACGGGTGAAGAACGCCTCTTCTGTCGCTGACCAGATCCGTACGGCGAGCGTGTCGAATCCCGTGGGTGCGAGCAGCAGCGTCGCCGGCAGTTCCTTCAGCGCCGTCAGAAACACCAAAGCGCCACCTGCCAGCGCCCCGCGGCGTGCGAGCGGCACGGTGATCCGGCGAAGCGCGGAGGTTCGTGATGCGCCAAGAGTGCGCGCGGCCGATTCAACATCCGCGTCGACCTGCAGCAGCGATGTGCGTATGGCGCCGAGTGCCTGCGGCAAGAACAGCACGACGTAGGCGAACACGAGCATCGCAAGCGTCTGATAGAGCGCCGGCACGACGCGGATACCGACGAACACCAACGCAAACGCAACAACGATGCCCGGCAGCGCGTACCCGGCGAATGACGCACGTTCGACCAGCCGTGCAAGCAGTGAGCGCGATCTGGCGGACCACACCGCGACCGGTCCTGCGCACAACACCGCCGCGAGGGCGCCGAGCCCGGCCGCGAGCAGGCTGCGCCCTGCGGCACCCAGCGCGAGATGCGCCGCCTCACCTGCGGCCAGGCCGCGGACGAGCCACCAGCCGATGACGAGCATGGGCAACACGAGGCCGACGGTGACGATCGAGGTGCACAATGCGACCGCGGGCCAGCGCCACCGGCCCAACGGTGCCCGTGGCGCCCTGCGCGCTGCGCGGCGGCGACCGAACTGGCCGCCGCGGTCCCGCGCGACCCGCGCTTCGGCGATCACGATGATCAGGGTCACGATCACCAGGAGCAGGCCCAGCACAGCGGCCGGCGCACGGTCGAATGCGGTGCGGTACTCCAGGTAGAGCGCGCGCGTGAAGGTCGAGTAGCGAAGGATCGACACGGCACCGAAGTCGCTGAGGACGTAGAGGGTGACGAGGAGCCCGCCTGCGGCCGCCGACGGACGTAGCTGCGGGAGCACAACGCGCATGAAGGTCGACACCGGCCCGTGACCCAGCGAGCGTGCTGCTTCCTCGAGTGACGGTTCCAGGCCCCGCAGACCGGCCTGGACGGTGAGCAGCACGTAGGGAAAGGTGAACAAGGTCAGGGCCACGAATGCACCGCCGAAACCGTACGGCGATGGCGGACGCAGCCCGCTCCAGCTCTCGACGAGTCCCCCGGGGGCGAGTGCTGCGACGAGCGTGTACGCACCGACGTAGGTCGGGATCACCAGTGGCAGTGCTGTGGCGACGGCGAAGAAGCGCCGAGCGGGCATGTCGGACCGGACGGTCAGCCACGCCACGGGCACGCCGATGAGCAGGCTCGCCACCGTGACACTCGCTGCGAGCCCGAGCGTCCGCGTGGTGAGCGCGAGGGTGGACGGGTCGGTGAGCAGGTCGACGATCTGCCGCCCGGGCAGGCCGGCCGCGACAACCACCAGGTAGATGGCAGGCACCAGCATCGCGGCTCCGACGAGCACTGCCGGAAGCCACACGACCGGATGCACGCCCGCGACCCGACGCGGCCCTCGCCCCCGTCGTGGCATGCCGGGTGTGGGGTGCGGTCGGACCGCCGGATCGACGCGAACCACATCCGAGGTGTCCATGCTGACAACGCTAACTGCTCGGCCGGCGCATGGTGCGCCAGCGGCGGTCAGCTAGCCTCGTCGACGCCGGTGCCGGCGTATGTCGAACGCTAAGGAGCTGTCGTGACCTACCAGCGCGTGTCCGTCCCCGAGCGGGGCCAGCCCGTGAACGTGCGTGACGACGGGTCCCTTGAGGTCCCTGACGAACCCATCGTCTGCTTCATCGAAGGCGACGGCACGGGCCCCGACATCTGGGCCGCATCCCAGCGTGTCATCGACGCTGCGGTGGCCAAGGCCTACGACGGGCAGCGCCAGATCTCCTGGATGGAGGTCTATGCCGGCGACAAGGCCAACGAGGTCTACGGCGAGGTGGTGTGGCTGCCGCAGGAAACGCTCGACGCCATCGAGGAGTTCAAGATCGGGCTCAAGGGGCCGCTCACCACCCCGGTCGGTGGCGGCATCCGCTCGATCAACGTTGCGATCCGCCAGCGTCTCGACTTGTACGCGTGTGTCCGTCCCGTGCGCTGGTTCACCGGCGTGCCCTCGCCGGTGCGCACGCCGGGCGACGTCGACATGGTCATCTTCCGTGAGAACACCGAGGACATCTACGCAGGCATCGAGTATCCGGCCGAGTCGGACGAGGCACGGCGCCTGATCGACTTCTTGCAGAACGAACTCGGTGTCACCTCCATCCGCTTCCCCGACACCTCCGGCATGGGGATCAAGCCGATCTCGCGGGAAGGCACCGAACGCCTCGTCGGCGCGGCCATCGACTACGCCCTCGAAAACGGACGCGACAGCGTCACCCTGATCCACAAGGGCAACATCATGAAGTTCACGGAAGGGGCGTTCCGTGACTGGGGCTATGAACTCGCCGAACGCGAGTACGGCGACAAGGTCTACACCTGGTGGCAGTACGACCGTACGAAGGACGAGAGAGGTCTTGACGCCGCCAACGCGGAGCAGGATGCGGCGCTCGCAGACGGCAAGCTGCTTGTCAAGGACGCCATCGCCGATGCGATGCTCCAGCAGATCCTCACCCGCCCAGCCGAGTACGACGTCGTCGCGACCATGAACCTCAATGGCGACTATCTCTCCGACGCGCTCGCCGCGCAGGTGGGCGGCATCGGCATCGCACCGGGCGCGAACATCAACTACGACACCGGCCACGCGGTGTTCGAAGCAACGCACGGGACCGCCCCGAAATACGCGGGACAGGACAAAGTCAACCCATCGTCGGTCATCCTCTCGGGCGAGATGATGCTCCGCCACCTCGGTTGGTCCGAGGCGGCAGACAGGATCATCGCCGCGATGGAGGCGACGATTGGCAACAAGACGGTCACCTACGATTTCGAACGACTGATGGACGGCGCGACACTCGTCAAGTGCTCCGAGTTCGGCGACGCCCTCATCGAGAACATGTGACCTGTGCGACGGGCGGACACCGCCCGACGGAGAGGCGAGGTGGACGGACCCCAGCCGCCGGCCTACGCGTGGGACTGGTTCGCACGCCAGCGGATGCTCTGGCGGGGCACCCACGAGCGTCTTCTCAACGCACCCGAACCGTTGGGCACCCGCTACGCCGAGGTCGAGACCCGCAGTGACGTCGTGACGCTGCTGCGCGCCGACTATCCGCGCAACCCCAGGGTGCGTGACACCGTCCGGTCGGTCGTAGCAGAGCTCGCATTCGCTGGACGCCTCGATCGCACATTCTCCGAACTTGGGGTCACCAACGCCCCACGTGGCATGCGCTGGTGGTGGACATCCCTGACTGGCGACGACTCCGAACCTCCCGTGCCGGGCGGGCAGGCGGCCGCCGGCGCGCAGCTGACCCTGGACCAGATCCTGGAGGGATACGGCGACCGATGAGACACCGCCGTGCCGCTGACACGGCGACGGGCGCCCAGGCCGCAGCCGCCGGGCTCGCGCACGACACGCCGGGAACGCCGCTCGTGCGCACACTCGTGCGCCGCACGCTGACCGGGATGTTCGGACCCCCGCCGTTCGACCCTGCGCTCGCGCCCGGTGATCCCGGTCTGACCGGCCCGGACTCCGCATCGTGGCGTGTCATCGCCGAGCCTGCCGCGATCGGCGGAGGCATCCGCGGGTTGCTGCTGCAGATCGCACATCCACATGCGATGGCGGGAGTCCACGACCATTCGGCGTACCGCGACGACCCGCTGGGGCGGCTGCAGCGCACGACGGCGTACGTCACCACCACCGCCTACGGTTCGACCGGTGAGGCCCTGGCGGTCATTCGCCGCGTGCGTGGCGTGCACCGGCGCGTCGTCGGGACCGCTCCTGATGGCCGTCGCTACGACGCAGCCGACCCGCACCTGCTCGCCTGGGTTTCGGTGGCGTTGACGTCGTCGTTCCTCGCCGCCGACCGGGCCTGGTCACCACATCCGGTCGATACCGCGACCGCAGACGACTTCGTCGCTGAGCAGTCGACGATCGCCGCCCTGCTCGACCCGCGCGTCGATCTGGAGGCACTCGCAGCGGACACCGATGCGCTCGAAGATCTGCGCGCACGGCGCTTGCCGCTTCCCATGATCGACGAAGGCCACCTGCCCACGGACGTGGCGAGTCTCGAGCAACGGCTCGGGGCATTCGCATCGCAATTGCGGCTGGATGCTTCGGGGCGCGACGCGATCGCGTTCCTGCGGCGCCCTCCGCTGCCGATGTCTGCACGCGGCGGCTACGCGCTGCTGTTCGCCGGGGCCATCGCCTCACTGACCGACACCGAACGCGCAGCTCTCGAGCTCGACGTCGACGACGAACAGCGTGCGTCCGCATCACGGCGCGCACGCCGCTTCTTCGCCGTGATGCGCCGTGCCAGCGGCACCGCTCCGTCCCGCCGGCTGGCCGCGCAACGAGCTCTCGCCCCTCGAGGCCGGCGATCCGCTATCCTTGCTGGTGCCGCGCACCCGGTCGGGGTTGTCACGGAATCTTCCGAAGAATGAGAATCCGCCCCGCCTGCGCGCGACGAGACAAGGGAATTACACATGCCAGAAGGCACCGTCAAGTGGTTCAACGCCGACAAGGGCTTCGGGTTCATCGCCCCTGCCGACGGCGGCGAGGACCTGTTCGTCCACTTCTCGGCGATCCAGATGCAGGGCTACAAGTCACTCGAAGAGGGCCAGCAGGTCAGCTTCGAGGTCGGCCAGGGCCAGAAGGGCCCACAGGCGCAGAACGTTTCGCCTGTCTGATCTTTCACCGAGACGACCGTTCGTCGGTGCACTGGCATGACGCCAACGCGTAGATGAAGGTCGCAACGTCCCGAGGGCCCCGCCGACAGGCGGGGCCCTCGGTCGTTGACCGCCGAATTCGCGTAAATGCACCGATCACCTCAGGTCGCGGGCGCGACGGGCGAGGCGACCACGCGGTCCTTGCCAGCCTTCTTCGCCTCGTACAGCGCGGCATCCGCCCGCCGGAAGGCGTCCTCGAGGCCCTCGGGGGCGGTGACGTCCACCTGTGCGACGCCCATGCTCGCGGTGATGCGTACGTGCCCTTCGTCGACCGGAACCTTCGCGTCGGCGACACGACGCCGCAGCTCGTCGGCGAGTTGGACCGCTGCGTCGAGGTCGGTGTCGGGCAGGATCGCCAGGAACTCTTCACCTCCCCAGCGTGCGACGACATCGGACCCACGCAGACGCTGAGCCAACGCACGAGCGACCTGCTGGAGCACGGCATCACCGGTCGAATGCCCGTACCGGTCGTTGACGGACTTGAAGTCGTCGAGGTCGATGACGACGAGGCTCAGCGGCGTTGCAGTACGTACCGCACGTGACCTCTCCTGCGCCGCGTGATGCTCGATGTGGCGACGGTTGACGAGGCCGGTGAGCGTGTCGTACGTCGCGAGCTGCAACAGCTCGCGGTTCTGCCGTTCGAGTCGCTGCTGCTGGGCCTCCACGCGATGCCGCAAGGTTACGGCCCTGACCTCTGCGTTCCATCGCAACAATGCGAGGCATGCTCCGATGGCAGCGGCGGTCACACCGTTGACGAGATTCGACAGTCTCACGGCCTCGTCGGGTTGCATAGCGATCATCGCGAGTGAGTACGCGAGCAACGTCGCGAGGAACGCTGGAACGGTCACCGCCGGACGCACATGCACCACGAGACCCACGATCGTGCAGGCGACGAGGAACGGTGTGATGTTGGTCGTCACGAGCTGGTCGACCGCCACGATCGCCACACCGGCGGCAAGCACGACCCCCAGGGTCGCATGAAGCGCCACCTGCATCATGGCCGTCGGAGGCTGCTCTGTCCCCCATCTGCGCCCGGCGAGTACGAGCCCACCCATCCACACGAGCAGGACCGCATGCGTCGCCAGGATGCCCCGGCGCCAGACGGATTCGGCCGGTGACTCGGGGACGATCCCCCAGAAGATCACGAGATGCACCACGTGGACGGGCAGGGCGAGCATCGCGACGAGGCGTACGCGGCGTGCCGCGATCAGGATCACCTCACCGACCACAGCTGGTGACGCCGCAGGCGTCGAACGCCGCCACCACGCCAGCGGCGTCGCCGTGTCGCTCGTAGCCGACGGGAGGCTCCCCGTCATGCGCGGTCCGGCGGGCACCGGCCATCACGCTGTGACGTTGCCGGGCTGAACGTGCCGGGCATCACGGCCTCCTCCATGGCGCACACACCTTGCGACACCCATGTCCGGACGTGCTCGAGCGTCCTGGTGGAACGCTGATGCTCGCAGGCGACCACGTGGGTGGCAACGATCTCATCTCGTCACGCGACTGATCGCTGGCGGCGATCCGTGACCCGCACGAACCTCGCCGGCGCATCGCGGTCGACTAGCCTTCGCGCACGTTTCCGGTCGCGGCATCCGTTTCGCGTCGGGGCACGCCGTTGATCGGGGGCAGGCAATGGCGCGGATCCTCGCTATCGATGACGACACGCGGACGCTCACCGCCATTAGTCGGGGACTCCAGCGCGTCGGACACGACGTCGTCGTCGCACGCAACGCCCGCACCGGCCTCGCCGCCGTCGCGGAGACGAGTCCCGAAGCAGTCGTGCTCGACCTTCGGCTGCCCGATCTCGACGGCATCGAACTGCTGCGACGCCTGCGTCGTTCGAGTCGCATACCAGTCCTCCTGCTCTCAGGTCGCGGCACGTTGGATGCCAGGATCGCGGCATTCGATGTCGGCGCCGACGATTTCGTCGACAAGCCGTGCGCGATGAGCGAGTTGCGTGCCCGCGTCGACGCGTCGCTGCGGCGCGCGTACGGCGAGCGCTGCGACGTCACGCCAGTCGTCGCGACGGAGGCGCTACGCGTCGATCTCCACAAACACATTGCGGTCGTCGACGGGAGCGAAATCCATTTGACCCCGATGCAGTGGCGGCTGCTGGACGTCCTCATCCGTCACCCGGGCCAATTGCTCGCGCACGACACACTGATCGCGGCCATGTGGGGGCCACGCCACGGC
Source organism: Nitriliruptoraceae bacterium (assembly GCA_050480705.1). Classification (GTDB taxonomy): domain Bacteria; phylum Actinomycetota; class Nitriliruptoria; order Nitriliruptorales; family Nitriliruptoraceae; genus JBJHAX01. The sequence goes on from JBJHAX010000006.1 coordinate 59,720, forward strand.
GACGAGGTGCGCGACGCCCTTCGCGTCCACGTTCGTCACCTGCGCGTGCGCCTCGGCGACGACGCATCCGCGCCCCGCTACATCCGCACTGAGCCTCGCACCGGCTACCGCTGGATCGCCGGCGGCGTGGGCTGACCGTGACGCTGCCGTCACCGTTGCGCCAGTTCGTCGAGTCCTCACCCGACGGTGTGGTCGTCCTCGACGCCGACGCCTCGATCGTCGACGTCAACCGGCCGCTGCAGCAACTCATCGGCGGACCCACCGTGCGCGAGTTGCGCGGCTCCACGTTCGCGACGTTTGTCGCCGAGGCAGACCGGACACGCACGACCGCGCTGCTCGTCGGTGTCGCGACCGGGGCACGGCGATCCGCGAGCTTCGACGCCACCCTGCTCGACGGCGATCGTCGCCGAGTGCCCTGCACGCTCGGTGCAACACGTGTCGGACACCACACGCTCGTCGTCGCCCACGATCTGAGCGCACGCATCCGCCGTGACGAGGAGCGAACCCGGCTCGCAGAACACCTCGCGCGCGTCCAGCGACTCGAAACCGCCGGCCAGCTCGCGGGCGCACTTGCGCACGACCTCAACAACATCCTCGGCGTCATGCGTGCCAACCTCGACCTGGCGACGGAATCCGCTCATGCGGCGACCTCGAAAGCCGGGAACCTCGCCGAGGTTCTGTACGAAGACCTCGACGAACTGCGCGCCGCACTCGACTCAGCAGAACGCCTGACGGAACGACTCCTCGGTTTTGCACGCACAGAACCCGACGAAGCAGCATCCGCGGACGTCGAACTCGTCGTACACGGTGTCGAGCGGCTGATCCGTCGCTCGCTACCCGAAGGCGTCGAGTTCGGCGTCGCCGTTGCCGCAGACCTGCCGGCGGTCGCGGTCGCACCGGCCCGCCTGGAACAAGGCCTGGTCAACCTCGTCATGAACGCCCGCGACGCTGTCGGCGAGGACGGCAGAATCAACGTGATCGCCTCCGCTGTCGAGGACGTCGACCCCACGATGCAGTGGGCGCCCGCGGTCCGCGTCGAGGTGAACGACGACGGTGACGGCATGACCGACAACGTGCGGGTGCGCGCGTTCGAGCCGCTGTTCACGACCAAAGGATCCGGCGGCGGAACGGGTCTCGGACTTTCGAGCGTCCTCGCGCTGGCGCACGAGGCCGGCGGCGATGTGCAGTTGACGTCGCGACCCGGCCTCGGCACATCCGTGGGGCTGCTGCTGCCCGCCGCACGCGACAACGAACCGTCGCCAGACCGTCGCGACGAGCCGGTCGGTGGTGTCCGCGTGCTCGTGGCAACACCACGTTCTGACGCAGCCGGCGCCATCGAAGCGATGCTGCAGTCGGCTGGCTACCGGGTGAGTTCCGCCCGCGATGCGGCCCAAGCGGACGATGCGATCACCAGCGGTGGTGTCGCGGTGGCCCTGCTCGACATCGCCTGGCCAGGTGAACACGTGACACGCTTGGCCGGCCGCGCCGCCGATGCCGGGGTCGCAGTGGCGTTCCTCTCATCTGGCGACGGGCCCGACACACTCGACGGCATCGCCGTGCTCACGTACCCGTTCAGCACCAGCCGTCTGCTCGACGCCTTGACCGAGGCGCTGGCAGCGACGTGAGCAACCGCGTCCGCAACCGGCAGCGGCCGGCCGCGCTTTCCACGCACGTGCGACGGCGCCTGCGCGCCGTCGCATGCTCACGACCACGGAGCGTTGCGTGACGGGTCGGCCACCATCTGCCGCGCCACGACCATGCGGTGCACTTCATCGGGACCGTCGTACAGGCGTGCGCCGCGTGCTTCACGAAACATGCGCTCGAGGGGAAGGTCGCCGCTGACGCCGGCCGCGCCGTGGACCTGGATCGCGCGGTCGAGCACGTCGTTGAGCATACGCGCCGTGACGAACTTGACCAGTGAGACATGGGTGCGTGCGTCGTGTCCGGCGTCGATGGCGCGTGCCGCGTCGAGCGTCACCAGCCGCGCCGCGTGGATCTGCGCCGCTGACTCCGCGATGTAGCGCTGGACCTCACCCTTCTCGGCGAGCGCCGAGCCGTGGGCGTAGCGCATGCCCGCCCAGGTGCACATCAGCTCGAAGGCCCGTTCGGCCTGACCGACCCAGCGGGCGCCGTCCAGAATTCGTGCACGTTGCAGGCGGGTCTGCGCGATCCGGAAGCCCTCGCCCCGCTCGCCGAGCAGATGCTCGTCACCGACGCGAACCCCTTCGAGGCGTATCTCACCGAAGCTGCTCGGGGACGTGCCCAGCACCGGGATGAGGCGCTCGAGCGTGTAGCCGGGCGTGTCGGTGGGAACGACGAACGCGGAGAACTGACGGTGCAACTCCGCAGTCGGATCAGTCTTGGCCAGCACCGTGACGAACGACGCCCGGTCCGCCCAGGACGTGAACCACTTGTGCCCGTCGATTGTCCAGCCGTGCCCGTCGAAGGTCGCGGTCGTACGCATCATCTTGGGATCGGAGCCCGCGACCTCGGGTTCGGTCATTCCGACACCCGTGAAGAGCCCCTCGCTGACGAGACGCCCGAGCCACTGTTCACGCAGTTCGGACGACGCGAACTCTTCGAGCAGCATGGCGTCCTCGAGCGTGTGCATGCCGAGGGCGACAGGACCGGGACTTGCGCGGCCCGCGACTTCGAGCACATGGACCGTGTCGACGAGGTCGAGGCCGCCACCTCCCATCGTCACCGGATGCCCGAGCGCCCACAGGTCCCGGTCCCGCGCGAGCTGCATGCAGGCGGCCAGCTGCCCGGCGCCCGACAGGTCGAGCAGTTGCTCTTCGTAGGGCACGATTTCGTCATCGACGAAGCGGCGCAGCTGTTCGCGCAGCGCCTGTATCTCCTCGGAAGGGACGAAGCCGCTCATCTCACCACCTCCTGCCGTGCGGTCGCCGCCTCCTGCCCACGCATCGCCGGAAGCCGCGACCGAAGCCACTTGTGCAGCTCACTGACCGCGACGACGGCGAGCGCGACGACGCCGATGCGCAGCCATCCTCCGGCAGGAACCGGGCCGATCTGGAGCACCGTCTGGGTCGCGGCAACGTGCAGCGCTGCGACATGCAGGCTGGTCGCGATCACGGTCGACACCAGCAGGAACAGGTTGCCGCGCACGTGTGTCGTGACGATCGAGCGGCGCTCCGAACGTGCGTTGTAGGCGTGGACGGCCATCGCCATCACGAGTGCCGACAGGGCCGCACCCCGTTGGCTTGCGGCGTCGAGGCCGACATCGCGCGCCCACAGATATACCCACAGGCTCCCGACAGCCATCGTCACACCGGTCACCGCTGCCCGTTCCCACAGCACCGGGCTGACGATGCCTTCCTCACGCCGGCGCGGCGGCCGGTCGAGCACGTCGGGCTCCGCGCGGTCGAAGGCCAGTGCGACGTCCTGGAGCCCGTTGGTGACGACGTTGAGCCACAGCAGCGCCGCGGGGGTGTAGGGCAGCGGCAACCCAGCGATGATCGACGTCAGAATCGCGACGATGGCTGCCACGCCGGTCGAGATCAGGAAGTAGGTGACCTTGCGGACGTTGTCGAAGACTACGCGCCCCTCTTCGACCGCGTTCGCGATCGACACGAACGCATCGTCGGTGAGCACCATGTCGCTGGCTTCACGTGCCACGTCGGTGCCCGAGCGCCCCATCGCCACCCCGATGTCGGCGGCTTTCAAGGCAGGCCCGTCGTTGACGCCGTCGCCGGTGACCGCGACGACCTGGCCGTGCGACTGCAGTGCGCGCACGACCCGCAGCTTGTGGTCGGGGGCGACCCGTGCGTAGACGTCGACATCCTGGACGGATCCAGCGAGCTCCTCGTCATCGATGCGTTCGAGATCGTTGCCGGTCAACACGCGGCCGCCGCGCTCGTCGATGCCGACCTCGGCGGCGATGGCGCGTGCCGTTGCCGCATGGTCGCCGGTGATCATCACCACACGAATGCCGGCGCTGCGACAGCGTTTCACGGCCTCGACGACACCTTCACGCGGTGGATCCTGCAGGCCCAGCAGCCCGGTGAGCACAAGTCCAGCTGGCGTCGGGGGACGTTCGGGGTCGATCTTGTCGGCCGCGACGTCCAGGCGCACCTCGGCCGTGGCCAGCACACGCAGGCCCCGTGAAGCGAGCTGTTCGGCGGCCTGCATCACCTCGTCGGTGTCGAGCCGCTCGACAGCATCGGATCCGCGCATCTGGTCGCAGAGTTCGACGACACGTTCCGGCGCGCCCTTCAGGCGCAGCACGGGACCGTCTTCATCCACGACGCTCAGTGCGTACCGAAGCGACGATTCGAACGGGACGCTGGCCAGGATCGTCGCCACCCGCCGGGCACGCATCGGCTTCATGCCGACCACATGTGCGGCTTCGAGCAGCGCCGTTTCGGTCGGGTCGCCACGCCTGTCGACGATCTCGTCGTCCTCGACACGCAGCGATGCCTCATTGGCAAGCACCGCGGATAGCAGCGCCGCGTGCAGCGGCCCTTCGGGGTCGTCGCGCACGACGTCGGACGCGTCCGCGTAGGCGCGTTCATCGTCGATCTGCGTCGCGAACCGGGCCCAACCCGCCGGTGTCCATGCGTCGATGACCGTCATCCGGTTGGCGGTCAGCGTGCCGGTCTTGTCCGAGCCGATCACGTCGGTGCTGCCCAGGGTCTCCACGGCGGGCAGTGACCGGATGATCGCCCGGCGTTGCGCCATGCGGCGCACGCCCAGCGCCAGCGCGACCGTGAGGGCGACGGGAAGACCCTCGGGGACCACGGCCACCGCCAGGGCGACCGCGGTGAGAAACATCTCGTCGGCGCGGCCACCCAGTGCGAGCCCCAGGAAGAAAGCGACGACGGTCGAGGCGACGACGGCCGCAGCGATCACATTGGCAAACCGGCGCATGCGCGCCTGCAACGGCGTTTCGGGACGTTCCTGCTGGCGGATGCTCTCGGCGATTCCGCCGAGCTGGGTCGCTCCGGCGGTGGCGACGACGACGCCGACGCCGCGTCCGCTGGCCACGACGCTGCCCATGAATGCGATGTTGGTGCGGTCGGCGGCGAGCAGATCATGGTCGAGCGGATGCGTCGACTTGCGCACCGGAGTGCTCTCGCCGGTCAACAGCGACTCATCGACGTCGAGCGTGACCGCCTGGGCGAGACGCAGGTCGGCCGGCACCCGCGTGCCGGAAGTCAGCAGCACGACATCGCCGGGGACCAGCGCCCTTGCCTCAAGGTCGCGCTCGGTGTCGTCACGCACGACGCTCGACTGCGGCGCGGCCAGCTCCATGAGCGCATGGACGGACATCTCCGCGCGCCGCTCCTGCACGAAACCAATCGTGGCGTTGATCACCAGCACGGCGGCGATGACGCCCGCGTCTGCGTACTCGTCGATCAGCAGCGTCACGACGAGCGCGACCAGCAGGATGGTGATGAGCGGGCTGGTGAACTGGGCGAGCAGAATCGCGAACCAGCTGCGCGGTTCGTCGCGTGCGAGTTCGTTCGGTCCGTGGATACGCAGTCGTTCCTGCGCCTGTTCGCTCGACAGGCCGTGCTCGAGGTCGGTGTCGAGTTCCGCGACGACATCGGCGACGTCGGCGGCGTGCCAGGCCTGGTGGACCGAGAGGTCATGTGGCATCGGCGACATCCTCCCGTTCATCATCGGCGCCCCGCAGATAGACGAACCAGTAGACGGCAGCGACGAGCACCGAGCCTCCGATGATGTTGCCCAGGGTGACACCGGCGAGGTTCGCGACGACTCCTGCGGGAGCGACCTCGGCGAGCGCGGCCGCGTCGAGGCCGGCGGCTGCGACAGCGTCCGGGTCGAACCGCAGCGCCATGCCTGCTGCGAAGTAGTGGATGTTGGCGACGACGTGGTCGGCGTTGAGGACCACCAGCGCGATCATCGGCAACAGGCACGCAAGCATGCGGTCGGTCGTGGTGCGCGCACTGAAGCAGGCCCACACCGCCAGGCAGACCAGGGTGTTGCCGACCACACCGAGTGCGACGTCCTGGACGAACGTCCGCGACGATTTCGCGACTGCGGTCTCCAGCGCCTGGGCCGCGAACAGCCCGTCTCCTGCGCCATAGGCCCCGCCGATGACGAGCAGCGCGGCGATGCTTGCGGCACCGACGATGTTGCCGGCGTAGACGACGACCCAGTTGACCACGACCGGCCAGGTGCGCACCCGCCCGGACGCCCACGCCATCGCGATCAGGTTGTTCGAGGTGAACAGCTCGCCGCCACCGGTCATGACCAGCGCCAGACCCAGCGCGAACACGATGCCGCCGATGACGCGGGTCGGCCCGAAGCCGGCATCCGATCCGGCCATCGCCGCGGTCGACGCGGCAGCGGCCAGACCGAGCATCGATCCGCCGATGACCGACAGCCACAGCGTTGCGACGATGCCCCGGTTTGCGTCTTCGACCCCTGCGCTGCGGACACGGCGCGCGATCTCCGACGGGGCGTAGGCATCGACGGCGCGTGGGTCCCTTCTGGGAAGCGCAACGGGACTGACCTCCATGACAACTCCTCCCGGACCCGGCGGTGTCGGCCGACGCCGCCGGAATGTCGCTGGGCGATGGGAGCATGCCCGTGACCGCTGCTGCACGCGAGACACGAATGTTCGACCGGCAGCACAGCCTTGCGGGTTGGCTGCGACGACGAAAGGGCAGCTCGGACGCACCTGGCGGGACCACCGGCCCGGCCGGGCCACCGACGTCGGCCGGTGATCCCTCGCGTTCAGCGTGGCAGCAACTCGGCGAACTCGGTCGCCGTGACCACACCTACGTCGTCGAACTCGCCACGTACCCGCACCGGGGTGCCAGGCGGCAGATCGGGCAGCTCGGCCGCGTGTGCCGTCGCGACACTCGTCGTCGCGGTGATCCTGACCCGCACAACGGTCCCGTCGGCCTGCTCGACGAGTGCCTCGTCACCATCGAGTGCCCTGACCACACCGCGCAACAGGTCGGGGTCGGCGTCGATGGTGTGCACTGCCGGCTCATCATCTGCCTGCTGTGCCTCGATCTGTGCGGCGAACTCCGCCGCGCCCCGTCCCGTCATCGCACCCAGCGCGAAACCGAACACGAAGATCGCCACGATCACCAGGATCGTGGTGGAACGCGCTCGTGCTCGACCGCTCGCGGCGACCAGACGGTCGGAGAGGTCGGTGTCGTCCAGCGGCGTCGCGAGCAGCGCCTCATCGTCGCTGGCACCAGCCACACCGCCGGCGGCATGGTCGCCCGCATCCGTCGACGCACCGGCAGGCCCGCCGCTGGTCGTCGCGGAGGTGCGTTGGTCGCGGTCAGCCGCACGGTGTCGGCGTGCTCGCATGTCGGATCGTCTCCTCATTCGTAGCGCAGGGCGTCGATCGGGCGCAGCTTCGCGGCACGGTTCGCCGGGTGGGCCCCGAAGAAGATGCCGATGGCCAGCGTCACACCGAACGCCAGCACGATGGTGCTGGGCATCACGACGGGGCTGAACACGCCGATCGTGACCTGACTCGCCGCGATCCCGGCAGCGACCCCGAGCACGCCTCCCATCAGCGAGAGCATGGTCGCCTCGAGCAGGAACTGACCGAGAATTGCACCGCGGGGTGCGCCGATTGCTTTGCGGATGCCGATCTCGCGGGTGCGTTCGGTGACCGTCATGAGCATGATGTTGGTGATGCCGACCCCGCCGACGAGCAGGGAGATGCCGGCGATGGCGGCCAGCATGGCCGAGATGAGCCCGGTAATCGTGCTGATCGCGTCGAGCAACGTCGCCTGGTTGAAGATCTCGTAGAAGCGGTCATCGGGATCGGTGATGCCGTAGCGGGCGTCGAGGATCGCCACGATCTGCGCTTCGGCCGCATCGACCTCATCGGGGCCGGTCGCCTGCACGACGATCCCGTCGACCGGCCCGTAGCCGGTGACACTCTGCTGCAGCGACGTCAGCGGCGCGAACGCCAGGTTGTCGATGTCCTGGCCGACGAGCTCGCCGCGCTCGACGATGACACCCAGGACGGTGAACGGAGCACCTTCCACCAGGATGCGCTCGCCGATCGGATCAGCGTCGCCGAACAACTCGTCGGCGACGGTCCGGCCGATCAGCACGACCTGGCGGCCCGCGTCGAGATCGGCTTCGGTGAACGAGGACCCTTCGACGACGCCGAACTCGGCGATGTCGAGGTAGGCCGGTGTCGCCCCGATGAACGTCTCGATCGAATGCGTCGAGAACCCGTAGGCGGTTCGGACACCGAACATCTGGATGACGGGCGCAGCGCGTGCGACCGCCGGGGCGCCGTCGGCCTGTTCGATCGCGCGCGCGTCCGCCAGACTGAGTTCGCGACGGCGCACGTGCCGGCCGTCGTCGGGATCGGCGGAGGGGTCGACGAACACGGTGACGGTGTTGGCCCCGAAGGAGTTGATCGTCGCCGAGATGGCCTGCCCGGCGCCGTTGCCGATCGCGGTGAGCAGCACGACGGCGAACACACCGATGAAGATGCCCAGCATCGTGAGCACCGAGCGCATCCGGTTGGCGACGAGCCCGCGCATGGCGAACCGCAGCACCTCGCGCAGCATCATGGCGACGCCGCTCCCACGCGTGTTCCCTTCTCGGTCGCCTCGTCGTACTCGACCCTGCCGTCGAGCAGTCGCACGACCCGGCTGGCGTGCGCCGCAACGTCGTCCTCGTGGGTGATCAGCACGATCGTCCGACCAAGTTCATGGAACCGGTCGAGGACCGCCAGGATGTCCCCGGTTGCCCGGCTGTCGAGGTTGCCCGTCGGCTCGTCGGCGAGGATCAGCGTCGGGCTGGTGACCAGCGCACGTGCGATGGCGACCCGTTGCTGTTGCCCGCCTGACAGCTCGTTCGGTCGGTGCCCGGTGCGGTCGGCGAGCCCGACCTGGCGCAGCGCAGCGAGCGAACGACGCCGACGCTCGGACCGTGACAGCCCTGCGTACACGAGCGGCATTTCGACGTTGGCGAGCGCGGTCGTGCGTGACACGAGGTTGAACGACTGGAAGACGAACCCGATCTTGCGGTTGCGAACGATCGCCTGCTGGCGGTCGTTGAGGCTCGACACGTCGATGCCGTCGAGCAGGTAGCGGCCCGACGTCGGCACGTCGAGGCAACCAACGACGTTCATGAGCGTGGACTTGCCGGAACCGGACGCACCCATGATCGCGACGTACTCGCCGGTCTGGATCGTGAGCGTGACACCGTCGAGCGCACGAACTTCTGCCGCGCCTTCGCCGTAGACCTTGTGGACGTCACGCACGTCGATGACAGGTCGTGCACGGCGCTGCTCAGCACCCGCGCCGCCGGCCTCGGTCATCGCCTCAGCCACCGTTGGCTCCGCGGGCCGGTTCGGTCGCGGGCTCACCGCCGCCGCCGGGGCCGAAGATGTCGGGGAGCTGTCCGCTGCCCCGGGTGGGCAGGACCACCTCGTCGCCTTCTTCGACGCCCGAGACGATCTCGGTGTGCTGGTCGCCGCGAACACCCGTGACGACGTCACGCACGTGCTGTTCTTCGCCGTCCCAGACGGTCACCGTCGTTCGTGAGCCAACCGTGGTCAACGCGGTGGTGGGCACGTACACGACATCGTCGGCCTGTCCGGCGACGACCTCGACGGTGCTGGTCTGCCCGATGCGCACCTCCTCGGGCATTCGGTCGACCTCGATCCGCACGCCGTACTGCACCAGGTTGCCCGTCATCGTGGGCAGCGGGTCGATGCGCCGCACGTGGCCGTTGGCGCTCAAGCCCGGGAGCGCGTCGAACGTCACGGATGCCGGTTGGCCGACCTCGAGTTGAGCGGCGTCGGCTTCGGAGAACATCGCCTCGATCTCACGCTCGCCCGTGTCGGTGATGACGATCGCGGACTGCTGCCCACCGGCGGGGCCTGCGACGGTCTCGCCGACGCGGACGTTGAGGGCGGCGATCACGCCGGAGGTCGGCGATCGCAACACCGTGTCGTCGAGGTCACGTTCTGCCTGCGCATGCTGGACCCGTGCCCGCACGACTTCAGCGTCTGCCTGCGCGGCGTCGCCCTGACCGGGAGATGCGGTCTGCACCGCGATCTCGGCTCGGGTCGCGTCGAGCGCCAGGCGAGCCGAGTCGACGCGTTCACGTGCCTGCTGCAATTCATGGTCGGCCCGAAGGCGCGCCTCGTCGCGGTTGCGCCTGGCCGTCCGCGCAGCATCGCGTGCGTCTTCGTAGCGGTGATCGGCCTGCAGGCAGCGTTGCGCATCAGGATCGTCGTCATCAACACTGTCACAGCCGATCTCTGCGTCGACCCGCTCGTAGAAGTCCTCGGCGCGGTTCTCCTGACGCTCAGCATTGTCCACCTGCTGGTCGAGCAGGTCGAGCGCGGCCTCGTGATGCTCACGGGCGAAGGCGAGTCCACCTTCGGACTGCCGCAGGTTCAGTTCCGCCTGGGAGCGCTGAACGTCGAGCAGGCGGCGCAGTTCATTCCCGGCGCCTTCGTGGAGTTGGGCGCGGATCGCATTCGCGGCACGCATGCCGGCTTCGGCGACTTCGAGCTGCTCGGCGTAGGGCGTGTCGTCGAGGTGTCCGAGGATCTCGTCGCGCTCCACGCGCTGGCCGACGTCGACCGACAGCTCGACGATGGTGCCCGCGACGGCGAAATTCACGCCGACGTCGCCGGGTGAGACGACCTCGCCTGCGGCTGCGACGGTTCCGATGACCGTGCCACGTTCAGCGGTTGCGGTCGTCGGTGCGAGCTCACGTGGTCCGCCGCCGGCGATCGCGCCCGCGGCGAGCGCGAGGCCGAGCAGCACGACGCCGACGAGCACGAGGTTGATGATGAGCGTGCGACGCTTGAGCGACGGCATGGTTGTGCGTCCTATTCCGCAGTCGAGAGCCGCATGGCGGCCCGGCGATCGGTCACGAGTCGCTGGTCATCGCCAGCAACGCTTCGCGCCAGCGTTCGTACATGTCTTCGGTGATCACACCCTGGGCCAGGATCTGTGCTGCGGGAAGCGCCCAGGCGCGCATCCCTTCGGCGCCGGCGAGCAGGTCGGCCCCCACGAGACGCTCGATGTGTTCGTGGAGTACCAGCGCACCGAGCTGCCAGATGACGAGAACGGCCGCACGCCCCCGCGGGTCGTCGCTTGGACGAACGACACCGCTGCCCACACCTTCGCGAAGGTAGTCGACCGCGTCGTCGACCATCTCGTCGATCAGGGTGGCGACATGCTCGGTCCCGTCAGACAGGGTGTGCGCGAGATAGCGCATCAGGGGCGGTTCGTCATCGAGCGTGCGCAGCGCGGCGAACACATCCAGGCCGAGACCCTGCTTCATGGCCGCGATCTTGTGTTCCCGGATAGCACTGGCGACGTAGCGGTCACATTCGGTGCGCAGCCCGTCCTTCGAACCGAAATGATGGATGATCAACTGTGGCGACACGCCCACGTCAGCGGCGATGTCCTTGAGTCGGGTCGCCGCGACACCGTTGTCGGCGAACCGGGCGATCGCAGCGTTGCGAACGCGGGCACGCGCCGTGAGATCGTCGTCCGTGGACGACGGATCTCCGGACGGTTCCGGCGAAGCGATCTCGAGTGACAAGGGCGATTCCGATGCGCGCTCGGGCGACTGCGCGTTTCGTGTACGTGGACGAATGCCACTGAATGCAACTCAGTTGACTGAATGCGATACAGCCTAGTGTGGTCGGGCGACGACGACAACGTCGACTCGCCCATCCACGCCGCGAACGCGGCAATCCCGCGCTCGCGGCAGATTCAGGGCAGGCGCCGGCCGAGCAACCGTGCAATGCGCCCGAGGACCGCAGCGGCGAATCGCGACGGTCCGACGAGCCGGAACACATCACGGTATTCGTGGGCGAGCAGTGCGCGGTCGAGGAGAGCGGCGTCGTCACCGAGTGCGGCGACCGTGCTGAAGAACTCTGTGGTGCGCAGCGCGGGTCGGGTCTGCCACCGCACGACCGCGGGTTGGGTGTCCGAGGCGTTGTAGACCAGATGCGGGGTGCCGCGGGTCACCGTGATCTCCTCGCCTGTGGCGATACGGCGCGCCTGTCCGTCGACGACGAAGATCATTGCGCCGGATTCGACGAAGAAGTGCTCGTCCTGCGCCGGATGCAGATGCGCCGGTGGAGCCGGCGACGCCGGCAGATACTCGACACGCTGCTCATGGACCGCGCCGTCGGTGTCGCTGCCCGTCCGTAGGTACCAGACGCGACCCGAGGCGGTGTCGTGTGTGGGTTCGCTCATCGTTTCGCACCTTCGCCGAGCGGCATCCTCCCACGCGACGGCCGCCAAGCAAACCCGTGTCATGACGACTGCAGGTTCAGTCCGGCTCGTCAGTCGCCTGCGACCTCGTTGGTGGCAGGTCGGTCGTGCCACGGCTGCAGTGGTGCGCCGGTGGTGATCGGCGTGTCGGCGACGAAGCGGTCGTGCACGAGGCACACGCCCGTCAGCAGCAGCGCCGCGACGATGCCGAGCAGCCCGACGGGCGCAACGACGAGCGGGCCCGCGCCGGCCAGGTAGACGAGGGTGAGCGCACCGACGGCGTTGAGCGATCCGTGGAAGAACGTCGCGGCGAGCACGCTGCGAGCACGCACGGTGACGTAGGTGAGGAACGGGGCGAGCGCGATCGTCGCAAGCGTCATCACCGCGACACCCGCGACCGGGTGGTCGGGGAAGTTGTGACCCTGGACGATGATCGGTGCGTGCCAGACACCCCAGACCAGCCCGGTCAAAGCCGAGGCGCGCCAGAACCCGAGGGGGGCGAGGTGGGTGAGCATCAGCCCGCGCCAACCGAGCTCTTCGCCCAGGGCAGCCAGCGCATTGATCGTCAGTCCCGCGAGCAACCCCTGGACTGCGAACAGCACGGCCGGCGGCACAGACAGGTCGCGCAGCGCCGCAGCAGCCTGCGCCACCTGCTCGTCCGTCAGCCCGAGCCCTTCGAGGTAGGTGGTCGGATCCGCCGTGTAGGACACGCCCGGCATGAGCACGCCGAGACCGACCGTGACCGCGACCAGTAGCAGGGGCGCGACCCAGGCAATGGCGACCCAGCGCAACGACCCCACCCGCAGGCCCAGGGCCGCCCGCACAGGGACGCCTGACCGCCGCGCCACGATGACCGCTGCGATGCCCGGCGCCCACATGAAGGTCGCAACGACGAGCACGACGCTTGGCGTCGTACCCAGCTCGATGCCGGCAAGACGCATCACCAGCGCTGCACCCCACGAGATCGCGAACGTGAGAAAGAGGAATGCGGACAGCTGACGTCGCGACGAGGGCTCGATCCGCGCACGCTGGGCCATCATCGTCCTCCTCGATCAGGATCGTTACTCGGCGGTGGCCGGCGACGGCGGTCGCGCGACGATCACCGTCAGCGAAACAGCCGTCCGAGGCCCCGGCCCGTTGCCCGACCGGCGATCCGCCGGCCGACGCGACGGCCGACACGGCCGCGCTTGACCGCGTTCACATCGCCGAGCAGGCGCGCGACCTTGTACAGCACGCCTCGTGTTCGATTGATCCCCATGGCGGTCTTCCCCTTTCAACACTCCGGGGACGCACCTGCCCCTGACCCCACCACAACGTGGCGACGAGCGTCCGGTGACGCGACCGTACGTGCTCCGTGGGACACCCGGCCACGTACAGACCAGATCCCTTCGCGGATGCACGTTGGGGAGGACCGCACTTCGCACTGCGGCTGTCCCCACCGCCATGCCGATGTCGCTTCGTTAGCATCCGTCCATGGGAACTCGCCGCGCCGATTCGGCGGCACAG
>JBJHAX010000006.1:73462-82978 GCA_050480705.1 Nitriliruptoraceae bacterium
ATGCGCAGCCGCGCGCTGCTCGTGGCAGGCGGCGTCTGCGTGGTCCTGGCGTTGGCCACCCCGGCGTCGGACGGCGAGGGCAGCGCGACCGCGATCTGGCTGTGGCATGTCGGCGCGATGGCGCCCGCCTACGCGATCGGCGTGGCAGCGCTGTGGATGCGTCCTCACAATGCGACCGCCGGTTGGCTCGTCGCCGTGGGTTCGTGGCTCGCGATCGCCACCGCGGCGACACGCACACTGCCTCAGCTGCTCAGTGATGCCGGACCGCATGCGCATCTGGTGTCCAACGTCGTGCAGGTCGCAGCCATGCTCGCCACCGCCACGGCGCTCGCCTGCCTGCTGGTCGTCTTCCCCGACGCCGCGCCTCACCGCGCCTGGCGACGTCGCCTCGTGCGTGCCCTGTGGATCCTGCCGATCGTCGTCACGCTGTTGTGGGCGTTCGCGCGACCCGAGGTCGCGATCGGCGCGGTTGCCTGGCCGGTCGACGTCGCTCCCAATCCGGCCTTCGTCGCTCCACTTTCCGGATTCGCGCCACTCGCGGCATCGCTCGTCGATGCCCGGTCGTGGATCTGGACGATCGGCGCGCTCGCGCTGCTGGCGCGATGGCGATCGGGCTCGCCACGGGTCCGCGGCCAGTTGACGTGGCCGGCCACGGCCTCGCTCGTCTTCCTGCTGCTGTTGGGCGCCTTCGTGTTCGTGCAACAGCTCGGACTCGTCGACGCAAGGGTGCGTCACCTTCCCCAGTACAACGGCTGGGTGCCTGGCATCGCGCTGTTGACCGCGAGCATGCTGGTCGCGCTGGTACGCCACCGCATCGTCGAAGTCGATCTGTGGCTCCGCCGCACGGTGCTGTTCGGCGGATTGTCGACACTGATCGCAGCCGCATATCTCGGCATCGCGGGACTCGTCGGGCTGGCCGCTGGGCAGCGTGCGTCGGTGGGTGTCGCGATTCTGGTCACCCTCGGCGCGATCGTGCTGTTCGAGCCGGCACGCCGGCACGTCGAAACGTTCGGGCGCCGATGGGTGTTCGGGCCTGCTGTCGCTGGCGACGAGCTGCTGCGCAGGCTCGGTCACGCACTCGAAGACGCCCACGACGCCGCTGGGATCGCGCAGACGCTCGTCGGGTCGGTGGTTGACGGGCTCGAGCTGCGCTGGGCACGCGTCACGCTGCACTCGGATGCGGACAGCCCATATGTCGTCACCCACGGAGACGTCGCGTCCACCGATGAGCCAACGGCGCAACTGATCGTTCCGCTGGCACACAGCGACACGAACGTCGGCGAGCTGGCGTGCGGCCCGAAGCGCAGCGGCGAGTACTCGCCCGGCGACGAAGCGCTGCTCGCGACCCTCACCCGACAGGCGGCACTGGCCATCGTGAACGTCGGACTCAACGATCAGCTCGCACGCAATTTCGCCGAGGTTCGTCGGCAGGCCGACGAGCTGGCCGCATCGCGTGCTCGAATCGTCGAGGCCCAGGTGTCGGAGCGGCGCCGAATCGAACGCGACCTGCACGACGGCGTGCAGCAGGACCTCGTGGTCGCCCTCGCCCGCCTGAGGCTTGCACGCCGACAGCTGCAGCGCGACGCGGACACCGCCGAGCAGACACTTGCCACACTGCAGGATCACGTGCGCGACACGCTGGACACGGTGCGTGAACTGAGCCGAGGGATCCACCCGCTGGTATTGACCCACCTCGGCATCGCCGCGGCGTTGGAGGCGCAGTTCGACCGCCTGCCACTGTCGGTCGATTTCGACGTGTCTCCCAACGTCGCGGCGGCCAGGTTCGGCGAACAGCTCGAGGCTGCCGCCTACTTCGTCGTCTGCGAGGGGCTGACGAACGTCATCAAGCACGCCGGCACGTCCTGTGCGCGTGTCATGCTCGACATCGATGACGGAGAGCTCATCGTGGAGGTGAGCGACCATGGCGCGGGCTCCTCGCATGCCTCACACGACGGAACGGGCATCGTCGGACTGACCGACCGTGTTGCGTCGTTGGGCGGACGCTTGTCGCTGGACTCCACGGCTGCTCATGGAACGACACTCCGCGCCACCCTGCCGGTGAAGGCACCGGCAGCGAGGAGGTCGAGCGTCGATGCGTGAGCGCGACGAGTTGCGCCTGGTACTGGCCGACGACAACTATCTCGTGCGCGAAGGCACGAGGATGCTGCTCGAGGACGCCGGTGACCTCGACGTGATCGCGACCGCCGACGATGCCGTCAGCCTCCTCGAAGCTGTCGAGGCGCTGCAGCCCGACGTCGTCGTGACCGACATCCGGATGCCGCCCAACAACGACCTCGACGGGATCGAGGCGGCACGCGATATCCGCAGGCGGCACCCCGCGATCGGTGTGGTCGTGCTCTCGCAGTACGCCGACAGCGCCTATGCGCTCGCGTTGTTCCGGGACGGGACCGACGGTCTCGGCTACCTGCTGAAGGAACGTGTCGGGGATCTCGACGAGCTGCTCGCGGCGATCCGAACGGTCGCGGCAGGCGGCTCCGCGATCGACCCGCGCATCGTCGAGGTGTTGGTACGGGCGCGCGAGCGCAGGGACAGCTCACCGCTGCGCCACCTTTCGGAGCGCGAGCTGGACGTCCTGCGCGAGATGGCACGCGGACGCAACAACAGCGGTATCGCCCAGACGCTGTTCGTCTCCGAATCGGCTGTCGAGAAGCATGTCAGCCAGATATTCCTCAAGCTCGGGGTCAGCGAGCGGCCCGAGATCAGCCGACGCGTCGCGGCGGTCCTCGCCTTTCTGCCTACCGAAGCCAGCGATTGAGTCACGCGCCCGAAACGGCACGCGACCTGAGGGGGCGGTTCGGAGGCACACGGTGTGGATGGCCGCACCAATTCCGGAGGCACACCGGGTGTCTGCATCACACCAGGACTCGTAGGTTGCCTGTCGTTGCCGATCGGAGTACCGATCGGCAACCAACCCCGACACAACCGCGATGGACGACCCGACGTCAAGGAATGCAGATGGACCCGCAGGCAGTGCGACCGGCAAGGACCCCGACCCGCACCAGATCAGGACTCGATGTCACGATCGGTGGCGCATTCAGCCTCACGATGATCGCGTTCGCCTACCTGTGGGCTGGCTGGCTGCTCGCGGTGGTGTTCTCCACCGGATTCCTCGTCGGCTGGATCCTGTGGCTCGCGCGACCTCAGCACGCGAGCTTCAGCACGATCAAGGTGCCCTACCTGGTCGCACTCGGCGCCTACGTGATCCACCGCACCGACGAGGAGATCTCCGGGTTCGTCACCGCGATCGAGGATCTCACCGGGGCGGAACCGACCGCAGTCGTCTCGCCGCTCTCGATCGGCCTGGTCGTCGCATCCCTCGCGTGGATGCTCAGCCCCCTGCTCATGCGCCGTGGACACCCGCTGGGCCACTACGGCGCGTGGACGCTGTTCACCGGATTCGGGCTGCTCGAAGTGTGGCACTTCCTCTTCCCGCTGTTCACACCTGAGCCCTACGGCTACTTCCCCGGCATGTGGACCGCACCGCTGATCATCGCCGCAGGCTGTTGGGGGTTGTGGCGGATGTGGCGAGGCGAGACAGATGCGGACCCAGCGCCGTAGGGCCTCGCATGGGTGCCGCCCACCCGATCGCCGGTCCCGGTATCGGCGATCGGGGAGGTGGCGCTCCGGGTGGTGCAGATGTGCGGCAGGGAGGAGGACTGCGGTGGGGCGTGTAGGAATCGAACCTACGACCTCTTGCGTGTCGAGCAAGCGCTCTAGCCGACTGAGCTAACGCCCCGCAGGGGACTGAGACGTCCGAAGGTCGAACACTACCGGCTGGCTGACGGGGCCGCCAAACCCCACGCGACGCCTCCAACGACTGCAGGACCAGACCTCCGCCGAGCCGCAATCACAAGGTTCAGATACACGCATGTATCCGAATTCGGTATCGTCGCTGCATTGGCAGCGGCCCGCAGACCTCGGATCTCCACGCACCAGGTGCACGGTGGAGGCGCTATGCCGCACCGCGTCCCGACACGATCAGGCACGGACATGTTCCCCCGGTTGCGCCGACAGAGCGCGCTCGCGCTCGTGCTGGTCGTGCTCGCCTGGGTACCCGCCTCAGCAGCGACGCCGGCAAGCTGCCCGCCAAGCGATCACCCGGTCGTCACCTACGTCACGCTGGCCGATGACGGCGAAGCACGGAGCGGACAGCGGGCCGTCCTGTCGGGCGACGGCAACTGCGTCGAAGCCGACGACGGTCCGTGGCCGGTCGCAGTGTCGATCCTCCATCGCGACGACGAGGGTCGCACGGTCGAAGGCGCGCGGATCGGCCGCGTGACCGGAAGCCTGCGCACCGAGGTGCGCGTGCGTGACATGACGGCGCGAGACCACACGATCGACGTCGACGGTCCGACGGGACGCGACGTCGAACGTGTGCGGCTGAGCGTGCCGATGATGGTGGTGGTCGTCGTCGACTATCCACCGGGCTGGCAGGTCGAAGGACCGGCGGGGCCCGGTGTGGCGCTGCGTTCGCACCCAGGAGGAGTCGACGTCACCTACGCGGGCCTGCTCTTCGACCCGGTGACCGCCGCGGAGCGTGTCCTGGCCGTCGATGCGACGCCCGGCCCGGGACGTCCGAACGTCACGATCCGTGTGACTCCGCTCAACGACGAGGCCGACCTGCAGGTCCCCGACGGATTGCTCGATCCGGCGAGCCTCGCCGTTCTGGGCGCCTTCACCGCACTCGCCGTCGAAGGCACCGAAGAACTCGCCGACGGCACCGAGGAACTGGCCGACGGAACCCGCGAACTCGCCGACGGAACTGACGAACTCGCGGACGGAACCCGCGAACTCGCCGACGGAACCGACGAACTCGCCGACGGCACCCGCGAACTCGCCGACGGAACTCGGGAGTTCGCTGACGGGCTCGCTGAACTCGCCGAAGGGTTCGAGGAGTTCGCCGACGGCATCGGTGAGCTCGCCGCAGCGATGCCCGACATCGCCGACGGCGCGGCGGGTATCGCCGACGGCGTTGCTGGCGTTGTCGGCTTCCTCTCCGTCCTTCGCGATGGAGGCGGCGACCTGGCCTTCGGGTTGAGCGACACGGCCGCACTCGCCGGGCAGGCAGACGGCGTCGCGACGGCGCTCGTCGACACGCTGGACGATCTCGAGCAGACGCTCCGATCCTTTCTGGAGGACGAGGTCGGCGCCGATCTCGACGACCTCGACGATCCCGGCGACGCGGCGATCATCGGGCTGCTCGACCTCCTCGAACAGGCGACGTCACTCAGTGGTCAGCTCGAGGATCTCGTCGAGGATCTCGTCCAGCAGACCGGTGCGCTCGTCTTCGTTCTCGACGGCTTCCTCGGCGATCCTCAACTCGCCGCGCTCGCCGGCGGCGCAGCCGAGCTTGCCAACGGGCTCAACGAGATCGCCGACGTGCTCGACGAACTGGCCGATGCTGCCGAGGAGCTCGCTGAGGCGACCGAGGAGATCGCCGACGCCGGTGAGGAACTGGCCGACGGCACCGAGGAGCTCGCCGACGGCACCCGCGAACTCGCCGACGCCACCGACGAACTCGCCGACGGCACCGAAGAACTGGCCGACGGCACCCGCGAACTCGCCGATGGCACCGAAGAGTTGGCCGAGGGCACGGCCGAGCTGCCGGAAGCGCTGCAGGAAGTCGTCGACGTCGCCGACCGGGCCGGGCAGCGCGCCTCACGGACCCGGGCGATCACCGTGCTCGGCGCACAGCTCGCTGCGGCGCAAGGCGACACGACAACGCTGCTCGCGAGCGCCGGCGTGCGGCGTGATCCGATCTCCACGCCGCTGCTGGCCGCCTTCGGCGTGGCGGCGGCGGCCGCGGTCGCCGGTACGCGACGCGCAGGAATCCGACTGCTGGCATCGATCCGCAGCACGAGCGCAGGCACCACGACATCACCCACCGTCGATCCGGGGGACCGAGCATGAGCGGGCGCGGGCGCATGACGCGAGCGGAACAACAGCAGCAGACACGCCGGCGGCTCGTCGAAGCCGCCACGGAACTGTTTGCAACGCATGGGTTCGAAGGTGCCACGATCGACGCGATCACCGAACGCGCCGGCTACACGCGCGGCGCCTTCTATTCGAATTTCTCCTCGAAGGAAGACCTGCTGCTCGCGATCAGTGACGCACGCATGGAACGATTCAACGAGCAGGTGATGCCCCGTCTGCCTGGTGTCGAACAGCATGCGACACCCGCAGGCGACGACCCGCTCTCCGCGATGGGCGATGCGATCGACGCCGCTGCCCGCTGGCTGATCGCCGAATCTCAGCCGGTCGAGCCACTGCTGCTGATCGAACTCGCGCGTATCCGCGACAACGACGAACGTGCGGACGAAGCCATCACGAGATTCCTCGAGCACGCGACCGACCTCGCCGCGCAGGTGCTCGAAACCGCCGGCATCGGCGACGACACGCCGACCCGCCGTCGTCTCGCACGCGCAGTGATCGCGCTGATCACCGGCGTGCAGGTCACCGCGCATCTCGAACTCGACCATGACAGCGACACCGTCGCGCTGCTGCTGCGCGGAATCCTTCGAACAGCACTCGATGAGTCTTCCACCGGTGGCTCAGCGTGATCCGCGCGCTCGACGTGATGGCGCGGGTCGCCATCCGCGTCCCGTCGCTCACGCTCGCGGCTCTGTTGACGGCGACGGTGGTGCTCGCCGGATTCGCAGCCGAGCTGGAGGTCGACCCGGGGTTCGAAGGTTTCGCTCCCGACGACGGCATCGCGGATGTCCTCGACGATGTCCGCGACCGGTTCGGCTCCGCCGGCTCGGTGCAGATCCTCGTCGATGCGGGCCCCGGCGGCGACGTCCTCGACAAGGACGTGCTCGTCGCCGTCGACGCGTTCGGCGAGCAGATCGAATCCGACCCGATCGTGGCTCCGAGCCTTGGGGAGGAACGCGCCGGCCGCCCGGCGGTCATCAGCTTCGCGTTCCCGTTTGCGATGGCCGCCGAGGCAGCCGACGACGACCTCGCCGACATGCCGACGGCCACCGTCGAACTCATCATCGAAGCGGTTCTCGACGACGCCTACGACGACATCGCGCCGCTGCTGTCGGGCGACCTCGACCGTGACCGGGGCCACGCACGCAGTGGTCTCGTCCAGGTCGCCTTCACCCGCGACGTCGACGACGACGTGCGTCGCGCCGCCGAACTGCGGGTCGGCGAGATCGCGTCGTCGTTCGACCATCCGGGGTTGCGCGCCGGTGTCGTGTCGTTCGCTGCCATCGAGCAGTCCATCGAGGAATCGCTCGAACGCGACATGCCGATTCTGCTCGGCACCTCGCTCGCGCTCGTGCTGCTCGTGCTCGCGTTGCTGTTCCGTTCGTTCGCCGACGTCCTCGTCGGTTTCGTTGGCCTGCTCGCGTCGATCGTGTGGATGGCCGGTGCGGGCACACTGCTGGGACCGAAGTACCTCGGCCTGATCGGCGACTTCACCCAGGTCGGCATTGCGATCCCGGTGCTGCTCGTGGGGCTCGGCATCGACTACTCGGTGCACCTGACCTCCCGCTACCGCGAACAGCGGGCACGCGGGGAGGATCCGACGAACTCTGCGCGCGCCGCGATGACGACCGTCGGCTTCGCACTCGTGCTGGCCACGGTCGCGTCGATCGCCGGCTTCCTCGCCAACATCGCCACTCCCCTGCCCCCGATCCGTGACTTCGGCATCCTCGCAGCCGTTGGCATCCTCGCAGCGTTCATCGTGCTCGGCGGAGCGGTACCCGCGACACGCACACTCATCGACCGTCGCGTGACGAGCCGTCCGGCACGCAACCCGGCCGCACGCCGCATCCGGCGCGCCGATCCATGGTGGGTGCGCACCGCCGTGGCGACCGCGACACGCACACCGTGGCCCGCCCTCGGGCTGACCGCCGTCGCGCTCACGATCGGTGTCGTGTCCGCGACCGGCCTCGACACCGAGTTCAACGAACGCGACTTCCTTCCGTCAGGCGACCCGGTCATCTCGACACTCGAACGGCTCGACGATCAGTTCGGGGGCGACGTCGGGGAACGGACCTTCGTCGTGATCGACGCGGACATCGCCGACGCGGGGGCCGTCGGGGCCGCGGTCGCCTACGAGGACGCACTGGTCGACGTACCGCAGGTACGGCGGGTCGGTGACCGCGCCGACGTCGTCTCGCCCTTCTTCGTCATCGACATGCTCGCCGAGCAGGGCGAGCGGGTCCGCGACCGAATCGCCGACGACATCGAACGCTGGTCGGATCCGCAGCGCGCCGCAGACGACGTCGACCTGCCCGACCCGATCGACGAATCGATGATCGACGACGAGGACGAACTCGACCTGCCCGACGACCTCGAGCGCGTGCTGGCACCCCGGTTGCCTGCCGGCCGCACGACCGTCGGCGCCCTCATCGCGACGATGGACCCGGCCGAGCTGACACGGACAGTTCGCGAAGCACTCGCCGACGAGTTCCGCGACGACCGCCCGGCGACGATGCGCGACGACGATCTCGAGCATCTTGCGCAACTTCGCGCCGACGAGCTCGACCTCGCGACGCTGGCCTCGTACGGCTATCCCGTCGACGAACTCGACAGCGACGAGATCGAACTCCTCGACGTCGTCCACGCACTCGAGGACATCGGGTGGCGCGACGATCGTTCAGGCGACGCAGACACCTGGGTCGATGCCATCGCGGTCATCGAGCGACTGATGCCCGACGAGCTGGCCAACGTCCTCGACGACGACGGGATACTGCTCAACGTGGCGACCACCGGCGGCCAGGACACCGCCGAACAGCTCGCAGCCGTGCTCGAGTCGAGGGCGGAGGCGCTCCGCGACGCCGGCGCGACCGTCACGATCGCCAGCGACGCGCTGATGGAGGCCGAGATCATCTCGTCGTTGTCGGCTGCGCAGATCCAGGCGATCCTCATCAGCCTCGTCGCGGCCGCGAGTCTGCTCGTCGGGGCTTCGGTGTTCACCGCCCGTAGTGTCGGCCTGGGACTGATCGGCATCGTGCCAAGCGTCGTCGCACTCGTGCTCGTGCTCGGTTCGATGCGCGTCGTCGGCATCCCGTTCAACGCCCTGACGGCGACCGTCGCCTCCATCGCCGTCGGCATCGGTGTGCCGTACGGCATCCACCTCATCAACCGATTTCGTGAGGACCGCGCGCTCGGGCTCGACCCCGATGAGGCCATCACCGACACGTTGCGCAACACCGGGCCGGCGCTGGCAGGATCGGCGATCACCACCGGACTCGCGTTCGCAGTGCTCACCCGCTCCGAAGCGCTGCCCGTCGTGCAGTTCGGGCAGGTCAGCTTCCTCATGATCGGTTTCGCGCTGCTCGCGTGCCTGTTCGTGCAACCAGCACTGCTGGTGCTGTGGGCACGACGCCGCGACATCGTCGGCGCGCGGGCGCGCCGAACGCGCTGACCGGACGAAGACACACAGAGCGATGCGGCGCCGGCCCGGGCGTCGAGATCCCGGGCCGGACCACCGAGCGCTCAGGCCGGCGGCGGAGGCGTCTGGCCCGGAGGTGACGCCGGCGG
>JBJHAX010000007.1:0-80118 GCA_050480705.1 Nitriliruptoraceae bacterium
CGCCGCGGGGCACTCGTATATCGGGCGGCTTTTGATGCCGACGTGACGGTCTTCGATCTTGTCGCGGCGGCCGCGGCGGTGCGCTCCCCCCCGTTGATCGATCGCGGCGACGTGCGCGGCGCGCGCGCGCCGCCGACCGTCGAGACTGACCGGCAGGCCGTGCTCGAATGCGATGACGACCTCTTCGGGCTCGTCCGGAGCGTCGGCAACGTCGACGGTGCGGCCGTAGGCGTCAGCAGGCGGCTCCGCCCATGGGTCCTCGAGGATCCCGCACTCGGCGGTGCGCCCCCACGCGTTCTCGTCGATGGAGTACGGCGAGGACTTGCTCGTCACCGGGATCGGGATGCCGCGTTCGTTCGCGTAGTCGATGGCGGCGTCACGTGTCAGCCCCCATTCACGGATCGGCGCGAGCGTTTCGAGGTCCGGGGCCAGGCACATCGTTCCGACCTCGAAGCGGACCTGGTCGTTTCCCTTTCCGGTGCAGCCGTGAGCGACACCAGCCGCACCGGTCTCCCGGGCGACCCGAACCAGGTGCTTGACGATCAACGGGCGTGACAGCGCAGAAACCAGCGGGTACTTGCCCATGTACAGGGCATTCGCCTTGAGCGCAGGCGCGATGAAGTCGTCCGCGAACTCCTCGCTCGCATCGACGACGACGGCGTCGACCGCCCCGCAGTCCAACGCGCGTTGACGAATCTCCTCGAGATCGTCGCGCGCGACGGCGCTCGCTCCCGCGAACGAGTCGTCGCCACCTTGCCCGACGTCGACCGCGCAGGCCACGACGTCGACGTCGCGGTGTTCCTGCAGCCAGCGAATGGCTACTGAGGTGTCCAGACCTCCTGAATACGCCAGGACGATGCGAGGTCGGCTCATACTCGGCTCCTTGATGGGGCACCGTGGATGGTGCGTTCAACGGCGGTGGTCGATGCGATTGTCTTGCTCACGTGGGTCGGATGCCGCTGCGGTCAGCGAAGTCAGCGGCGAGGCGGGTTCCGGCGACGCCTTCTCGCGCGACGACGAGCACTGTGTCGTCGCCGGCGATCGTGGCGATCACGTCGTCGAGGTCAGCCAGGTCGACCGCTGAAGCGACCGGGTGTGCGCACGCGGGTGGCGTTCGCAACACCGCGATGTTGCCGCTCGCCGAGATGCGTGTGACGAAGCGCGTCAGCGTCTCGTCGAGGTGCGCGCCCGGGTCACCCGGTCCAGCGTCCGCCGGAATGCGATAGACCGCTCGGCCCGTCGGCGTCCTGACCTTGACGGCACCGACCTCGGCGAGATCACGGCTCACGGTTGCTCCGTGCACCTCGACGCCCATGTCGGCCAGCGCGTCAACGACCTCTGATTGCGACGCGAGCGCACGCTCCGCGATCAACTGCCGCAGCAGTTGCAGGCGACGCCGTTTGTCGTTCACGTGCGCTGCCTACCCATGATGGTGGCGAGCAGCGCCTTCTGGGTGTGTAGCCGGTTCTCCGCCTGGTCGAACACCACCGACGAGGGGCCGTCGATGACCTCGGCGGTCACTTCCTCTCCGCGGTGTGCGGGCAGGCAGTGGAGGAAGATCGCACCGTCGGCGAGGTCCATGACCTCACGGCTGACCTGGTAGGGCGCGAACGTCGCTGCCCGCTGTCCCGCTTCTGCCTCCTGTCCCATCGATGCCCACACATCGGTGTAGACCGCATCCGCACCGGCGACCCCCGATGCCACATCGGTGGTGACCACGATCCGCGCTCCGCGGGCGGCAGCGATCTGTCGCGAGCGTCCGACGATCGACGGGTCGGGGGCGTGCCCCTCGGGGTGGACGACACGAACGGAAACGCCGACCTTGGCGCCCGCGAGAAGCAGTGAATGGGCCACGTTGTTGCCATCCCCGACGTAGGTGAGTGTCCGTCCTTCGAATCCGCCGACGTGCTGGCGGAACGTCTGCAGGTCGGCCAGGGCCTGGCAGGGATGCTCGCGATCCGTGAGCGCGTTGATCACCGGGATCGTGGATGCCTCGGCGAGTTCGGTGATTCGTTCCTGACCGAACGTGCGCACGACCAGCCCATGGACGTAGCGAGACAGCACAGCAGCCGTGTCGCCGATCGTCTCACCGCGCCCCAGCTGCAGATCGGAGGAGGACAACGGCAGTGGCTGGCCGCCGAGTTCCGACACCGCGACCTGGAACGACACGCGTGTGCGTGTCGAGGGCTTCTCGAAGATCATGGCGACAGTCTGCCCACCCAGCTCGTCACGAACGAGCGAGGTCGCCGCCACGCGGCGGGCCGCACGGTCGTCGCGCAGTTCGTCGGCGAGATCGAGCACATGCTCGACCTCGTCGGCCTGCAGGTCGTCGACCGACAGATAGTGCCGGGGGGGCTGACTCATGGGATCTCCCGCCTTCTCCTGGCATAACGCGGCGAACGCGTCGTGCCGGCGCAGCTGCACGTCACGTGGGGGGGCATCACGACAACACCTCCATGGCGTCGCCGAGGAGCGCGACACAGCGATCGACCTCGTCGATGGTCACCGTCAGCGGCGGCGTGAACCGCACGACGCCGGGCGTGACGGCGTTCACGATCAGCCTGCGCTCTCTGCACGCCGCCTCGACCTCGCGCGCACGCAGATCGGCGATCTCGAGCCCGAGCAGCAGTCCCCGCCCACGCACCGCACTGGCGTGCGGGTGCGACGCAACGATGTGTTCGAGTCCGTCACGCAGGCGCTGGCCGGCCTGTGATGCGGACGCGAGCACGTCGTCGGCCTCGATCGTGTCGATCACCGCGAGTGCCGCCGCGCAGGTCACCGGATTGCCGCCGAACGTCGTGGCGTGATCACCAGGTGCGAACACCCGCGCGGCGTCACCCCGCGCGACGCATGCGCCGATCGGCAGGCCGTTGCCCAGCGCCTTCGCGACGGTGATCACGTCGGGGATGACCGGCGCGTCCTGGAACGCAAACCACGGTCCGGTGCGTCCCATGCCGGTCTGCACCTCGTCGAAAATCAGCAACGCGCCGTGGGCGTCACAGGCACGCCGGGCTGCACGAAGCATGTCGGCATCCAGTTCACGCACGCCACCCTCCCCCTGCACCACCTCGAGGAGGACCGCACTGGTACGCGCGTCGACAGCTGCGGTGAGCGCGTCTGGATCATCGTGGGGGACGTGGTCGACGAAGCCGGCGAGGGGCGTGAAGGCCTCATGCTTGCCCTGCTGACCTGTCGCCTCGAGGGTGGCCAGGGTCCGGCCATGGAACGACCCGTCGAGCGTGACCAACCGAACCTTGTCGTCAGCGATCTTCTTGCCGTGCCGGCGAGCGAGCTTGATCGCGGCTTCGTTCGCTGTCGCACCGCACTGGGCGAAGAATACGCGTGCGTCGTCCCAGCCCGTGATGCTCGCCAGCCGCTCCGCGAGGCGAACGGAGGGCTGCGTGACGAACAGGTTCGACGTGTGGACCAGTGTTGCGGCCTGCTCGGCCACCGCCCGCGCGACTGCGGGATGGGCGTGGCCGAGCGCGGCCACCGCTACCCCGGCGAGAAAGTCGAGCCATTCGGCTCCATCCGCATCGACGAGTGTCGTTCCCTCCCCTCGCACGAACGCGATCTCAGCAGGCGGATAGGTACGCATCAGGCGCTGTTCTGCACGGTCGAGCAGGTCACGTGTCGCAGTCGTCATCGTTTCCTCGTTCCGTCGACCGCGCCGGACACCGAACTGGTGACCATGGTCCCCACGCCTTCGTCGGTGAAGATCTCGATCAGCACTGCGTGGAGGACACGGCCGTCGAGGATGTGCGCCTGTGGAACGCCGCCACGCACCGCCTCCACGATCGAGCGCACCTTCGGACGCATGCCGGCATGCAGGTCGTCATCGGCGAGCATCTTCTCGAGACGCTCGACACCGACTTCGCTGATCAGCGCCTGCTTCTCGGGGTCCCCGAAATCCAGGTACAGGCCCGGTACATCCGTGAGATACACCAGCTTCGACGCCTCGAGGGCCGCTGCGATCGCACCTGCCGCGAGGTCAGCATTCACATTGCGCTCGACCCCATCCGCGTCGCGCCCAAGCGTCGCCACGACCGGCAGGAAGCCGTCGGCAAGTAACTCGTCCAGGTAGGTCGTATCGACCCGCTCCACCTCGCCGACGAGCCCGAGGTCCTCATCGGCGGGACCGCGGGCAGGACGCACCTGAATCAGGTTCGCGTCGATCCCCGACACGCCCACAGCCGGCGCTCCGGCCTGCTGGACCAGCCCGACGAGCTCGGGGTTGACCGTGCCGAGCAGTGCCATGCGTACGACGTCCATCATCGCGTGGTCGGTGACACGCAGTCCGCCGACGAACGACGATTCCACGCTCAACTGCTCTGCCAGCTCCGAGATCTGCGGCCCGCCGCCGTGCACGATGACCGGACGCAGACCGACGAAGTGCAGCAGCGCCACATCCGCTGCGAAGGAGCGCTTGAGCTCGTCGTCGATCATGGCGTTTCCGCCGTATTTGATCACCACCGTCTGGCCGTGGAAGCGCGTGATCCAGGGCAAGGCTTCCCGCAGCACAGCAGCTTTCGACTGCGCAACCTCGACACGCTCGGAGGACAACGACGCCGTTTCGGTGACGCGCCGCAGCGCCGCGCCGGGTGCGCGGGGTTTCTCGATGCTCATCGTCGTCCTGTCAGGTCGTGTACTCGGCGTTGAACCGCACGTAGTCGGGACTGAGGTCGCAGGTGAGCACCGTGGCGTGCGCGTCACCGCCACCGAGGTCGATCTCGATCGTGATCTCGTCGGCACGCATGGCGTCAGCGACCGCTGCACGGTCGAACGGAACACCGACTCCGGCTCGACACACCGTCGTGCCCGCGCAACGCACCGTGACCTCGCGCGGATCGAAGGAGACGCCGGCCTTGCCGAGCGCCATCAGTATCCGGCCCCAGTTCGGGTCGGCCCCGTGAATCGCCGCGCGGACGAGCAACGACCTCGCGACCGACCGGGCGAGCGCCTCGGCGTCGGATTCGTTGTTCGCCCCACCGACGTGGACGGCTGCCACACGGGACGCCCCCTCGCCGTCTGCGACGATCTGCCGGGCAAGGTCGGCGCATACGGCGTGCACGGCTGCTGTGAGCGTTCCGGGGTCCGCATCCGGGCAGGCGTGGCCGTTGGCGAGCACGACGACGGTGTCGCTGGTCGACATGTCGGCATCGACCGTGATGCGGTTGAACGTCTTGTTGGTCGCGATCGTGAGCGCATCGCGCAACGTCGCAGGCGACACCCCGGCGTCGGTGGTGATGACGGCGAGCATCGTGGCCATGTTCGGTTCGATCATGCCCACACCCTTGGCCATGCCGCCCACCGCGTAGCGGCGACCCGACGGGTCGGTGACGCTGACTGCGGCCTGTTTCACACGTGTGTCGGTGGTCAGCATCGCCTCGGCGGCGCGCGGTCCTCCGTCGGCAGCGAGGTCGGCCACGAGTGCGGGGAGCGCCGCAATGATCTTGTCCACGGGCAGCGGCACGCCGATGACCCCCGTCGACATGGGCAGCACGTCCTGCCCTTCGATGTCCAGTTCGGACGCGACCGCGTCGGTCACGGCTCGCGCGTCCCGATCGGCGTTCTCGGTGCACACGTTGGCGTTGCCGGCGTTCACGATCACCGCATGGGCACGGCCATCGGCGGCGTGTGACGCTGCGAGGGTGCAGGCGGGTGCCTTGACCCTGTTCGTCGTCGTGACGACCGCAGCGACCGTGTCGCCACGGCTCGTAACGAGCGCCAGGTCCGGCCTGCCCGATTCCTTGACGCCGCTGACCACGCCGGCTGCTTCGAAACCGTCGGCGAGCGTGACTCCGCCCGCAACGGGCTGGAACGCGCTGGTGTCATCTGGCCCCCACGCAATGCTCACGGGTACACCCCGACAGCGCTGAGACCCGTGCTTTCGTCGATTGCCAGCATCACGTTGGCGTTCTGGATCGCTGAGCCGGCCGCACCCTTGCCCAGGTTGTCCGTCACGCTGGTCACGACGACCCGCGATGTCCGCTGGTCGACCACCGCGGAGATCTGGCAGCCGTTGGAGCCCGCGACGGCCTTGGTGACGGGGAAGTCACCCGGTTCGAGGACGCGGACGAACGCCTCGTCTCGGTAGGCGTCCTGCAGTGCCGTTTGCACGTCGTCGGCCACGTACCCGTCGGCGAGTTGAGCGTAGGCCGTGATCAGCAGCCCCCGCGGCATCGGCACGAGGTGGGGGGTGAAGCTGACCGGTCCCACATCAGCGCCGTGCACGGCGAGATAGCGCTCGATCTCGCCGGTGTGCCGGTGTCCAGGCACCCCGTAGGCGGTGATGCTGCCGGAGACGTGCGATACATGGAGGCTGTCGCGGGTTGCGCGCCCCGCGCCCGACGTACCGGACTTGCCGTCGATGACGACGCTGCCCACGTCGACCAGGGGACTCAACGGAAGCAGGCCGAGCAGGGCGGTGATCACATAGCAGCCGGGATTGGCGACCAGGTCCGCCTCGCGGATCTCTTCGCGGGCGTACTCGGTGAGCCCGTAGACGGCGCGGTTCCCGCCGTGCGCGTCACCCGACGAATCGGCGCGTTCGGCAGGCAGCCGTTCGGGACGCGGGTGCGACTCGCCATACCAGGTGGCGAATTCGCTGGCGGAGAGCCGGTACGCGGCCGAGAGATCGACGACACGCGTACCACGATCGACCAGGTCGTCAGCGAGTTCGGCCGCCGCACCGTGAGGTGTCGCGAGAAACACCAGGTCCAAGTCGGCCAGGGCTGCCGGATCGACGGCTGTGAGCGTTCCGACACCACGCAGGTTCGGAAAGAGGTCCTCGACGGGCGTCCCCGCCTGCTGGTGCGCGGCGGCAACGGCGACCTGCAGCTCGGAATGCCCGTCGAGCAGGCGCAGCAATTCAGCACCGCCGTACCCCGACGCGCCGACCACACCGACGTCGAACACCATCCACGACCTCCAGGGCTCGCAAGAGTCTGCATCATTTTGCAGATTTCTGCAAGTCCGCAGGCGTGGTGTCGGAACCCGTCGTTCAGCGTCGCAGGCGGGCTCCGACCTCCTCGGCTGCGGACGCGATCTGCCCGATGACGCGTTCACCGTCGCTGTCGGTCAGCTGCCGATCGGGGTCCTGCAGTCGCAGCCGGATTCCAACACTGCGGCTGCCCTCTCCGACCTGCTCGCCCCGGTATTCGTCGAACTGCCACCACCCGTCGAGCAGGTCTCCGGCCCCGGCGATCACGATCTGTTCGAGCGTGGCGTAGCTGACGTCGTCGGGTGCGACGAGCGCGACATCGACCGTCATCGCCGGATGACGAACGAGACGTGGCGCCGCAACGGGGGCGTGTCCTGCGTTGGGAACGCGAGCGAGCAGGGCTTCGAGCAGCAGTTCGCCGAGAACGACCGGCTCGGGCAGGTCACGTTCGTCGGCGACCTCGGGATGCAACTGTCCGACGACACCGATCTCGACACCGTCGAGCAGCAGCCGAACCGTGCGACCCGGATGGAATCCTTCACGCTCGACGGCTTCGCGCTGCAGGCCTTGCGTTGCCCGGCCGGGCGTGAGGCGCCGCACGATCTCGTCGATGACCGCGAGAAGGTCGTACACCGACCATCCACGATCGAGATCAAGCCAGCCGTCGCCGGACACCACGCCCTGTGCGACCAGGCCGACGGCACGGGGCTGCACCGGCAGCGCCTCCCCTTCGGGCCCCAGCCAGCGCCAGTCATGGGCGATCCGGTCGAGGTGCTCACCCAGCGGATCGCCGGCCGGCCGGAAGATTCGGCCGAACTCGGCGAGCGCGGTTCCCGGACGTCCCTGCCCGACGTTGTGGCGCACGGCAACGAGAAGTCCCTCGAGCAGCGTGGGTCGCATCGCAGCCGCGTCCTGTGCAAGCGGGTTCGCAAGCAGCACACGACCGTCGGTCGGCACGACCCCGCACTGGACACGTTGACCGACGAACGGCCGTGTCTGCGCTTCGTGGAAACCGGCGGCCGAAACCGCTTCACGGACGTCACGTTCGAGCCGCTGCGTCGGTGAGAGTCCACCGCGTGTGCGAACGTCGGGAAGCCGTGCGGGGATCGCTTCGTAACCGTGCAGACGAGCGGCTTCCTCCACGAGGTCTGCCGCACGACCCAGGTCGC
The DNA here is from genome assembly GCA_050480705.1 of Nitriliruptoraceae bacterium. GTDB lineage: Bacteria > Actinomycetota > Nitriliruptoria > Nitriliruptorales > Nitriliruptoraceae > JBJHAX01. The sequence continues at coordinate 8,113 of JBJHAX010000007.1, forward strand.
CACGCCACGTGGGAGTCGTGACCCTCAACGTGCCGTCGTGCTGCTCGACGACGCATCCGGAACGCTCGAGCAGGCGTTGCTGTGCGACATCGTCGAGATCCCCGATCCCGAGCAGCGCGCGCACCCGTCCTGGATCGAGGTCCAACGTGGATTGCGTCGCCCACCTCGGCGGCGATTCCGGAAACGCCAGGCCGGTTCCTCGTGCGGTCGCGCCCGCGAGTTCGATCAACAGGTCGGCGGCACGCGCCGCCGCACGCTCGGCCCCTCCCGGATCGACCCTGCGCTCGAAACGAATGCTTGCCTCACTGACCAGGCCGAGCCGACGCGACGTGGCGCGGATAGCCAGTGGATCCCACACCGCCGCTTCGATCAGCACACTGCTGGTCGTGGCGCTGACCTCCGAGTCGCGCCCACCCATCACGCCGGCGAGACTGACCGGATGGGCGTCGTCGTCGATCACGAGGTCGCCCGCGGCGAGCTCACGGTCGACGTCGTCGAGCGTGGTCAACCGCTCCCCACCGCGCGCCTCACGAACACGCAGCCGGCCCCCCTCGATGCACGCGAGATCGAAGGCGTGCAACGGCTGGCCGAGTTCCAGCATGACGTAGTTGGTGACGTCGACGACCACGTCGATCGAGCGGACCCCGCACTGTGCGAGGCGCTGACGCATCCACAGCGGCGAGGTCCCGACAACCACGTCGTCGAGCGCCCACGTCGCGAAGCTGGCGCAGCGCGCCGTGTCCAGGTCCACATCCACGGTCGGCCCGGCGACCGGCTCGGGAACCTCCGGAAGGCGCCACGACGTGTCCAGGATGGCGGCGAGATCGCGCGCCACCCCCGCGATGCTCAGATGATCGCCCCGGTCGGCCTGAACGGCGATCTCGATGACGGGTTCTCCCACAGGCACGAGCTCGGCGAGGTCGACCCCCAGCGGCACCGAGTCATCGAGCACGATGATGCCGCTGTGGTCGTCGCCGAGCTCGAGCTCCCGGGGCGAGCAGAGCATGCCGTTGGACACCACGCCCCGGATGTCACGTGCCTCCAGTTGCATGCCTGGGACAGCGCCACCGGGCAGCGCATGCACGACCACGTCGCCGACATCGAAGTTCGCCGCACCGCACACAACCTCGATCTCACCATCGCCACCGTCACCCGTGACACGAACGACCCGCAACTTGTCGGCGTCCGGATGCGGACCGAACTCGAGGACGCGTGCGGTTCGCACGCCTGCAACCCCCGCACCGGGACGCGTGACGGCTTCGACTTCGAGGCCTCGCATACTCATCACATCAACGAGGTCGTCGACGTCGAGGTCGATGTCGACGAACGACTTCAGCCAGGACAGGGGCAGCTTCACGGCTGGCTCCAGACGCGGTGTCGCCGCGGGTCGGACACGGATGCGCGCATGTCGATCACGTGACGCTAGAAGTGGGAGAGGAAGCGGACGTCGGAGTCGAAGAACTCGCGTATGTCGCCGACACCGTGCCGCAGCATCGCCACGCGTTCGATGCCGACGCCGAACGCGAATCCGGTGTAGCGATCGGTGTCCACGCCGCACGCTTCGAACACGTTGGGGTCGACCATTCCAGCGCCGAGCACCTCGAGCCATCCGGAGGCCGAGCCTTCGTAGGAGACGTCCACCTCGCAGCTGGGCTCGGTGAAAGGGAAGAACGACGGCCGCAGACGGATCTCGCGGTCAGCCCCGAACATCGCCCGTGCGAACGACAGCAGCGTTCCACGCAGGTGCGCCATGGTGACGCCCTCGTCGACGAGGAGCCCTTCCACCTGACTGAACACCGGCGAGTGGGTCGCATCGATGGTGTCGGCGCGAAAGGTTCGGCCCGGTACGACGACTGCGATCGGTGGTTCTTCGGACGTCATCACGCGCGCCTGGACCGGCGAGGTGTGGGTGCGCAGCACCACGTCGTCGTAGCCCTCGACGTAGATCGTGTCCATCTCCTGCCGGGCCGGATGGTGTGGCTCGATGTTGAGCATGTCGAAATTGAACACGCCCGCCTCGGCCTCGGGGCCTTCGGCCACCCGGTAGCCCATCCCGACGAAGACGTCGACGATCTCCTGTTCCACCTGGGTGAGCAAATGTGGCCTGCCGGGAGCCAGCCGGCGAGGCGGCATCGTCAGATCGAGACGTTCGTCGAGCAGCCGCTGGCGCATCGCTGCCCCGGCGAGTTCGTCGTGACGAGTGGCGAACGCGGCATCGAACGCGGCCCGCAGCGCATTGATCGCCTGGCCACGTTCACGGCGCTCGTCGTCGCTGAGTTGCCCCATCGACCGTTGCATGCCTGCAAGGTCCGAGCGTTTGCCGGTGTATGCGACCCGTGCACGCTCGAGTTCCTCGAGGTCCCTGGCATCGCGGATCGCGTCAAGGGCCCGCTGGCGCAGCTGCTCGATCTCGGTCACTCGCCACTCCAGATCGCCGAGCGAATGTTGGTCGCAGCGGCAGCCTAACGGCCGTGTTCACACGCATCGCGCGTCGCGAACCCGATGGCGCCCGCGCGGAACCGGCGGCGAGGAGTCATCCACCGGCGTGGGGGCCACGCCACATCTCGTGGAGGGCGATGCCTGCCGCGACGGCGGCGTTGAGCGACTCGGCGTGTTGCGACATGCGGATTCGCACCCGCATGTCGAGGCGCTCGAGCATCTCGGCGGCGATGCCATGGGACTCGCTGCCGACGAACACCACGGGTCCGTCGAGACTCTGGAGTTCGTCGATCTCGCTCTCGCCGTGCGACGCGAGGCCGACAGTGACGCGACGCGCCGCTTCAGCGGCGTCGATGATCCCGCCGACGTCAGCGCCGGCCACCACGTCGACGCGGTAGAGAGCTCCGGCCGTCGCACGCACCACCTTGGGCGAGAACACGTCGGCGCATCCGGTCGTGGTGACGACACAGTTGGTGCCGAACGCATCTGCGGTACGCACGACGGTGCCCACATTGCCAGGGTCGGCGACACGGTCGAGCACGACGGCGCCACCGTGCACGAGTGCTGCCGCCAACGAAGCGGTCGTCGAGACGACAACCGCGATGACCCCCTGCGGTGTCACGGCATCGGCGACGGCCTCAAGAACGTGGTCGGTCACCTCGACGATCTCGACACCGGCGTCGTCGTAGCGTTCACGCCACTGCGGTGCCACAAGCAGTCGTTCGACGCGTCCGGCGGCCAAGGCGGCATCGACGGCGTGCGGACCTTCGGCGAGATGCAGCCCTGTGCGGCGCCGGTGTTTGCGCTGCTTCAGTGCCGCCGCGTGTTGTGCGGTGGCGTTACGTGTCGAGGTGACGATCGCCACCCGGGCTCCTCGCGATCGGGCGAGCCTGCTGGATCAGGCAGCCTCAGCATCGAGCGCTTGGCGCGCGACACCGACCAGTGCGCGGAACGCTGGCTCGTCACGAACGGCGAGATCCGCGAGCTGCTTGCGGTCGACCTCGACCTCAGCGAGTCGCAGTCCGTGCATGAGACGGCTGTAGGACAGCCCTTCCTGCCGGGCAGCCGCGTTGATCCGCGCGATCCACAGGCGTCGCATGTCGCCTTTGCGCGCGCGACGGTCGCGGTACGCGTACCGCTCGGCGTGCTGGACTGCTTCTTTGGCAACCTTGAACCGCCGGCTGCGCGCGCCGCGGAACCCCTTTGCGCGGTCGAGGACCGCCCGGTGGCTCTTCTTCGCGTGCACGCCTCGCTTGACCCTTGCCATGTCGCCCTCCTCGTAATCGTGTTCGGTACCGCGCCACTACTGATTGAGGAGGCGCTTGACCTTCTTCGCGTCGGGAGCCGCGATGACCGTGTCACCGGCCAGCCGCCGCTTGCGACGGGAACTCTTCTTCTCCAGCAGGTGGCTGCGGTTCTTCTGACGCGCAAGGACCTTGCCGTTGCGCGTCACGCGGAATCGCTTCTTGGTCCCACTGTGGGTCTTCTGCTTCGGCATGTCGCTGGCCTTTTCGGAGTGCGGGCATGCGCCCGCTGACCGCCCCGCTCTGGGGCGTCGCACTGCTGGGTCGGGACGTCGTCTTGTTCGGGCGGGCGACGCTGTCTACGTGTCGGACTCCGCCGGCGACTCGGCGTCCGTGGACACCGGTTCGGTGAATGCGTCGTCGGGTGCTGGATCGGAGTCACGCACGGCACGCTGCTTCGTCGGCGCGAGCACCATCACCATGTTGCGCCCGTCGACCTTCGGCGTCGCCTCGATGGTCGCGACATCGCTCATGTCCTCTGCGAGACGGTCGAGCAGGCGCAGACCCAGTTCCGTGTGGCTCATCTCGCGACCTCGGAACATGATCGAGGCACGGACCTTCGCGCCGTCGTTGAGGAATCGCCTCACGTGACCCGATTTCGTGCCGTAGTCGTTGTCCGAGATCTTCGGCCGCATCTTGATCTCTTTCACGGAGATCTGGCTCTGGCGCCGGCGGGCCTCCTTCTGTTTCTGCTCCTGCTCGTACTTCGCCTTTCCCCAGTCCATGATCCGGCACACCGGCGGATCAGCCTGGGGTGCTACCTCGACGAGGTCGAGGTCCTGCTCGCGGGCTCGTCGGAGCGCTTGAGCGAGCGCGACGACCCCGACCTGCGTCCCGTCGGCGTCAACGAGCCTGACGCGTGGAACCTTGATGTCGGCGTTCAGACGACGCTGTTCGTCGATGCTCCTGCCTCCTGGTCGAAACGTTGGGCCGGCTATCACCGCAGTCGGATCGTGGCGACGCGCATGTCATGCCACAAAATCACAACGGCGACCCTCAGGGTCGCCGCACGGGACAGCACCGCCGCCGCAAGGGCGGGAGCCGGTGGTGACCCGGGAAGGCGAGGCCCGCCGGGTGGGATGCGGCGTCACGCGACGGCACATCCACTTGTGTCAAGTTGTCTCCGCTGGTCACACGCCCAACCGGAACCCGGCTGTCGCGCGCAGACAGCGGACGCGGCGCACAGGGTAGCACCCTGGCGCCCAGCCAGCGTGGGATGCGGCTGTGTCGCCAGCAGGGTCAGGCTCCGGGTGTCCAGAGCCTCTTGGCGGATCCGCCCGCACCCTGGTCGTCCGACGAAGGACCCGGCGACGGCTGCGGGTCGCTGGCGGCCTGATCGGCGGCTGACGCGTCGCCGCTTTCGGGCGTGTCACCGGCGTGACGTTCGGCGTCGACCTGCGCCATGCGCAACTGGGTCAGGGCCTCGTCGAGTTGTCGGAGAAGTTCTTCGTCGACACGGCCGCGCATCTGCGCGGTCACCGCATCCACCACATCGATGAGCAGGCGACCGTCTGAACGGCCGAGCTTGACCTGCGCAGCGCTGACGAGCGCCGAACAGACCTCAGCGAGCACCTGGTCGACGGGGGCGTTGCGCAACTGCTCGAGGTAGGCACGTACCTCCTCTTCGCTTGGCTGGGCGTTCTCGTCGTCCACGCGGTCGGCCACGATCACTCCTGGTGTCAGATCGGTCCCGAACCGGGTCGGGAGGTGAGCATGGCGAGGCTACGGGGCGACCCGGCGGAACGTCCAGGCGACTGGCATACGATGCGGTTCCGCCAAGCGGAGCCCGAGCCCGATGGGCTCGGGGCTGACGGGCAGACGAGGTGGAGCGACGGCGTGAAGACCTTCGAGTCACTGTTCGACGAACTCACGGCGAAGGCACGGACGCGGCCTGAGGGTTCGGCCACGGTCGCAGCACTCGAGGCCGGCGTGCACGAGATCGGCAAGAAACTCGTCGAGGAAGCCGCCGAAGCGTGGATGGCCGCCGAGCACGAGTCCAAGGATCGTGCCGCCGAAGAGATCTCCCAACTGCTGTACCACGCCCAAGTGCTGATGCTCGCGCGAGGGCTCGACCTCGACGACGTCTACGCTCACCTGTGAACGACCGTGCACCGTGGCGCGCCGCACGCGCACCACGGGCCGCGCCCGTGTGGGACGCGACGCCGCCAGGCTGCTACCGCCAGGTGCCACGCGCAACCGCACGACCATCGGATCCGAGGAAGCCATGCTCCGTGTCGCCGTCCCGAACAAGGGAGCGCTCGCCGCTCCCGCATCGACCATGCTGCGCGAGGCCGGCTACCGCCAGCGCCACGACGATCGCGAACTCGTCCTGGTCGACCCCGACAACGAGACCGAGTTCTTCTTCCTGCGACCACGCGACATCGCGACTTATGTTGGGACCGGGCGTCTCGACGTGGGCATCACCGGGCGTGATCTGCTGCTCGACGCCGACACGGGCGCCGAGGAGACGCTTGGGCTCGGCTTCGGGACATCGACGTTCCGCTACGCCGCCGTGCCGGGTACCGCAGGCACCATCGAGGACTTCGCGGGCAAACGCATCGCCACGTCCTACGCCACACTCGTCGGACGTGACCTCGCCCAGCGCGGCATAACCGCAGAGGTCATCAAGCTCGACGGGGCCGTCGAGACTGCGGTGCGCCTCAACGTCGCCGACGTGATCGCCGACGTCGTGTCCACGGGCACCACCCTGCGCCAAGCCGGCCTCGAGGTCGTCGGCGACCCCGTCCTGCACTCGGAAGCAGTCCTCGTGCGTCGCGAAGGCGCAGACACCGATCAGCGCGTCGAACAACTCGCGAGACGCCTGACGGGTGTGGTCATCGCACGCCGCTACGTCATGATCGACTACGACATCCGCGTCGAACTCGTCGAGCGGGCATGCGAGCTCACGCCCGGCATCGAGTCACCGACGGTCAGCCCGCTGCACGACAAGGGATGGGTCGCGGTGCGCGCGATGATCGAACGTCCGGACACCAACCGGATCATGGACGAGCTGTGGTCCATCGGCGCCCGCGGGATCCTGGTCACCGACATCCTCGCCTGCCGCCTGTGACCTCTCGATCGGCGCCGCCAGCGATGATCGTGCGCGGGCACTCGACCACCGACCGCACGACCGGGCCATGACCTCAGGGCCCGACGTCGTCATCGACGTCGCGTCCCGAGGCGCGGAGCAGTTCCTGTGCGACGTCGGCCGCGACGTCGGCGACCGGCTCGCCGGCGCGCACCCGGGCATTCCATTGGCCGAGTGACGGTGTGGTCATGTGCGCTCCCAGCGGGCTGAGCGCGCTGCGAACGGTTGGATGACGATCCAGGACGTCGTCGCGGACCACGATCGCAGGCACGAACGCGGGGAACACCCGCAGGTCGTCGTGCAGCGGACGCAGGCCTGCGCGCCACACATCGCCGTCGGTCGCAGTCGTGAGACCCGCGAGACAGTCGCCCGCGAGGACGCCCAGCACCGCCGCGTCGGGATCGGCAGCGAGGAACGGGCGGTCACTTCGCACGCTGTAGGCCGACAACACCGCAGGGAGACCGTCCGGCCTGGAGGCGAATTCGCGGTCGACGCACACCAACGCCTCGGGTTGCGCCGACAACCGTGACGCGAGCTGCGACATCGACGTGAGGTCGGCGTCGACGGCGGGTGGACCCTGGACGACGAACGCGAAGGTCGCGTTCGCTGGCGGCGTCGCAGGCCCGTCCGCGAAGCGCGGCGACAACCAGATGTTGCCCGCCTGCGCGTCGTGTTCGCGCACCTCGCGGAAGCTGCGCTCTGGATCTCCCGGCGGGTCGGCTCGCCCCATCGTCTCCAACCACGCCTCACCGCTGTAGCCGATCGCGACGTCGATCGCGCCGAGTTCGAGTGCCTGACGGGTGTCACGCCGATCGGCGAACGTCTCGAGTTCGGGTGCGAAGCCGCCCTGAGCGAGCAGTGCACCGGCGATGTGCGCAAGCAGTTCGGTTTCCTGGTCAGGTCCCGACGCCACGCGCACGATCGGAGCGGGTGGGCCGTCGTCGTCCGCCGACGCGTCCGCACATCCGCCCAGCACAGCGACCGCGCAGACCCACGCGAGAAGGGACCATCTGCGTCTGCCGTCGTCCCTGTGCTCATGCTCCATACGCACAGGCTGCCACATGATGGCAAGGCTTTGGGTCCGTACCCTCGTTCATGTCGGGCATCGACATGAACGATGTCAGGCATCGACGGCCGTCGTGCCACGTCGACCCATCGGCCGCTGGACCTGCGAGAGTCCACCTGACGGAGAGCCATCCATCGTGCATGTACGAACCCGTCCAGCCTCCCACCGCCCACTGGTGCTCGCGGTCATGTTGCTCGCGACCGCCTGCGCGCAGCCTGACAGCAGCGCGGGAGCCGACGACGAAGCGCTCGCAGTCGCCCCCGCCAGCTTCGACGTCAGTGTGGGCGATGACGTGCGCCTGCTCGCCGGAGTGTTCGCGCCCGACCGGTCACTGCTCGCATTCGGGCAGGTCACCTTCGAGCTCGGCCCGGTGGGAGACGATCCCCAGCAGGTCGCGCTCACTCAGCGGGCCACGGCCTCGTGGCTCGCGGTCCCGGGGGCCGAACCCGAAGGATCGGCTGAGCAGCCACGCTTCCTCGATGGCGAGGCCGGCTCAGGCGTCTACGCAGCCAACGTCGATCTCGATGAACCGGGCACGTGGGTGCTGCAGGTCAGCGCCACGCTCGAGGACGGCAGCGAACGTTCGGGGACGGCGCTGTTCGAAGTGCAGCCCGAACCGCTGGTGCCGACCGTCGGCGACCCCGCGCCCCGAACACCGAACCTGACCATCGCCGACGTTGAAGCGGGTGATGCTCCAGCGCACGCCGTCGACTCGCGCGCACAGGACGGAGCCGAGGTCCCCGACCCTCATCTGCACGACACGCGCATCCCCGACGCGATCGCGGAGCGTCGACCCGTCGTCGTCGCAATCACGACGCCCGTCTACTGCGTCAGCCGCTTCTGCGGACCAATCACCGAGGTCGTGGCCGATCTCGCCCATGCACACGACGACCGTGCCGCGTTCGTCCACGTCGAGGTCTGGCACGACTTCGACGAGCAGCAGTTGACCGACGCCGCAGCAGCATGGATCCAGACCGACGTGGGCGGCAACGAACCCTGGGTGTTCGTCGTCGACGCCGACGGAGTGATCACCGCCCGTTGGGACAACGTGCTCGACGTCGACGAGCTCGAGGCAGCGCTCGCGAGCCTCTGACGCCGCCAGCAGCCCGGGCGCTGGTCGACGGGTACTGCGCGACGCGAATCTCAGTCACCGCGCCGACGACGTCTGCGACGTGCGAGCTGCGGCGGGACGAGGGAGACGTCCGGACCCGCGAGCCGGTCACCACGTGACCCTGCACGCAGCATGCCGGCGAGCGCCGTGCCTGCCACGATGACGACCTCCAGCGCTACCGCCACGAGCACGGCCCAACCGACCAGCTCGCCCAACAGGCTGACGCTCACCCCAGTCCCCCGCAGCGAACCAACGACCGGCCACAGCGCGATCGCCGCAGCGACGAGCACGATCCCGACGGCACGCAGGCGCCGTGCAGTGCGTGCGAAGTCGACGACGCTCGCCGCATCCCGGTCGTGATCCATCGGTCCTCTACAGCTCGTGTGCGCCCAGATCGAGGCGCAGACCCTGGCGTACGCGTGCGATCTCACCACGCACGGCCTCGGCGTCGGCCGGGATGCGCACGTCGTGCTGTGGATACAACTCGGCGGTCGACGTGTCAGTGACGCTCAGGCGCCAACCACGCTCCTCGACGTACTCACCGAGCCCGAACACCCAGCTGAGGATCACCGAGTCGCCCTCGGCATCCAAGTGCACGCTGAACGTCAGGTGACGGTTCGATGCGAGCATCCAGGTGCGGCCTCGCCGCGACGATCCGGCCAGCTGAAAACCGAGCGCGGCGAGGTCACGCTCGAAAGGTGTACCTGCGTCCGACACCTGACGATCCGTCCACCGTACGCTGGGCACATGGTCCCGCCACGCCTCCGACGCACTTCTTCGCGCCTGACGCACGCGGTCGTCGCGAGCGTAGTGGTCGCGATCGCGCTCGCGTGCGCCCCGGCGTCCGACCCGGCGTCAGACGAGATGCTCGATGAGTTGCGTGCCGCGCTCAACGAATCCCGCGAGACCCAGCTGGAACTGCGCCAACGTGTCGAGGCCCTGGAAACCCGGGCGACAACAGACGGGGCCGAGGGAATCGCGGCGCTTGATCGCAGGCTCGACGAACTCGAGGATCTGCTCGCAGACGAGCGTGACGCGCGCCTCGCTTTCGCACCCCGCCTCGAGGATCTCGAACAGGACCTACGGTCCTCGCTCGCCGACATTCGCGACAGCATCGAGGCATTGCGAGGCCAGATCGCCGACCTCGAGATCCGCTACGAGGTGCTGCAGACGCGCATCGACCGCCTGAGCTGACACCCGGTCGTGCCTGACCGACGCGCGAGGCCTGCTGTCGTACGATCAGCGACGTGTTCGAGCCACCAAGTCCGACCATCGCGCCCGCCCGCGTCGGGGGCCGCTACGTGCTGCTCGATGAAGTCGGCCGTGGCGGCATGGCGACGGTGCATCGCGCACACGACGAAGTGCTCGACCGCACCGTTGCCGTCAAGCTGCTCCACGCCCATCTCGCACGTGACGCGACGTTTCTCGAGCGATTCCGACGCGAAGCACGCGCAGCGGCGGGGTTGACCCACCCCAACGTCGTCGCCGTCTACGACTGGGGGGAAACCCCACAAGGCGCCTTCCTCGTCCTGCAACTCGTCGAAGGCCCGACGCTGCGCAGCGTCCTGCAGGCACGCGGGCGCCTCGACGCCCGCGAAGCCGCCGGCGTGCTCGTCCCGGCCGCGCGCGGACTCGGCGCGGCGCATCGCCTCGAACTCGTCCACCGTGACGTCAAGCCCGAGAACCTGCTTCTCGGCGACGACGGCACGGTGCGCATCACGGATTTCGGCCTCGCACGCGCAGTGGCGAGTTCATCGAACACCTTCGGCACCGACGTGCTCGTCGGTTCGCCGCACTACCTGGCGCCCGAAGCCGTTCGCGGCGAACGCCTCGACCCTCGAGCCGATGTCTACGGGCTCGGCATCGTGCTCTACGAGTGCCTGACCGGCCGCCCACCCCACGAGGGCGATTCGCCATATGCGACTGCTATGGCGCACGTCGCCGCGTCGGTTCCCCCGCCTTCGGCGTCGGTCGACGACCTCGATCCGGCACTCGATGAAGTCGTCGCCTGGGCCACCGCGCCGGACGCCGCGCACCGATACCACGACGCCCTGGATTTCGCTCGCGCCTTGACCAACGCCGTGCCTGATGCTTCGGGCATTGACGCTCTCGTCACGTCGGTCGAGCCGGCCACCACGGTGTTGCGCATGCCTGGCGGCGCACCTGTGCAGGGCGACCTCGCCAACGCCCGAGCGGACGAGGCCTCTGACGGGCACACCGACGCCGAACGCGACGAGCCGACGTCGCTTTTGCACGAGCGTTCCCGCGCGGGCGACGAGGACGACACGGACGAGCAGGTCGCGGCCCGTCCGCACCGCCGACGCTGGCGCCTGCTGCTGGCCGTTCTCCTGCTCGTCGGAGGATCGGCAGCGGGCGGCTACCTGCTTTGGGACCGGGTCGTCGCACCGGTGCTCGACGTGCCAGCGGTCATCGGTGCGACCGAACAGGATGCCGTCGCGGCATTGAGCGCAGCAGGGTTCGAAGCCACCGTGGCTGACGAACCTGCGCATCACGCCGAGATTCCCGTCGGGCACGTCGTCGAACAGGATCCCCAGGGTTCAGCACGCTACGGCAGCCGGGTGCTGCTCGTCCTTTCGGCGGGACCGCGACAGATCGAACTCGTCGAGTTGTTCGGCCAGAGCGAAGAAGCTGCACGCCAGTGGCTGGTCGACGTCGGCCTGGATGTCGACGTCACACAGTCCTACGACGACGAGGTACCGGAGGGCATGGTCGTTGCGATGCGGCCCGAAGCCGGCAGCGTCGTCGACGAAGGAACGACCGTCGGCATCGTCTTGAGTCGGGGGCCGCCCCCGGTCGAGGTACCCGACCTCGACGGGCTGTCGCTCGACGAAGCGGACCAGAAGCTGGCCGATGCCGGACTGTCACTTTCCGTTGGCGAGCGACGCGAATCCCTCGCGGCTGAGAACACGGTCATCGGCCAGTCTCCCGAGCCCGGTGTCGAACTCGAACGTGGCGGCACCGTCGAGGTCGTCGTCTCCGACGGACCCCCCGAGGTGGAGGTCCCGTCCGTCCGTGGCGAGAACGTCAGCGACGCGACCGCGCAACTCGATGCCCTCGGCCTCGTCGTCGACGTCGAACGGCGCGGCGGAATCGGTGCGTTTCTCAACCCTGGCCGCGTGTTCGACCAGGATCCCGGACCCGGTGCGGTGCGGCGCGCCGGAGAGACCGTGACGCTGTTCGCCTACGAAGGCTGAACCCGGAAGGGCCCTGTGCGGCTCCAGAGCTTTCCTGACGCGTCAGCCGTTCGCAGCCGGGGAGCGTTGCGCTCGCTCGAACGCAAGGTCGACATCGTCGCCGATCGCGACGCGGCCGCGCACCTCGAGATCCGAGATCGCCAGGTCCTGACTACTCGCGCCCGGGAACACCTCGAGAATCTCGAGGCGGATGGACGTGGTGAGGATCGGCTGGGGAAGCTCAATGGCCTGGACGTCACGGCCCTGGTCGAGAAGGTTCAGCACGTAGCTCACGTCACCGTCGAAGGTCACCAGCACCCGGTGCGCACGTGCCGTCGCGGCGTACGCATCGGCGTCGAGATGGTCGCCGTTGCGGATGAGCAGCATCTCGGCCCAGCCAGGCCGCGCCAGAAACAGGTCGACCGTCTCACCGATGCCGTGCGGCGCGACGTCTCCGTCAGAGCGCCATGCCGTGTCGGGATCGTCATCGACCATCTGAGCGGGTGCGAACACCCGGCCATCGGAAGGCCCGGCGTTCGACAACGTCGCGATGTCGCTGAGCTCGAGAACCACCCGCTCTTCGGCGTACATCCCGGGGTCGAGGACCGCCGCCGACAGCGCCCGGTCGCTTGTGAACGGCCCCACGCCTGCAAGGGCGAGACCCAGGACGACGATCGCCGTGACGGTCAGTCCCGCGATAACGGGCAACCACCACTGCCGGAGAGCTCCCGCCACCCCGCCGGCCTGCGGGACGGTCGGCAGTTCGGAAGGCAGGCGTCTGGGCAGCGGCTCGCCAGATTCGAGATCGCACCCGCATCCGACACAGATCACGCGCTCGGGGTGATTGCCCAGCCCGCAGACCCTGCAGTTCGGACCGGCTGAATTCGACGCCGGACGAGGCTGCGGCCCACGTGGGCGTACAGGCTCGATGCGGTCGGTGTCCGTCTCCTCGACGGTGCTCGACGCCCCGCCCGCCGCACGCTGCGTCACTCGTGTGCTCCCTGATCGCCGGGTCGCTCACTCGCGGCAGATTCGAGCACTCGGCGCGAACTGTCGCGACGCGGCCCGCACCCTCCGTCGGACCTACCCGGGTCAGGGTAGACGCCACGCGCGATGGCACTGCGCCGCAGCGGTGCTAGCATGCCCGTCATGAGCAACCCCTCCGCCTTCGCGTTTACCGGGACCTGGTACTACCCCACCGGTCCCGGGACCGAACGCGTCACAGGCACCAGCTGAGAAACCACCAAGACGCTCGGACCCCGGGGACATCCCCGGGGTCTGTTGGTTTCGGGGACCGGCGGGAGACGGGACGTGACGAGAGAGGACACGACCATGGTCGTGGTTATGCGATCGACCGCTGCCGACGACGACGTCGACAAAGTCGTCAAGGCGATCGCCGAAGTCGGCGGTGAAGCGTTCGTCTCCCGCGGGCGCAACCAGACGATCATCGGGCTCGTCGGTGATCTGACCCAGTTCGCCGAACTGCCGCTGCATGCGTTCCCCGGCGTCGAAGACGTCATCCGGGTGAGCAGGCCGTACAAGTTGGTGAGCAACGAGACGCATCCGCGCCCGTCCACCGTGATGGTCGGCGACGCCTCGATTGGCCGTGACAGCGTGACGCTCATCGCGGGCCCGTGCGCCGTGGAGAGCGAGGAGCAGACGGTCCAGGCCTGCCGCATGGCAAAGGAAGCTGGCGCGACGATCCTGCGCGGCGGCGCGTACAAGCCGCGCACCTCGCCCTACGCCTTCCAGGGCCTCGGCGAAGCCGGCCTCGACATTCTCCACGACGCTGCACGTGAGCTCGGTCTGCCGTTCGTGACCGAGGTCGTCACTCCCGCCGATGTGGACACGGTCGCAGCCAAGGCGGACATGCTCCAGATCGGCACACGCAACATGCAGAACTTCCAGCTTCTCAAGGAAGCTGGCATGTCCGGCCGACCGGTGCTGCTCAAGCGTGGCATGACCGCCACGATCGACGAATGGATCATGGCGGCCGAATACATCGCCCACACCGGCAACCTGCAGGTGGTGCTGTGCGAGCGCGGCATCCGCACCTACGAGACCTCGACACGCAACACGCTCGATGTGTCCGCGGTTCCTGTTGCGCAGTCGCTGACCCACCTGCCGGTGATCATCGACCCTTCCCACTCGGGAGGGCGACGCGAGCTCGTCATGTCGCTCATCCGCGCAGGGCTGGCCGTCGGTGCCGACGGGCTGATCGTCGACGTCCATCCACGGCCTGAGACGGCGCTGTGCGACGGCCCGCAGGCGCTGGTCACCGACGACATGCCGGAGCTTCGCGAAACCATCGCGAAGTTCGCGGCTGTGATGGACCGGAGCGTCGTCACGATCGAGCGGGAGCACAGCGACGGCGCATGGGGACGTTCAGCGACCGCGTGAGCTCGGCGGGTTCTCCTGGGTGGTCGGCGCCGCGGCCGGTGCGAGCGCATCGACGAGAACGCGCGCTGCGCGTTCGCAGTCGCCTCGATCCACGTCGAGATGCGTGACGAGACGAAGCAACCCGGGTGCGGTCGCCCCCAGAAGGACGCCCTGCTCACGGCAGCGCGCGACGACGTCGACTGCTGGGACACCGAGTGTGTCGACGTAGACGATGTTGCTCTCCACCTCGAGCGGCAACACGGTGCCTGGCCGCGCGTCGGCGAGCAGTTGTGCGATCATCCGCGCGTTGTCGTGGTCATCGGCCAGGCGATCCACGTGGTGGTGCAGCGCGTGCAAACCGGCTGCTGCGATCACACCCGCCTGACGCATCGCCCCTCCGAGGCGCCGCCGCCAGACGCGCGCTTCGGCGACGAGGGCAGCGTCGCCGACCACCATCGACCCGATCGGCGCCCCGAGGCCCTTCGACAGGCAGAAGCTGAACGCGGTGAACACCTTGCCGTAGTCGGCCGGGCCGGTGCCTGACGCAACGATCGCGTTCCACAGCCGCGCACCGTCACCGTGCAGCGGAACCCCCCGGTCGTCGGCGAGCGCTCTGAGTGACGCGACGGCGTCGACCCCGTTGATCGCACCGCCCCCTCGGTTGGTCGTCTCCTCCACCGAGATCGCCGCAAGCCCCGTATAGGGGAACATGTCCGGACGCAGCGCGTCAGCGACCGCGTGCGCGTCGAGTCGTCCGCGATCCCCCGGCAGCGTCCGAAACTGCACCTGGGCGATGATGGCGGCGGCACCGATCTCGTAGGCCACGACGTGGGCGTCCTGCTCGCACACCACCTCCCCACCCCGCTCGCACAAGGATGCGAGCAGCGTCTGGGTCGCCATGACACCGGAGGGCACCAGCATCGCCGCGTCACGTTCGAAGCGGCCCGCGACGTAGTCCTCGAGCTCTCTGACCGTCGGGTCCTCGCCGAAGACGTCGTCGCCCACCTCGGCGTCGGCCATGACGCGACGCATCGCCGGTGTCGGGCGGGTGACGGTGTCCGAGCGCAGGTCGATCGCCGCGGCAGTCATCCGAAGAAGACCTCCGCGACCTCGTAGATACGCGGCGGGACGGTCTTGAGTTCGATCGTCGCCTCCGCGAGCGATATGGCGGTCACGAGACCGTTCTGTATCGCCGTCATCGTGCCCCACTGCCCTTCCATGGCGAGGTCGGTGGCGCGCACACCCATGCGCGTGGCCAGGATCCGATCCGTGGCATTGGGTGTTCCGCCACGTTGGACGTGTCCGAGGATGGTGACACGGGCCTCGAATCCGGTGCGATCCTCGATCTGCTCGGCGATGCCGTGAGCGAGGCCGCCGAGCCGGGGGCGCCCGAACTCGTCGAGCGGCATCTCGAGGACCTCCATGGTGCCGTCGCGTGGCGTGGCTCCTTCTGCGACCACCACGATGGAGAAGTCCCTTCCCGTGCCCGCACGATGCTTCAGGTGGCGCGACACCGCTGCGATGTCGAAGGGCACCTCCGGCACGAGGATCGCGTCGGCGCCACCGGCCATCCCGGCGAAGGTGGCGATCCAACCGGCGTGGCGGCCCATGACCTCCAGCACCTGCACGCGGTTGTGCGACTCGGCCGTCGAGTGCAGGCGGTCGACGGCCTCGGTCGCGATGTCGACTGCGGTTGAGAACCCGATCGTCGTTTCGGTTCCCGCCACGTCGTTGTCGATGGTCTTGGGAATGCCGACGATGGGGATGCCCTCGTCCTCGCAGAGTCGACGTGACGCCGACAGGGTGCCTTCGCCGCCGATGACGATCAGTCCGTCGAGCCGGTGGACGTCGAGTGCTTCGCGTATCCGTGCGACCCCGTCGTCCTCGCGGTACGGATCGACACGGGAGGTCCCGAGGATCGTGCCGCCCCGGTGCAACAGTCCTCGCGTCGATTCGACGGTGAGCTGCTCGACCTCGAGACCGAGCACCCCTTCCCAGCCGCCACGGAACCCGAACGTCATCACGTTGTGTCCGGCCGCGCGGCGTACGATCGCACGGATGGCAGCGTTGAGGCCGGGGCAGTCGCCCCCACCGGTAAGAATCCCGATGCGTGCCGTCATCGTCGTTGGCTCCGTACGCGGACTGCGTCGCTGCGATACTAGGGGCGGGCGACCGTATCCTCGCCGTGAAGCACCGCATCCGGCGATCGTGGGAGCAACAGATGCAGCGCAGCGAGCAGGAGTGGCGCGAGCAACTCTCGCCTGAGCAGTACCAGGTGCTGCGGCAGGCAGGCACCGAGCGGCCGTTCACCGGCAAGTACTGGGATGTCTTCGACGACGGCGAGTACCGCTGTGCCGGCTGCGGTACCACCCTGTTCGAGTCCGCGACGAAGTTCGATGCGCACTGCGGGTGGCCGAGCTTCTACGAGCCGGCCGAATCCGGCGTGATCGAGGAGCGTGACGACGACACGCTCGGCTACCGCCGCACCGAGGTGGTGTGCGCCACGTGTTCGGGGCATCTGGGCCACGTCTTCGATGACGCACCCGACCAACCCACCGGTCTGCGCTACTGCATCAACTCGGCCGCCATCGAACTCGAACGGTCCGACGAGGACTGACGCCTCGCACCCGCGACCCCCTCCTGCGGCCCGCCCATACCCGTGCCGCCCCCGACGGCGCTGTCCAGCGCGCCGTGTCGCGTGCAGTCAGGACGCCCGACGGCGGCGGGAACGTCCCCGCGTCGGCGTGCGGGGCGCGTCGGCCACATCCGCCCCGCTGGCCTGCGCGTCACCGGTCGCTGCGCCGGGCATGTCGACACGGCCCGACTTGACGTTCGCCGCGTACTCGTCGACGTATTCCTGGCCCGACAACCGCATGATCTCGTACATCAACTCGTCGGTCGCCGAACGCAACGCAAACGGATCCGTGCGGCGCTCGTGGTAACGCGACAGGTCGAGTGGACGCCCATAGCGCACCCGCACGTCGTGGCGCCGTGCGAGCAGCTTGCCCGACGGCATCGCACCATCCGTGCCCACGACCGCACACGGAACGATCGGAACGTCGGCTTCCAACGCCATACGTACCGGCCCCGTCTTGCCCCGGTACAGCCGCCCGTCGGGGCTGCGGGTTCCTTCGGGGTAGATGCCGAGCAGAGCGCCGCCGCGAAGGATGTCCACGCCGGCGCGAAGGCTTGCTTCGCCTTTCTCGCCGCCGTCACGGTCGACGGGCACGACGCCGGTGCCGCGTACGAACCAGCGGGTGCGCCACGAATCCCAGTAGTCGGCCTTGCCGAGGAAGTAGACCGGGCGAGGCACGTTGATCGGCAGCACGACGGAGTCGAGGAAGGAGAGATGGTTCGAAGCGAGGATCGCTGCGCCGTCGCGAGGCACGTTGCCGAGCCCGTCGACAGCCACGCGGAAATAGCGGTTGACGATCGGGGGAAGCGCGCGACGAAGCATCCTGTACAGCCGCGGGGCGTCCCCCATCGCTGACACGGAAGGCTCCTCGATCGCGAGCAGACGCATGAACTGCGCGCCGTCGTACGGGGCGTCGTCCACCGAACAGCCCCGATGCGCACCGATAGCCTACGAAGGTGACGTGCGGCCGTCGACCGGCCGAAGGTCCCGCGGCGTCTGGAGGCAACGTGGCCGAAGACCTGGGCAGCTGGCCACCGGAGCAGGCCACGGTGCTGCTCGAGGTGCTGACCAATGCCGGGCTCTCGCCTCGGGCTCGTCGCACACGCCAGGGCGTCGTCGTCACTGTCGACGACGCGGAGGCCGACAAGGCGCACCGCACGCTGGTGGAGAACATGGACGCCATCGCACGTGCGGCGCGGCGCCAGTCGGGCACAGGCCAGGCACGACGACGGCCCACGCAGAACGCTCCCTCGGGTGAGCCGTCACAACGGCCACTCGCGACCCAGCGACTGAGCGCACTGGCCCGACCGGTGGGCATCCTGTTGATCGGTCTGATGCTCGCAGCGATCATCCCCCCGTTGCGCCTGCCGATCGTCATCTTCACCGTCGCAGCAATCGTCTACGTGCTCGGGCGGCAACCTCCCGCAGGGCCGGATCGCTGACGCGTCGCGACGGATTCAGCGTTCCCCGAGCGCGCTGCGCAGGAAATCGACCTGCAGCGTCAGCAGCTGTTCGGCCACATCCTCCTGCGCGGCCAGGTGCGTCACGCCCGGCAGTGGCAGGAGCTGGTGCTGCCACCCTGCCGCGAGCAGCGCTTCCGACAGTCGCAGACTGTGCGCGGCGACGACGTTGTCGTCGGCCAGCCCGTGCACGATCATGATCCGGGGGCGCTCGGACGCACGGACCTTGCCGGGGCGGACCAGCGCGCCGTGCTCGTCGACGACACTGGCGCGCTGGTAGGTGTCGGGGTCCTGGAGGGGATCGCCGAGGTAGCGCTCGGTGTAGTGGGTGTCGTACAGCCGCCAGTCGACGACGGGGGCGCCGACGACGGCGGCGCGAACCGCCCGGGGCGCACGGATCGCCGCGAGTGCGGCCAGATAGCCGCCGAAGGACCAACCACGGATTCCGACACGATCGAGGTCGAGGCGCGGATCGAGGCGCGCCGCGGCACGTAGGCCGTTCACCTGGTCCGCAAGGACCGTCTCGGCGAGTTCGCCGTGGATCGCCCGTTCCCAGACCGGCCCGCGACCTGGGGTGCCCCGACCGTCGATCACGAGTACAGCGAAGCCCTGGTCGGCCAGCCACTGGCTCGTCGCCATCGCGGCCGCGCTCGCCAGCACGCGTTGCGCGTGGGGCCCACCGTACGGGTCGAGCAGCACGGGCAGCGACGCCGTCGAGTCGGCACCTTCGGGCAGAAGCAGCGCGGCTCGTAGCCGCCGCGTGCCGAGCGTCAACCAGCTCGGACGCGGCGTCACTTCGGGCTGTTCGCACACCACCGCAACGCGTCGTCGCTCGTGCTCGTCTGCGTACGGTTCGACGGTGACCTCCGGTCGGTGGGCCTCGAGCGGCCAACGGACGATGACCGTCGCGTCACCGGCGTTGAAGGCCGTGTGGACCCCGTCGTCGGACGAGATCCTCCTGACCGTCCCCGTCGGCGTCCAGCGCCACACCGAGGTCCGTGTCGGATCGCGATGCGACGCGACGAACACGACCCCGTCGTCGCCCGCGCCGACCACCCGCCTGACCTGCACCCCGGGCGGGGTGACCGGTGCACCGTCCACCATCAACGCGCGGCTGCCGCCACCTCCGTGATCGTCGAGGTCTTCCACGGTGACGAGCTGCGGTCCGCTCCACGTGGGGCTGCCATCGACGAGCTCGATCGGCGACGCGTGCTCGAGTTCACGGATCGTGGTGACCCCGCCGTTGTTGTGGTCGACGGCGAGGAGCCGCACGCCGCGTTGATCGCGCGTCTGGACCTGGACGGTCAGGCGGCAGCGGCCATCCGGATCACGGTCCCAGGCGATGCGGTTGAGATAGGGATAGCGGTCGCGATCCCATCGGACCTCCACACGACGGGCACCGTCGGCGTCGACGACGGCGAGGCGCACGTCAGCATTGTTCGACCCGGCGGCCGGGTAGGCATGGCGGGTCGGTGGGAGCCACGGACGCGAAGGATCTCCGATCCACCATTCGGAGACCGCAGCTTCGTCGACGCGTGCGACGGCGAGCCGAGCCGAGTCCGGCGCCCACCAGTATCCGCGGGCACGACCCATCTCTTCGGCGGCGATGAACTCCGCCACTCCCCACTGAACGTCGCGTTCGCCGGCGATCGTGCGGCTCACCCCTGGCTGGGTCCAGCCCGAGGGGAGCTCGAGAACGTGGAGCGCACCCCCGCTGACGTAGGCGACCCGCGAACCGTCGGGTGATGGCCGCGCATCGTGCACCGCCCCGGGCGTCGGGTGCGCCACGACGCAGGCGTCGTCGACGGAGTAGGTGTACAGACGGCCGCCACAGGTGAAGGCGATGCGTCGTCCCGAGGTTTCGGTCGCGTACGCGGTGATGCCGTCTGCGAGTTCGCGGGTGCGTTCGCGATGCGCTCGCTCCTCGGCCGACATCTCTCCGGCGACTTCGCCCAATGCACGGGGGTCGACCAGAAGGCACTCAGCGCCATCGCCGTCGAGCTCGACGTCCCACAGGCATGTCACCGGGTCGCGGCCGTTGCGCGTGCGCAGGAAACGCAGACGCCGGTCGTCGCCCAGTGTGAACGCCCTGGGCAGTCCCAGCGTGAACCGTCGGGTCGTCGCCTGGTGGCGCGCGAATCCTTCGCGCACCCCCGATGCCGTCATGTCTCGGACTCGCCGGCCGTCGGCGCGTCGATCTCAGCGATGACCGGACGGTGGTGAGCGGCGGCTTCGACGTCGGCTCCGGTCGCGACCGTGCATTCGCGCACCGTCAACGTCCGGTCGACGTAGATGTAGTCGCGGCGCGACACCGGATCGCGGGACGGGTAGGTGTCGCCGTGCCCTGTTCCGGCAACCGCGAATGCGTCCTGGTACTGCTGGCCGAGCACGCTCGCCACCGGCCCGGTACTCGGTTCCTGCAACCCCGCGCACACGATCTTGGGCCGGTCGACCGATCCGAGCAGCCCCTGCAGCGCGTGAAGGTTCGCTTCGCGCGTGTCCGGCCGGCGCCCGAACGCCACAGCCGTCACCGACAACGTCGTACCGCCGACACCGACGATCACGTGCAGCGCGTCACGGTCACGAACACCGCGGCTGGTGATCAGCGGCACGGTGTCGCTGGATCGCACGAGGGCCTGCTCCGACACGAGCACCGCGTTGCCTGGGCGACGCCGCCCCACACGTGCACCGACGAGCAGGCCGCTCGAGCGCGCGACGGCACGCAGTATCCGCGACGAGGCGACGCCGAGCAGGCAGGCCACGTCAGCCCTTGCAGCGGCGAGCACGCGGCCGGCGGCCGCGCCGTCCACAGCCGCCGTGAGGTCGTAGGCGACCAGTCGCATCAGCCTGCCGTCTCCTTGTCGAGATGGTGTGCGGCGAGCAGTGCCGCACCAACCGTGCCTGCGTCGTCGCCGAGCTCTGCGAGCCGCACGTCGGGCAGCGTACGGAACGCTGCACCGAACACCCGACGGCGCAGTTGCTCCCCGAGCATCGGGACGATCACGGGCGCGAGCGACGAGGCGGCACCGCCACCGAGCAGGATGCGCGCCGGGTCGAGAATCGTCGTGAGCATCGCCAGGACGCTGCCCATGTGACGTGCAGCGGCTTCGACGACCTCGCACGCGAGCAGGTCGCCGGCCAATGCTGCCTGCGCGATCCGACTCGCCGTGAGCGCCCCACCTCTGACCAGTTCACTGCGGGCGCCTTCGGCAATGTGTTCGTCGGCGATCGCGACCATGGCAGTCGCAGAGGCGTACGCCTCGAGGCAGCCGGTGAGTCCGCAGGCGCATTCGCGGGAACCCTCACCGGTGGCGACATGGCCGATCTCGGTCGCCAAGCCATGGTGGCCGAGCAGCAGCCGTCCTCCGACGACGACCCCTCCGCCGATGCCCGTGCCGATCGTGAGGAGCACCACGTCGTCGACGTCGCGCGCCGCACCGACGCGGAACTCGCCGTATGCCGCAGCGGCCGCATCGTTGACGACCTCGACCGGCCTGCCGGTCCGTTCCCGCAACGCCCCGGCCAGGGCGACGTCGCGCACACCGATGTTGGGTCCGTAACGCACGGTCCCGTCTGGATCGACCAGCGCCGCGATCCCGATGCCGATCGGCACCTGTTCCGCGATCCCGGCGGCATCCACGACCGCGTCGACGAGCGCCTTCGGGTCATCAGCCGGGGTCGGAGCACGACGTCGCTCGACGATCCGACCGTCAGTCGTCACCGCGCCCGCACGAAGGTTCGTCCCACCTATGTCGATACCGACAGCGACGACGTCGCCGGTCACGACGGCACCACCTCCAGGCCCACGCGCGCCGCAGCCACGGCGAGTCCGAGTGTGACTGCGACGACAAGCCACAGCAGGCCGCGGTTCCCGATCGGTTCGTCACCACGGCCACCGCGAGCAACGATGTCGACGAGCGTGAGACCCCAGAGCAGCCCCGCACCGGCGAGCAGCGTGACTGCGGGTGCACGCGCCGCATCGCCACCGCTGAGCAGCCACACGATCCCACCTACCGCCCAGAGCACGAAAATGGCGATGCGAGCGAGGCCTGCCCCGGCACGACGCGTGACGACGTGGCCGAGACCAGGCAGCACCACCGTCGCGAGCACCGCACCCGGGCCGACGGGCACGTCGGGTGCAGCGGATCCTTCGGACCCGAAACCGTGTCGCGGCGCGCCGCAGCGTACGCATGCGGGGTCGATCAGTGCGCTCCAGCCGTGACACACGCGGCAGCGCCATTCGACCTCGCCGTCGCGTGTCCGGATGTCGCGGGCAGCGTCGGGATCGGGCCCGGTCCCAGCGTGTTCGACCGGTCCGGTGCTGTGAGGCGGTTGGTGGGGCGCGCCTGTCGATGCCGGCAGCGGTGCTGACCGATCGCGACCTTGCTGCGTGTGTGCGGCCTCGGGCGCCTGCTGGATCCCAGCGTGCGGATGGGCAGCCGTGTCCGCGTCGCCCGTTGCCTGCATGGACGTGCCAGCGTCGCTCCGGTCGCCCAACGCCACGTAGCACTGGGTG
Organism: Nitriliruptoraceae bacterium; assembly: GCA_050480705.1. GTDB lineage: Bacteria > Actinomycetota > Nitriliruptoria > Nitriliruptorales > Nitriliruptoraceae > JBJHAX01. Next base: position 31,305 of record JBJHAX010000007.1, read on the forward strand.
CACCACTCGGCACGTTCGGCGTTCCACGCGCCGCATGCAGCGCATCTCATGCAGACACCTTGCGCCTGATCGGACTCGCGCAGCCCGTGCCGCGGTCACACGGTTCACAACAGGGGCGCACGCGCAGATCGCAATCGCCACCGACGCGTTCTCCACAAGCATGCGTCGCCCAGCGGGCGGGCGTCCTGCCCGCTGGCACGCATGGTAGGAGAACTGCCACGGCGCGCCGCGCTCGCGGGTCCGTCGCAGATCCTGGCCGCCACCGGTGGCGTGGGCCCTTCCTACTACCCTTCGCGCTCCGACGAGCGGAGCAGGCTGTGGAGCAACGCCCTGCTGGACGGCAGATGCTGCTGCCCGGCACCGCGCTGACAGCCTTTCTCGGCTGGGACGCAGTGCGCGTCTGGCTGCCGTCGCTCACGGCCGTTCCGGCAGTTGGCGATGCCGCGTCCGTCGCACCCGTTGGCCTGGTGGTCGTCGCGACCGTCGCTGCGGGGATGCTCGGCGCAATCACGATACGGCCCCGCGCGTACCCGGCAGCATGGCCGCTCGCCGTCGCAACGCTCGGCCTCGCCCGGATGTTGACCCACCTGGCAACCCACCATGCGGGGCGCCTCACGGCGTCGACACTGGGTGTCCTTGCCGCGGTGGTCGCCCTCGGATGTGTGGCGGGTGGCGCCCGTGCGGCGTCAACGGCGCGGCTCGGTGTGCTCACGGGTGTTGCAGCGTCCGTCGCAGCTCATGCCGCGCTCGGATCGATCGATCTGGTCTGGGTGGACACGCCGACAGCCCAGCTGGCCAGCGCCGTCCTCGCAGTGTCGGCGGCCGGTGCCGCGTGGGCCGCACGCACGGCACTCGACGCAGGCAACGACGCAGCAGCCGCATGGCCGTGGCTCTCGTTCGGTCTCCTGCTGCCGATGATCGGTGTCGTTCTCGCCGCCCCGGGCCGACTCGCGGTCGCCGTGAGGTGGGTCGATCCACTCATCGCAGCGATGATCGTGATACAGGCAGGCCTGCTCGTTCTGGGTGCCGTCGCCATCCGACGATTGAACGCCCGTACCGCAGCTCCTGTCGCAGCAGCGCTCGTGCTGGTCGGCACGGCAGGGTCGCTCCAGCTGGCGGGAGTGTTCCCTATCGCTGCACAACTGCTGCTCGCAACCGGCCTCGGGGCGGCGGCGACCCTGGTCAGCAGCCCGGCCGTTGCGGGTGCACGCGCCCGCGCTGCTGCAGGATCAGGTGGCGCACTGCTCGCCGCGATGCTCGGTGTCGCCTACTACGCCCCCCATTCGATCCGCCTTCCGTATCCGCCCCCTGCGGTCCTGCTGCTCGCCGCGATCGGACTCGCCGCGTTGACGCTGGCCACGACACGTCGTGTGGCGCCGACCCCGGTCCGTGAGCGCGGCCTCGGTCAGCGAAGCGCCGCAATCGCCGCCGCGACAGCGCTGATCGCCGGATTCGCGGCACTTGCCGCTCCAGCGACCCCAGTGACGGTGAGCGCCCCGGGCGACGAGGGCGCGACGGTGCGCGTCGTCCTCGTGCACTCCTCCGCCGGTTTCGACGTCGACGGGCGGCTGGCGATCGACCGGCTCACCGAAACAGTCGGCGGTCACGTTCCCGACATCGTGGTGCTCAACGACGTCGATCGCGGATCGTGGACATCGGGAAGCCGTGACCTGCTGCGGATGCTGCGCCACGGTCTGGGGCTCTCCTACCTGTTCGGTCCGGCGGTCGACGACCTGCGCGGCAACGCACTGCTGACCCGGTACGCGGTTCGCGAAGGACTGCACGAGCGTCTGCCCCGAGGCAGTGACCCGACGGCCCGCGGTCAGGTCGTGGCCGTCGTCGAGGTCGAGCCTGACCGGCCTGTTGCGGTCATCGCGACACAGCTGTCAGCTGAGGACGCCCGGGGCGACACGCGGGTGCCCCAGGCGCGCGCGGTCGCCGCGACCGTCGCTCGCCTGCGCGACCGGGGGCTTCCGGTGCTCGTCGTCGGTGGTCTCAACGCTGAGCCAGGCTCGGCTGAACTTGCGAGTTTCGGCGACATCGTGCGTCCTGCCCTGCCTGCCGAAATGGCGACGTGGCCCGCACGCTCGCCGCTGCGCCAGATCGACCACGTCCTCGTCTCCAACGACGTCGACGTCGTCGACGCGCAGGTCATCGACGAGGGGCTGTCGTCGCATCTGATCGTCGTCGTCGACGTGCGTTTACCTGAACTCGACGACGAACAGGGCTGACGACCTCACGCGTCGTCCTGCGACCGCCAGCGAAGGCATGAGCGTCAGGGATCACCGACGACGTCGGCGAGCAGGTCATGGAAGCGGCGTGAGATGGCCGACCATCCCCAGTTGTCGCGAACCCATTCGGGGCCGTGCAGCGCAACGTCGTGCCGCCGCGACTCGCTGCTGAGCCAACCGTCGATGGCCTCGACGAGCGCATCACGGTCGCCGCCGGGGACGACCTGTCCGGTCTGGCCGTCGAGCAATGCTTCCGGTGCTCCTCCGGAGTCGCCGACGATGACGGGGACACCGCAGGCCTGCGCTTCGAGGAAGACGATGCCCAACCCCTCGACGTCGAGCCCGCCCCACCGTGTGCGACAGGGCATCGCGAACACGTCCATGGCTGCGTAGTAGGCGGGCAGGTCGTCCCAGGACACTTCACCGACCATCACGATCTGGCCGTCGGGAACACGCACATTCGGATGCCTGGCGAGCCGTGCACCCAGCGGCCCGTCGCCGACGATCATCAGCCAGGCGTCGGGGTGTCGACGGCGGACTCGTGGCCACACCTCGATCAGACGGTCCTGGCCTTTGCGGCGAACCAACCGCGACACGCATCCGACGACCAACGCGTCATCGGGAATCGCGTGGCGCTGCCGCAACGAACGGCCGAGGCCGGGTGCGGGGCGGTAACGGTCGGGGTCGACCCCCGGGGGCAGGCGCTCGACACGCTCAGAGCGGGCATGGGCCGCGATGCGTGTCTCGGTCCATTCCGTGATCGTCGTCAGCAGCGCCATGTCACGAGTCGCACGCGACAGCAGACGTCCGAGGCCCAGCTGGACCAGGCCTGCTTCGAGTCCATGGGACAACGCCACGACCGGGATGCCGAGTCGGTGGCGCAGTACTGAAGCAAGTTCACCGAGCGGCCAGGATGCGCCCAGCACCACCACCTCTGCGTCGTGCGCATGCGCACGTGACACCGCCCATCGGCCGACCGCGCGCGTGGGCAGCACCGCGCCACGCCATCGCTCAACCTGGCAACCCAGATCCACCTCCGTGTCGCCGGGAGCGAGGCGAGGTCCGAGTACGAGGGTCCTCGCAGGATCGGACCGGGTCACGAGCTCGCCCACGAATCGCTGGATGCCACCTGCCGACGGGGGCAGGTCGTTGGTCAGCCAGATCGTTCGCGGAGACGATCTGGTCAACGAGCAACCCACACGAACGGCGCCGAAGCGAGAACGTCAGCGCGACTGTCGCGGACACGCTGCACGAGTTCGCGATCATCGGTGACGACCACGACGGGGTCGTCGGTCGACTCGACCTCGAACACGATTTCGTCGTCGGCGGTGATCGCGGCGTCGGTGAAACGGACCTCGACGTCGGTGCGTGCGGGTCCGACCCGACCCCCGCTTCTGCGTTCGCCGTCGAACACGATCAACGCACGCACGCCCCGGCGCTGCACGAGCGATGTCGTCAGTCGCACGAGCCAGTCACGCTGCTGCTCGAGCTTCTGGCCGGGCTGGTGTTGCAGTGTGACGTTGTAACCGTCGATGATGACCCGTCGGCCGCGTTCGAGCAGGAGATCCGCAGCTTCCCGCGTCATGGGTTCCACGCCGTCGGGAAGTGTCGTGGGGCGGCCGGGGCGCACGGCGGCGGTGGGCCGCTCACCTCCAACGGGTGCTCGTGCGCGGTCCGGCGGCGATTCGGTTGCTGCCGCCATGCGCTCACGCCCACGACGTTCCTCATCGGCACGGCGAAGGCTGCTGAGGTCCTCGCGGAGTCTGGCCGTCTCGGACTCGTGGCGCCGGTGCTGCCGTTCGAGGGCACGTTCCTGCTCGGCACGTGCGCGTTCGAGTACGCCACGCAACTCGTCGCGCTGCGCCGTCACCTCTCGCAGCTGCTCACGCACCTGCTCGAGTTCCTCGACCAGGCGGTCCGCCCGTGCCTGCTCCCCTGCGGCGCGACGTTGCGCACGGTCGCGTTCCTCGCGTGCCCGCTGCAACCGTTCACGTTCCTTGCGTTCCAGCGGCGTCCCCGCGGCTTCGCCGCTGGATCGGTCCTCGTCGGCCGGTGCGGACACCGAGGCGATGTTCGACATCGCGGTGACGACCTGCGCAGGCGCGTCAGGATCCTCGACGTGGACGGCCAAGGCGTTCCACAGGTCTTCGTCACCTGCCATGAGTGCGCACAGCTCGCGTCGCCGGCGTCCCCCCGCGAGCCGACCCGGAGGTTCGTCACGCAACTGCACGCCCGAATCGCCCAGCGTCTCATCGGAGCACTCGGCGAGAACGGCGCGAATGCGGGCGAGCAGCCATGCCCACGCATCGGCATCGAGGTCGAGCAGCGGTCCGGGGTCTCGCGTGGATCCCAGATCACGCGAAGACGGATCATGCGATGCTCGGGCCATGTCAACGACCGGCGTTGGGCCGCGTTTCGATGGTCACACCCCCACCGGTGCCGCACCAGTGGCACACCACCGACTCGATCTGCTCGTCGAGAACGTCTTCTTCCTCGATCCGGTCGCTGCCGGCGAGATCGAAGTGGTGAAAGCGCCGGGTGCGTCTCGCACTGACGACGTCGAACCGGGTGACGTTGCCGCAGGCGGCGCAGCGGTAGCGCTCGTGCGTGTCGAGTGGGCGCAGCGGTGTGCTCACCACGCGCCCGCACGACGCAGACGACCGCACAGATGCGACAAGGCGACCTCCCTGCCTGGCGAAGCGCCGGCACACCTGGGCCGGGGCACACCCCGTCGACGTGCCGTACGAGGCGACCGGGCGTGGCGAGCCTACTGTCCTCGTGGCATCGACCACGACCCGTGACGGTGTCGTGGCAGCCATCCGTTGTACGGTCGCGAACGTGCCAGAGCTACCCGAGGTCGAGTCCATCCGCCGTCAGCTCGCTCCCGAGCTGACGGGCCGCCGCATCGAGGCGACCTGGTGGGATCCGCACCCGTCCGCGCGGCGTCATGACGTCGCCCGTGCTGAAGGCATGCGCGTGATCGACGTCACGCGACGCGGCAAGTTCCTCCTGTGCCCTCTGACCGCCGGCGCGCCCCACGACGACAACAGGGCGTCAGGCGCGATCGCCGCGCAGCCCGTACTCGAACTCGTGCTGCATCTCGGCATGACGGGGGCATTGAGAATCGAAACTTCTGGGGTCACAGGCCCGCACGATCGTGCGACGTTGCAGCTCGACGACGGACGTGTCCTGGTGTTCCGCGACGTGCGCCGCTTCGGACGCATCTCGGTCGTCGACGTCGGCGACTACGCCTCGACGATCCCGACGCTGGCACGGCTGGGCCCCGAACCGCTCGAGGACGAGTTCGCCGTCGAACCGTTCGCAGCCGCTCTTCGGACGTCAACCGCACCCGTCAAAGCGTTGCTGCTCGGCCAACGGGTCGTGGCCGGAGTGGGCAACATCTACGCGGACGAGGCCCTGTGGCGTGCAGGCATCGCCCCCGACTCCCGCCACGTCGGCCCGCGCCGGGCCCAACGTCTGCACACCGCCATCCGGAAGGTGCTCACCGACGCGATCGACCACGAAGGCACCACGTTCCGCGACTACCAGATGGTCAACGGCGCATCTGGACGTCATGCGGACCACCTCGACGTCTACGGCAAATCGGGCCTGCCCTGCCGTCGCTGCGGGACGCTTCTGCGACGCAGCATCGTCGCACAACGCGGCACCACCAGCTGCCCGCGGTGCCAGCGTCGCTGACCCCGTCACGCACCCGTGATAGAACACGTGTTCGACGATCGCCCGTGTCATTGCGGCAGGTGCCCTGCGGGTAGGCGCTGCCGGTGAGGAGGCTCCGTGTCCACCGAGCCCGCCCCGTCACCACCCCGGACCGCCTCCACCGTCCACCAGCCGTCGTTTGACGGCCTCGGCACCCCGCTGATCACGACCACGTTCGTCGTCTTCGACCTCGAGACGACGGGTCTGGCAGCGAACCGTGACCGAATCACCGAGATCGGCGCCGTGAAGGTCCGGGCCGGCGAGGTCGTCGGGGAGTTCGCGACGTTCGTCGACCCCGGCCGTCCGATTCCCCTGGCCATCACCCGCCTGACGGGCATCGGCGACCACGACGTACGTGACGCGCCGAAGATCGACGCGGTCCTTGGCATGTTCCTTCAGTTCCTGGCTGGCGCCACCCTGGTCGCGCACAACGCAGGGTTCGATCTCTCGTTCCTACGTGCTGCCACACAACGACACGACTACCCGATGCCGTCGGCCACGGTCGTGGACACCGCACGTCTCGCGCGTCGTCTGCTGCGCGACGAAGTCGCCAACGTCAGGCTCGCGACGCTGGCACACCACTTCGGTGCGGCGACGACGCCGAACCACCGCGCACTCAGTGACGCGCGAGCGACCGTGGAAGTACTGCACGGACTGATCGAGCGGGCAGGGACGTTCGGCGCAACGACACTGGAGGATCTGTGCGAGCTGGCACGCTCACGTTCCGATCGACGCTTCCGCCGCATCGGCCTCGTCGCGAACGCTCCTGCCCGGCCTGGCGTCTACCGCTTCGTCGGGGCCCATGGCGAGGTCCTCTACGTCGGCAAAGCGACCGACCTGCGTCAGCGCCTGCGCAGCTATTTCGGTCGAGACTCCCGCCGGATGGTCGAACAACTTCTCGCCGCCACCCAGTCGGTGACCTGGGTCGAGACGCCGACGCTGCTCGAAGCCGAGGTCCGCGAGCTTCGCGCGATCCAGGCCCACACGCCCCGGTTCAACCGCAGGTCGACCCGGCCCACCCCTGGCGTGCACATCGCGGTGACCGACGAGCCGCTGCCCCGATTCGCGATCGTGTCGGCACCCGGGCCCCGGCATAAGCGCACCATCGGGCCCCTCACGTCACGGCGAACCGCGGAGCTCGCGGTCGAGGCATTGCAAGCCACAACCGGGGTGCGTCCGTGCACGCTACGGCTGCGGCGCGCGCAGAACCACGACCCGTGCCTTCTCAAAGGCCTGGACCGCTGCGCAGCCCCGTGCGACGGCACCCAGAGCATCGACGACTATGCGGGCGCCCTCGAGCATGCGCTCACGGTGTTCGACGACCCCACCGTCGCACTCCGGGGCTTGGCGGAGCGAATGCACGAACGTGCCGCACAGCGGCGCTTCGAGGAGGCGACGCGGGTCAGGCGCCAACGTCACGCGTTGGCCGTCGCGTTGGCGTCGCACCGGCGTCTCAACGCGTTGCGTGACCTGCCCCATCTGGTCGTCGGGTGGCGCCATGCCGACAGGACCGAGGCGATCGTGCTTCGTCACGGAGCGTTGGCCGCATCGGCCCGTTGTGCCCCCGATGTCGGGGACCACGAACTGCTCGAGGCCGTATCCGGCCAACCTGCCACACTCGTGAACGACGAGGCGTGTACGGATCCCACGGCTGAACTCGTGCTCGTGGCACGTGCTCTCGAACGCAGTGGGGCACGCGTTCTCGACACCAACGGCGTCTTCGCCGAAACGATCGCAGGTGGCCGTGTCCTCGCGGACACACTCGCTGAGGCACGCGCCGTCGCCCGCATGCGACGCCTCGCGCAGCGTGCCCGGGGCGAGTTCGCCTCCCCGTCCTCACCCTCAGCACGGCGGGCGGCGTCGCGGCGCTGAGCGGCCGGAGGGCGACGAACGTCGGACGCGTCAGCCCACGATCGAACCCGGCGGCAGGTCCCCGTCGACGTCGAGCAGGCGTACGGTGCCGTCGCTCTCGAGCCCGCCGAGCACCAGGAACTGGCTGACGAAACCCGCGATGCGCTTGTCACCGAGATTGACCGCACCCACGACTTGGCGTCCGACGAGATCGTCGGTCCGGTAGTTGGTGATCTTCGCGCTGGTCCGCAGCACACCGACGTGCGGACCGAAGTCGACGGTGAGTTTGAGTGCCGGATCGCGCGCCTCGGGGAACGGTTCGGCGGCGAGCACCGTGCCGATCCGCAGATCGATCGCGGCCAGGTCGCCGAAGTCGACGGCTGGTTTGCGTGGCAGGTGCTGCGGATCGTAAGGGCTGGCGTCCGGGTCGATGCGATGTGGGTCGTTCATGGTGTCTCCCGCGACGTGCTCAGGACGTCTGGGCGAGTTCCCGGCTGCGTACGACCCATCGGTCACGCAGGCGTCGTGCTTCGCCGTTTGCGAGCACCTCGCGCGCACGGGCGATGCCTGCTTCGAGGTCGTCGACCGCGCCAGCGACATACAGCCCGGCGGCAGCATTGACTGCAACGATGTCGGCCTGCGGGCCCTGCTCTCCGCCGAGAATACGGTCGGCCAGGGCAACGTTCTCCTCGGGGCCGCCGCCGAGAAGGTCGCTGGGCTGGGCGCGGGGGATGCCGAGCGCAGCCGGATCGAGACCCTGCTCGTGGACACGGCCGTCGCGGACCTCCCACATCCTGCTCGGGCCGGTGGTCGTGATCTCGTCGAGACCGTCCTCACCCCGAAACACCAGTGCACGTCGACGCCCGAGGCGTGCGAGTGCACCGGCCATCACGGGTGCGAGGCGTTCGTCGGCGACGCCGACCGCCTGGTGCGGGGCGTCGGCCGGGTTGGACAACGGGCCGAGGATGTTGAACGTCGTCGGGATACCGAGTTGCTGGCGGATCGGGGCGACCACACGCATCGCGGGATGGAAGGTCCGCGCGAAGAGAAAGCCGATGCCGAGTTCCTCGATGCAACGAGCGACCGCCTCGGGTGGCAGTTCGATCGCGACCCCCCACGCCTCGAGCAGGTCTGCGCTGCCACAACGCCCCGACGCGGCCCGGTTGCCGTGCTTGGCGACCGGCAGCCCGCAGGCAGCCACCACCACGGCCGCGATCGTCGAGATGTTGAACGTCCCCGCGCGATCGCCACCGGTCCCCACGATGTCGACGAGCTGATCCGCCAGCCGGGCGTCGACGTCGATCGGTTCCGCCGCGTCGACCATCGCACGCACGAATCCGGCGATCTCCTCGTCGGATTCGCCTTTGGCGCGCAGTCCGACGAGCAGCGCGGCGATGACGGGAGGCTCCGCGTCGCCGCGCATCACGGCGGTCATCACTTCGGCCGCGCGCGCCTCGGTGAGGTCCTCACCCGCGACCAGCGCCCCGAGCACCTGCGGCCATTCGATGGTGGCGTCGTCCACGTCGTGTCGTCCTCCTGCGCTGGGCCACCGTGGCCAATCCCCGGACAGCGCGAACCTGATGTCGATGCCCTCGACCTGTCACGAGCGGACAGGCAGGTGCGTTTCAGGGTTCGAGTCCGGCCGCCGCGCGCACCTGCGCACGCGTCGCCGCGGCATCTCCGTGCGGCGGCGCCGGCTCGACAGCGACCTCGGCGAGCCGCGCAATCAACTCGAAAGTGTCCACCGGCTTGAGCAGCATCGCATTGGCGCCGGCCCATGCCGTCAACCAGGCATCCTGGGGCCGGGAGGCCAGCACGATCGACGGGATCGGCGTGCGCCCGTCGAGTTCGAAACGTTGACGCAGGTCGTAGAGCGCCGCGTATCCGCCGCGCGGATCGAGATCGCCGTCGACGACCAGCACATCGAACTGCTCACCGTCGTCGACGACCAGACGCCTCAGGTGTGTGACATTGTCGACCTCGACGGCCTCGACGGCCTCGAGCAACCCCATCGCGGACACCACACGCGACCGTTCGGCCGCGTCCTCACCGACCACGAGCACCCGCATCGCACATGCTCCCGACAACTGGTTGACGACGCGACACTACCCGCGCCGAGGCCGCGACGGTCACGCAGGCGCGTCGGGATGTGACGCCGGACCGTGTTCGGAAACCGGCGCACATCTATGGTGGTCGCATGCCGACCGAGCTCTACCTCGACTACGCATCCCGCTGGCCGCTGAGACCAGAGGCGAGGCAGGCGTGGAACGACGCGCAGGCGCTGGTCCTGGGCGACCCCGCGCGTGCTCACGGTCCGGGCAGGCGCGCCGAGCAGTTGCTGCACAGCGCTACCGAGACGACTGCCGCGGCGCTCGGTGCCGACGCGCGCGACGTCGTGTGGACCTCCGGCGGCACCGAATCCGTGCACTCCGCGGTGCTGGGCACGGCACGGGCCGCCGTCCGCGCAGGGTCACCTCGGCGCCACCTGGTCGTCTCGGCCGTCGAGCACTCGAGCGTGCTGCGTGCGGCACAGCGATTGCGCGACGAGCACGGCTTCCGCCTCGACATCGTCGACGTCGACGGCGCGGGGCAGGTCGATCCCGAACGTGTCGCCGCCCTGGTCGACGGCGAGACCCTCGCAGTCCATCTCCAGCACGCCAACCACGAGATCGGCACGCTGCAGCCCACCCACGAGGTGTCGTCAATCGCACGACGCCACGGCGCGCTGCTGCACGTCGACGCCTGCCAGTCGGTCGGTCAGCTCGGCGTCACGCTCGAACAGCTCGGCGCCGACCTGCTGTCGGCTTCCTCGGCGAAATTCGGTGGCCCGGCCGGCGTCGGGCTCCTCGCGCTCGGTCCTGCAGCGCGCCTCGATCCTCTGTTCGAAGGTGACGAACAGCAGCGGCGCCGCCGCGCCGGCCAGCTCGACGTCGCGGCGGTCGCTGCCGCCGCTGTTGCACTCGAAATCGCGCGCAGCGAGATGCAGCAGGTGCATGCCCGGCGCGAAGTCACACGGCGACGGCTTCGTGAGGCGCTGGCCGACGTCGAGGACGTGCAGGTGCACGGGCCCCTCGCAGATGCCCATCCGGGCATCGTCGCCGTCAGCGCGTTGTACGTCGACGGCGCCGGCCTGCTGAGTGAACTCGCACGCGCGGGCTACGCGGCGCATTCGGGTTCGTCGTGCGCCTCCGAATCGGGAGCCCCGTCCCACGTGCTCGTCGCCACAGGCGGGCTCACACACGGCCACGTGCGATTCTCGTTCGGTGGCGATCTCTCCTCCGAGGACGTCGACGACCTCGTCGCCGCCTACCGCGAGATCGTCAGCGGCCTCCGGCGCTCCTGACCTTGCCGATACGCGAGGCGGCGCGACGTCGGGCACGGCGTAGCAGGGGTCATGGCGGTACCGTCAGATCAGCCGATCGTCGGCGTCGCTGTCCCGTTGGCGGGCGCACGCTCGCCTCGGTCAGTGCACGTGTCGGCGTTCGTGGTGGCCACCGGCCCGAAGCACGGACGCAGTCACCTTCGATGGGAGGCGGACATGTCCGGTGACGGCCGGGGCCGCTCGATCCTCGTTCCGGTGGCCAATCCCGCGTCGGTGCCGCCGCTGCTCGACTGTGCGGCACGTCTCGCGCGGCCCGATGGCGGGCAGCTGCACATCGTGACTGTGCTGAACACCTCGGCGCCCGCCGACGAGCACGCGTACGCCTGGCAGGGCCTTGCCGACGCGGAGGCGCTCAGCGACGAACTGGGCGTCAGCGTGCGAGGCCGGGTCGTGGAAGCTGACGATCCCGCGTCAGGCGTCCTCGATGCGGTCGCGACCGTCGACGCCTCGCTGGTGCTCATGGGATGGCGCGGCATAAGTTCGACGTCCGATGTGTTCGGGCGCCTCATCGACCACATCGTCGGGCGTTCGACCGTTCCCCTTGCAATCTTGCGGCTTGGAACCGTCGCCTACCAGCGCGTGTTGCTTCCCATTTCCCCTGACCATCTTCTGCCCGGCGGCGGCAACGGTCTCGCACTCGCAACCGATCTCGCCGCGCGGTTGCGCGTGTCGCTGCGCGAACCGACGACCGTGCTGCGTACCGGGGAACGCGATGTGGAACTGCCCGACGACGTTGCTCGGCTCGGTGACCGGGTGCACCACGATCCTCGACGGACCCACCAGGCTGTCGAAGCGTTCGCACGGCCCGACCATCTCATCGTCGCCGCAGTCGCCCCCACCGTGTCCGGACTTCGTGGAGCGACAACCCATCTGGCGTGGGCCGCTCCGGATGCAACGCTGCTCGTCGCCGTCGATGTCGGCCCCAGCGGTGGTGATCCCGACGACCAGGATCTCGTGGAAGCAGTCGAGCAGGCCGGCAGGCCGGCGCCCGTGACGTCCGAAGGGTCTGGCACCAACGGTTCGGTGCGCATCGCGGTCACCGTGCGCCTGCCCGAGACCGGCGACGTGACCCCCGAGATGGTCGAACGCGTCCTTGGCGCGGCCGGCACGACCGACCACCTGATGGCCTGGTGGCCTGCAGAAGATCCGCGGCCGCACGTACGCATCACCGTGGCCGTGCGGGCGTCAGGCCCCAACAAGGCCATTGCCCGGGTCATGACCGCAGTTCACGACGCGCCGCAACTCGAGGGTGCAGAGATCTCTTACGACGTCGAACACGACGCCGGCACGCCGGCCGCATCGCGCGCGTCAGGTGAGCGGGCCGTCCGCCGATGACACCGATGCGACAGGTCGATGCAACTGGCCTGGCGTGCCCGTTGCCGGTGATCGAACTCGCAAAGGCAGTCGAGCAGATCGCAGTGGGCGACACGGTGGAGCTCGTCGCAACAGATCCGGCGTCGCACGTCGATGTTCCCGTGTGGTGCCGGATGCGTCGTCAGGCGCTGCAATCGGTCGACGAGCGCGACGGTGTGTGGCGATTCGTCATCGAACGCCGCGTCTGAACGTGCACGAGCACGACCGGGCGAGCTGGCGCAGCCAGCGGCCCCCACGCGTCGGGCGGTCTCGCAACGACGTGTGTCAGGACGCGGGTCAGAAGGTGGCGCTGTCCCCGCATGCACACGACCCGCTCGAGTTCGGGTTCTCGATCGAGAATCCGGACGCTTCGAGGGATTCCTTCCAGTCGATCACCGCACCGTGGAGGTAGGGCGACGACATCTTGTCGACCCGCACACGGATTCCGTGGTGGACCTCTTCGACGTCACCGTCGAGTTCGCGGTCGTCGAAGAACAGCGCGTAGCGGAATCCTGCGCATCCACCAGCCTGGACGGCGACGCGCAGCGCCACGTCGTCGACGTCGGGCTGGTCCTCGAGGAAGCTGCGCACCTTTTCGGCGGCCTGCGACGTCAACTCGATTGCCGTGTCGGTCATTGCCGTGTCGGTCGAGGCGTCGTTCGTCGTTGTGCTGCTGACGGTGTCGGCACTCACGCGGCGGCTCCTGGTTGGGTGGTCGGTGCCGGCTCGTCGACGTCGGGCACCTGAACACGCCCAAGTGTACCGACCGACGACGATGCGGTGCCCACAACAGCGGCGGTCGATGACGCCCCGTCTCACTCCTCGCGCCAGGCTGCCGCCAGCCGTCGGGCCGCCGCTTCGACCTCCGCGGCGGGCTCGTCTCCCGGACCTTGCGGGGCAGCCGCTTCGACCATGTCCAGCTCGGGTGCGCCAGCACCGATCTGGCCGACGACTGCCGCACAGCGCACGGCACGGCGACGGCAACGTTCGAGGATCCCACCGACCACCTTGCCGGCCGTCGACGTGGCGTCGAGCCGTCCCTCACCAGTGACCACGAGATCCGCCGCATCGAGATCGCGGTCCAGGCCCGTGATCCGGGCGACCTCATCCATGCCAGGCACCAGGGATCCGCCGATGCCACAGGCCAGCCCGAAGCCGAGGCCGCCCGCCGCGCCACAGCCCGCGTCCTCGCGCAGCCGTCGTCCGTGCGCGAGCTGCTCCTCGGCGACGTCGGCGAACCTGTTCAGCGCCTGCGTCAGGATTTCGATCTCGTCGGCTCCTGCCCCCTTCTGGGGGCCGAAGAGTCGGGGCGCATCGAGCAGCGGCGTCGCGACGTCGCACAACAAGGTGACGTCGACCTCGGTGAAATCCTCGCACCAGGCACGCTCGATCCGCACGATGCGCGCGAGCTCACCGCCGCCAATCTTGACGCCGTCGCCGCCAGCGTCGAGCAGGCGCATTCCGAGGCCAGCGAGCGCTCCCGCGCCCGCGTCGATCGTCGCCGAACCGCCCAGTCCGACGATGACGTGCGACGCCCCATGCCGCCGCGCCTGGTCGACGAGCTGCCCGACCCCGTAGGTCGTCGAACGCATCGGGTCGCGCCGAGCACCGGGAAGCCGGACCAGGCCGCAGGCCTGCGCGCTCTCGATGATCGCTGTCGTCTCGCCGAGCAACACGAACTGTGCGTCGACGGGATGTCCGAGCGGGCCGGCGACCTCGACCTCCACGCGAAGGCTGCGGCGGGGGTCGACGACATCGAGCAGGCCCTCCCCGCCATCTGACATCGCATGGAGGACCACGTCGTCGCCTGTGCGTGCGGCCGACCATCCGGCAGCGATTGCAGCGGCCGCCTCAGACGCGGTGAGTGAACCACCGAAACTGTCGGGCGCGACGACGACACGCACGTGGACCTCCGGGGCTCGTGCCGCTGTGGGAATCATGCGGCTGCTCGTCGGGCGACCACGTGACCGGCGCCGCAACCCGGTCGGTGCGCCACCGGCGACCCTACACCCGCGCGGCCTCGACCTCTGCGCGCCTTCGTCCCGGAGGTCGGAAACTGCTACGCTCCCCCCAGGTTCAGGTCAGAGTGACTAGAACCGGAGGGACGGCAGTGACTTCGCAGCCCACTGCGGCGCCGGCGCGCAACACGTCGGGTACGCCCACCATCCCACTCGATTCGCCACTGCTGCTGCTCGGACGCGGCGTCGACGAGGCGTCTGAGCGCGGTGTGATCTGTCCGGGCGACCTGCCCGCAGCCAGTGACACCGAGCTGGAGCAGCGCGCCGCAGCTGCCCGTGCCCGGCTCGGCGACAAGGTCCTCATTCTCGGCCACCACTACCAGCGCGACCAGGTCATCGCCTTCGCCGACGTGCGCGGCGACTCGTACGAGCTGTCCCGTCGCGCCTCGCAGGCCGACGCGCCCTACATCGTGTTCTGCGGGGTGCATTTCATGGCGGAGTCCGCCTCGGTTCTCGGTCGCGACGACCAGACGGTCATCCTGCCCGATCTCGCTGCAGGTTGTTCGATGGCCGATATGGCCGAGGAACGCCAGCTCGTCGACGCCTGGCGTCGCCTCGAACGCGCGGGGGTGGCCACCTCGACCGTGCCACTGACCTACATGAACTCCACCGCGGCGATCAAGGCCTTCTGCGGCGAGCACCACGGCGCCATCTGCACCTCGTCCAACGCTCCCCGCGCGATGCGTTGGGCCTTCGAGGAGGCCCTGGAGAACGTCGACACCGACGAGACGAAGGTGCTGTTCCTGCCCGATCAGCATCTTGGCCGCAACACCGCAGTCCTCGGGCTCGGCTTGGATCTCGACGCATGCGTCGTCTACGACCCATGGCAGCCCGACGGCGGCCTGACCGACGAAGAACTCGCCGCCGCACGGGTGATCCTGTGGAAGGGCCACTGCTCGGTGCACGCCCGCTTCCAGCCACAGATGGTCGACCGGATCCGCGACGAGCTTCCCGGCGTCGAGGTGCTCGCACATCCCGAGTGCCGCTACGAGGTCGTGACCCGCGCGGACCGCATCGGCTCGACCGGTCAGATCATCCGCTGGGTGCGCGAAGCCCCTGCCGGCGCTGTGATCGCCATCGCCACCGAACTCAACCTGGTGCGCCGACTCGACGCCGAGCATCCAGACAAGAGGATCGTCTTCCTCGACGACACCGTGTGCTTCTGCGCGACGATGAACCGCATCGACCTTCCCCATCTCGTCTGGGTCCTCGAGGCGCTCGTCGACGGCGACGTGGCCAATGAGGTCCGCGTCGACGAACGCACACGCCACTTCGCACGCGTCGCACTGCAGCGGATGCTCGATCTGCCAGGCGACGACGTCTCGCTGGCGCAGGCATCGACGAAGCCCAGCGCCGTCGGATAGCGTCACACAACACGCATACGGATGCCGCGATCGCGGCGCGAACGTTTGCAGCGCAGCTTGCGGCGCATGTCGTCGATCAGGAGCGAGTCGCAGTGGCCGAGGTCCAACTGCCCCAACTCGGTGAATCAGTCGCCGAAGGCATCATCACCCGGTGGCTGGTCGACGTCGGCGACGACGTCACCGTCGACCAACCCATCGCCGAGATCTCCACCGACAAAGTCGACACCGAGATCCCCTCGCCCGTCGCCGGCACCGTCAAAGAACTGCGCTTCGACGTCGACGACACCGTCGAAGTCGGACAGGTCATCGCCATCATCGGCGAAGGCGACACCAGCCCCGACGACACCGACGACACCCCCACCGACGACGACGAAGCCAAAGCCACCGACGCCGCCGACACCGACGACGAGGACGCCAGCGACAACGCAGGCAAGGACACAGGCGGCGGTAAGCGCCCAGCGCCGACATCGTCATCTGCCACAGAGGGTCCCCGGATGTCGCCTCGGGTGCGCAAGATGCTCGCCGACGCCGGCGTCGATCCGAGCGACGTCGACGCCACCGGCGACGGCGGGCGCATCACCCGCGAAGACGCCGAACGCGCCATCGCCTCGCCACCGGCACAAGCAACCTCGAAGCCTGCGGCCGCGCCATCTCAGGTGGCCAGTGCCCCGGCTGCGTCCGGCGGCCCGCAGCCGCGAATGTCGCCTATCGTGCGCAAGCTGCTGCGCGACGCCGGCATCGATCACGGGCAGGTGTCCGGCACAGGTGACGGCGGGCGCATCACCCGCGAAGACGCCGAACGCGCCATCGCCTCCCCTCCTGCCGCGCCTGCGGGCACGACAGGGTCGCCGGCCCGCGAGCGCCCGCCGGCGTCGCCGACCCAGATCGATTTCGGTGGGCAGCGCGAGGCGACCCAGGACCTGTCGCGCATCCGCAAGGTCATCGCGAGTTCCATGATGGACTCGCTGCACTCCACCGCACAGCTCACGTCCGCGGTCGAGGTGGACGTCACGGCGATCATGATGTTGCGCAACCGGGCCAAGGACGATTTCAAAGCCACGCACGGCGTGTCGCTGTCGCCCCTGGCGCTGATCGCACGCGCGGTGTGCATGACGCTGCCCCGGCATCCGGCGCTCAACGCGAGCATCGATCAGGACGAGGGGTCCGCGACCTACCACGATTACGTCAATCTCGGGATGGCGGTGGACACCGAGCGTGGCCTGCTCGTTCCCAACATCAAAGACGCACAGGAACTCGACGCTGCCGGCATGGCACGCGCGATCGCTGATCTGGCTGCGCGCACGCGTGACAAGAAGCTCGGGCCCGACGAGATCGCCGGCGGCACGTTCACGATCACCAACACCGGATCGATGGGCACGCTGTTCGACACACCGATCCTCAATCCACCCGAGGTTGCGATCCTGGCGACGCCAGCGATCGAGAAGCGGCCCGTGGTCATCTCCGACGGGCTCTCGGACGCGATCGCGATCAGGTGGATGACCTACCTGTGCCTGACCTACGACCACCGCATGGTCGACGGTGCGGACGCCGCACGATTCCTGCAGGATCTCAAGTACGTACTCGAGGAACACGACCTGTCGGGCGAACTGGGATGACGTCGGCGGCGTCGACGGCTGGCACACGCCCGGTCCGTGCCGAGCCAGGTCGTCCCGTCGCGCTCGCACACCTCGGCACTGTCGGCTATCTCGACGCGTGGGAGCTGCAGCGTCGGCTCGTGGATGCGCGCCGGGACGGGGCGATCAGCGACACGCTGCTTCTGCTCGAACACCCCCCGGTCTACACGATGGGTCGGCGCACCGACCGGGCGCATCTGCTGTGGGACGCCGAGGAGCGCGCTTCTCGCGGCATCGACCTGGTCGAGGTCGACCGCGGTGGCGACGTCACCTATCACGGTCCGGGGCAGCTGGTCGGCTACCCGATCGTGCGACTGGCCTCCTCACGGTCGGTCGTCGGCTACGTGCGAGCACTCGAGGCGGCACTCATCGACGCGCTCGGTGCCCTGGGCGTCCAGGCACGACGTTCCGAGGGCTACACCGGCGTGTGGGTCGGCAACGAGAAGATCGCAGCGATCGGAGTGCGTGTCGCCGTCGGCGGCGTCACCTCCCACGGGTTCGCGCTCAACGTGCACCCCGACCTGGGCGACTTCGGCGGGATCGTGCCCTGCGGTATCAGCGATCGCGGTGTGTGTTCGCTCGCGACGCTTGGCTTCGACGTCGACCTCGACATCGTCGCCGCCCACGTCGTCACGGCGTTCTCGCAGGTGTTCGACGCTACGATCGAACCGGTGCGCATCGATGCACTGCTCCCCCATGCCGAGGCCTCCGCGTGACCGACCACACCCCTGTCGTCCCCCCGGGCGCGCGAACGCTGAGTGTGCTGCCGCGCGAGCGTGTGCAGCGCGCAGGCGTGGTCCGGCGCAGCGTCGACACCAGCCTCGCGGAGGGGCGCAAGCCCGACTGGCTGCGCACCCGGGCGAGCTTCGGCGACAACTTCCGTGACATCACCAAGCTCATGGAGGGGCTCGAGCTCAACACGGTCTGTGCGCAGGCGGCCTGCCCCAACATCTACGAATGCTGGGAGATGCGTGAGGCGACGTTTCTGATCGGTGGCGACGACTGCACGCGCCGCTGCGGCTTCTGCCAGATCAAGACGGGTCGACCCGACGGCTACGACACCGATGAACCACGGCGTGTCGCCGAAGCGGTCGAACACCTGGGCCTGCGCTTCGCGGTGGTCACGATGGTCGCGCGCGACGATCTCGACGACGGCGGGGCTTGGCTCGTCGCCGAGACGATCCGCCAGATCCGCTCCCGCACACCGGGCGTCGGCGTCGAAGTGCTGCCGAGCGACTTCGGTTACGCCCACGACCAACGTGCAGGATCTGCGGCGCTCGACAAGGTCGTCGAGGCACGTCCGGACGTGTTCGCGTTCAACCTCGAGACCACCCGGCGGCTGTTCCCCGTCGTTCGGCCCGCCTTCGACTACGACCTGGGCCTCGAGTTCCTTGCGCTCGCGCGGCGGCGCATGCCGGCCGACACCGCGATCAAGTCCAACATCATCGCCGGGATGGGCGAGACCGACGACGAGATACGCGCCTGCCTGCGTGACCTACGGCATGCGGGCGTGGAGCTGGTCACCATCGGGCAGTATCTGCAACCATCCGCACAGCACCTGCACCTGGACCGTTACGTGACCCCCGAGCAGTTCGACGAGTTCCGCCGCTACGGCCTCGAGCTCGGTTTCTCGCACGTCGAGTCGGGGCCGATGGTCCGCTCCAGCTACCACGCCGGCAAGCAGGCGCAGGACGCCGACGCGTGGGAACCAGCCGCCCACCACCCGCAGGGCTGACCCAGCGGGCTTTGCTGTGGCGGATCATGAACCGCGGCGCTGACGCTCACCGAGTTGCGTCGAGCACCTGAGCCGCAAACCGCCACACCGACCACAGGTCGAACACCGCACGTGGCCACGTGGCAGGCGCACCCAGCGCGAGATCCACGTGGGTGAAGCTCGCGACCGTCACCAGCCGCGCATCCGGCATTGCTTCACCGAGGCGCACCAGTTCCGCGTACGGGATCACCGGGTCATCGCGTGCGTGCATCGCGACGACATCGACCTCGACCTGCTCGGCCACATGCACCGGGGAGAAGCGTCCGAGCTGATCGGTGACCGACGCAGGCAACCGATCAGCGGCGTCGGCGAACGACGGGCCGTCTGTCGCCTCGAGCAGGTCGGCGACCGCTCGCACACCGGCCGGCGCCTGCGAGCGTGAACGCGCCCCGTCGAGCACCTCGGAGGCCATCTGGCGTTCATCATCGTCGAGCATCACCAGCAGCTGTTCACGCACCACCTCGGGGGCACGTGGATCCGGCAACCACGGATACCACTCGCCGGCGGCGTCGCTACCGCCGGTGACGGCAGCTTCGACGACACCGAGCAGATCCGTGTAGGCACCGAACGTCGCGACCATGGCGAGACGGTCGGAAAGGCGCTCATCGGCGGCCGCGAGAAGCGCGAGCGACCCCCCGAACGAAATGCCCATCAACACAACAGGGTCACCGTGCTGTGAGCGGTCCACGACGAGGGCGACGATCCGCTCGATGTCAGCGACGGTGAGTCGTTCGCCGTAAACGTCGAGTTCCGGCACGAGGACCTCGCGTCCCTGGCGCGCGATCGAGCGGGCGAGATCGACCACGCGCGCATCACGCCTGCCGTCGGGCGCAGCGCCGGGGACGAGCACCACGACAGCACCGGCGGCGGGCCCGTAGCGGTCGGCGACGACGCCATCGACATCGACGGTTGCGAACGCCACGTCGTCAGCGGGCCTCGACGTGAGCCCGAGGGTGTCCGCGGTGACGCTCGCCGCCTGCGTGCCGGCGACGAGGGCTGCGCCGAGCCATGGTCCGAGCAGCACAGCCGCGAGCGCGGCGACAAGCACCCGGACCACCAGCGGCCGGCGGCGTCGGGACGCGGGCTGGGTCATGGTGTCAGCAGCGCGACATCAGCCGGGGTCCGGTGGCTGCTGCTGCGGGTCGACGGTCGGCGCGTCGTCGGCCCGTTCGCGCGCCTTCGCAGCGGCCTGCTCCACCGTCGCCTGATCGGGTGCAGGCACCTCGAAGACAGGCGTGTCGCCGTCGCCGAGCGCAACCGGCGCTTCGGTGCGAAGCCACACGGTGCGCTGCGGGAACGGGATCTCGACGTCAGCGGCGTCGAACGCGATCTTGATGCGACGGCGCAGCTCGCGCGCGATCGCCCACTGCTCGCCGGGGACGGTCTTGACGACCAGGCGGATGTCGACACTGTCGTCCCCGAGGTCCTGGACGCCCCAGATGCTGGGCTCGTCGAGGAACAACGCACGGAAGTCGTCTTCGGTGGACATGTCGGTCGCGACCTGGAGGATGATCTCGGCTGCGGCGTCGATGTCTGCCCCGTAGGCGACCGCGACGTCGAGCAGCGCGCGCGCCCATTCCTGGCTCATGTTGCCGACCCGGCGGATCTCGCCGTTGGGTACATGCCACAAGGTGCCGGTGACGTCACGGATCCGTGTCGTACGAAGTGAGATGCCTTCGACGACGCCTGACGCCTCGCCGGAGTCGATGATGTCGCCGACCCCGTACTGGTCCTCGAGCAGCATGGACACGCCGGAGACGAAGTCCTTGACGAGGTTCTGCGCGCCGAATCCGAGTGCGATGCCCACGATGCCCGCACCGGCGATCAACGGCGCGAGGTTCACGCCGAATGTTCCCAGGATCATGAACAGCGCCATGATCCAGATGACGAATCCCGCGATGCTGCTCCCGAGGGCACCCATCGCGTCCGCGCGTTGCGCGCGTCGTACCGAGAAGCGCGGTTCGTCGTCGAGCAGCCGCACCTTGTTGCGCAACTTGCGGCTGACGGCGAGACCGTCGGGGTCCTGGGCGCTTGCGACCGCACGACGGATGCCGCGACGAATGAGGCGAAGCGCGATCCAGGCAAGCAGCAGGATCGTCACGATCCGCAGGGTCGGCTCGACCAGGTTGTCGGATGCCCACAACAACGTCGATGAGTCGGTGTGACGTGCGATCCAGTCGGTCAAGGGGCGCTCGACACTGGTGAACAGCTCGCTCGGGTCGACGCCGTCGCCATCGACAGCGAGCACGGCGGGTGGGTGGGCGGTCACGTCATCGGCCTTCGTCGTCTCGTCGTGGACGAACGAGGCTAACGCGTGCACACGACCAGCCGGAGAGGTTGTCTCGCCGCCCGGCCGCTGCCCGTCAGGCGTAACGTGGATGTAACAATGGGGACATTGCCCCCTTACAGCACCTACGTAGGGTTCGATGCGTGGTAGGAACGGTGGCGGGCGTCACAACGACCTCACTGCCGGGCGGGGTGCCCGAACCGAGGCCCAACCGCGGCCCGACGCGCTGCGGTGCGAAACGGCCGCGTCGGTGCCGGGCGCCTCGCCCACCTGCCCGTTACTCGAGACAACGTTCGCACACGAAGGAGCAGCACGTTGGGCAGCTCACCCGCATCCGTGCAAGATGTCCTCACCATGATCGAAAAAGACGGCTACGAGTTCGTCGATCTGCGATTCGTCGACCTCCCCGGCCTGGTGCAGCACTTCTCCGTCCCCGCCTCGGCGGTCGACGAGTCGATGTTCGCCAACGGGCTGTATTTCGACGGATCCTCGGTGCGTGGCTTCCAGGGCATCCAGGAATCGGACATGCTCCTGCTGCCCGACGTCACCACGGCGCAGGAGGACCGCTTCCGTGATCGCAAGACCCTCATGGTCTACTGCCACGTGCACGACGCGATCACCGGCGAGGCCTACTCGCGTGACCCGCGCAACATCGTGCGCAAGGCCGAGGCCTACCTGAAGTCGACCGGCATCGCCGACACCGTCTTCATGGGGCCCGAAGCCGAGTTCTTCATCTTCGACGCCATCCGCTTCCAGAACGAACCTCACGCCTCGTTCTACGCGATCGACTCCGTCGAGGGGCCCTGGACGACCGGCGCGGACGACGACGGCCACGGCAACCTGGGCTACAAGCCCCGCACCAAGCAGGGCTACTTCCCGGTGCCACCGATGGACCACTACCAGGATCTGCGCTCGCAGATGTCGTCGCAGCTGGAGGCGTTCGGCATCCCCGTCGAGGTGCACCACCACGAGGTGGGCGCGCCCGGGCAGGCCGAGATCAACATCCGTTTGGACGACATCGTCCACATCGCCGACAAGCTGATGACGTTCAAGTACGTCGTCAAGAACACCGCATGGGCGGCGGGCAAGACCGTCACGTTCATGCCCAAGCCCGTCTTCGGCGACAACGGATCGGGCATGCACACCCACCAATCGCTGTGGAAGGACGGTGAGCCGCTCTTCTACGACGAGTCGGGCTACGGCCAGCTCTCCGAGATGGCACGCCACTACATCGGAGGCCTGCTCAAGCATGCGCCGTCGGTGCTCGCATTCACCAACCCGACGACCAACAGCTACCGCCGGCTCGTGCCGGGCTACGAAGCGCCGGTCAACCTCGTCTATTCGGCGCGTAACCGTTCTGCGGCCGTCCGTATCCCGATCTCGGGTGACTCGCCCAAGGCCAAGCGCATCGAGTTCCGAGTCCCGGACCCGTCGTGCAACCCGTATCTGGCGTTCAGCGCGATGTTGATGGCCGGGCTCGACGGCGTCCGCAACAAGATCGAGCCGCCGGACCCGGTGGACAAGGACATCTACGACCTGCCGCCCGAGGAACTGTCAAATCTGCCGAGTGTGCCGCGCAGCCTCGAGGAGGCACTGCACGGGCTCGAAGAGGACCACGACTTCCTGCTCGAGGGCGGGGTGTTCACCGAAGACCTGCTCGAGAAGTACATCGAGTACAAGATGGACGAGGAGGTCGCACAGGTCGGCCTGCGTCCGCACCCCCACGAGTTCCAGCTGTACTACGACATCTGAACCGACCCGTCGGTTCGCTGGATCCGCGTCAGGGCGGCGCCAACAGGCGGCGCCCTGACTGCTACCTGGCGGCGGTGCCTGCGCACGCGCACCGACGGGCGCGACACTGCACGGCGTATCATCGATCCACCGCTGCCAAGACGCTGGCCGTGACGGGCGAGGTGAGTCGATGCGCGTCGCGCTTATCGCACCCCCGTGGGTACCGGTGCCGCCACCGGCCTACGGCGGCACGGAGGCGGTGATCGACCGCCTCGCACGCGGCCTCCTCGACCAGGGCGCCGAGGTTCTGCTTTGGACGACCGGCGACTCGACCTGCACCGTGCCACGCGGCCACGTCCTCGAACACGCCGCCGGGGACCGGATGGGCAACGCAGCGGTCGAACTGCGGCATCTCATCCACGGCTACGACGCAGTGCTGGATTGGGGCGCCGACATCGTGCACGACCACACGTTGATCGGGCCGGTGTACGCAAGGCGGTTCGAGAATCTGGCGGTCGTGACGACCAACCACGGTCCCTTCGACGCCGAGCTCAACGATCTGTACCGCGTGATCAGCCCCGACATCCCAATCATCGCGATCAGCAACGACCAGGCCTCCCGCGCACATCAGGTGCCGATCGCGGCGGTGATCCACCATGGAATCGACGCCGAGACCTACCCGTTCGGCGACGGTGACGGTGACGAGAGCGGTGAATATCTGCTGTTCCTCGGTCGCATGGCTCCCGAGAAGGGCGCGCGGCGCGCGGCGCTGGCCGTAAAGGAAATCGGCGCCCGGCTCGTGATCGCGGCGAAGATGCGCGAACCGCTGGAGCACGAGTTCTTCCGCACCCAGGTCCAGCCGCTGCTCGACGAGCGCATCACCTACGTCGGCGAGGTCGCCGAAGCGGAGAAGATCCGCCTGCTGCGCGGCGCGAGGGCGCTGGTCAACCCGATCCTGTGGCCCGAACCGTTCGGCCTGGTGATGATCGAAGCACTCGCGTGCGGCACCCCGGTGCTCGCGTTCGCAGAAGGCGCCGCACCAGAAATCGTGGAGCACGGCCGGACGGGGTTCATCTGCCGCGACCTCGGCGACCTCGTCGCGCACCTCGGCCGCATCGATGAACTCGACCGGGACGCCTGCCGCCGGGCGGCGGAGCGCGACTTCTCGACCGCGCGCATGGTGGCCGACCACCTACGACTCTACGAGGGAATCGTCACCGAGCGTGCCGCGTGAACGTCGCCACCTCGCCGTTCGACGGCGTCACGCCCGTGGCGTCGCCAGGTCCCGCGGTGACGTTGCTGCAGGGACGGGCGTTCTGCCTGTCTCTTCCCAACGGGGACATCACGCCTGAGCATCCGCACGGATTGTTCTTCCTCGACAGGCGCATCCTTTCGCGCTTCGAGGTGTTGATCGACGGCGTTCATCTCGAAGGACTGGCTGTCGACGTGCGCACCCCGTTCGACGCCTCCTTCGTCGCACGCGCCGAGCCGCCGCCCGGCAATGCCGACGCGACGCTGGTGGTCGAGCGCCACCGTTCGGTGGGCCGCGGCATGCGCGAGACGATCCGTCTGCACAACTACGGAATGGAAACCCTCGACGTGGAACTCACCGTCCGCATCGACGCGGATTTCGCGCACCTGTTCGAGGTCAAGCAGGGCGGTGTCGAGCTGCGCGGGGACCATGCACGGCGGCTCGAGGGCCGCGAGATGTGTTTCGACCGCGGACTCGACGACAGCCACGAGAGCGCGCGCGTGACCTTCAGCGAGGCGCCGACGTCCGAACACGACGGTGGACTGACCTGGTCGGTGCACCTCGATCCGAAAAGCGAATGGACGCTGTGCTGCGAGTTCACCCTGTCGCGAGACGGCGTGACCTACGAAGGACGCTTTCGATGCGGGCAGGACGACGCCGACTCGTTCCCCGTGCGCGAACACACCATCTGGCATGCCGAACTGCCTGATCTCGACACCGATGACGACGATCTCACCCGCGCCGTCGCCGTCGCCGGAGGCGACATCGGGTCGCTGCGCATCCACGATCCGGCACACCCGCAGTGGGCGGTACTCGCCGCAGGCGCACCCTGGTACATGACGGTGTTCGGACGTGACTCCCTGCTGACCGCGTGGATGACGTTGATCGCCGACGCAAACCTCAGCCGGGGGGTGCTTCGCACGCTCGCACGACTTCAGGGCAGCAAGATCGACGATGCAAGCGACGAGCAGCCGGGGCGCATTCTCCACGAGATCCGTGCGACAGACTCAGACGAGCTCAGTATCGAAGAGGCGGACGTCTACTTCGGCACCGTCGACGCGACGCCACTGTTCGTGATGCTCGTTGGCGAATTCGCCCGCTGGCATCCTGACGATCCGCTCATCGACGAATTGATGGACAACGTCGACGCGGCGATGCGCTGGCTCGACGATTTCGGCGACCTCGACGGTGACGGATTCGTCGAGTACCAGCGGCGGAGCGCCCGCGGGCTCGTCAACCAGGGGTGGAAGGACTCCTGGGACGCGATCCGCCATGCCGACGGCGAGCTTGCCGAGGGGCCGATCGCGCTGTGCGAGGTGCAGGCGTACACCTACGGCGCCTACATAGCGCGCGCCGAACTTGCGGAACGCCATGGAGACGCCGGCACAGCCGACGTATGGCGCGAGCGCGCCGCGGTACTGCGGTCAAGGTTCGACGAGCGCTTCTGGGATGACGAGCTCGGCTGTTACGTGCTGGCGCTCGACGGCGACAAACGTCCCGTTCGGGTAGCCGCATCGAACGCGGGTCATGCACTGTGGGCAGGGGTCGCGCTGCCGCAGCGCGCAGGACGGCTCGCCGACACCCTGCTGTCACCGGCGATGTTCAGCGGATGGGGCGTGCGCACGCTCGCGTCCGACGCGCGCGCCTACAACCCGATCAGCTATCACAACGGGTCGGTCTGGCCGCACGACAATGCGCTCATCGCTGAAGGGCTGTCGCGCTACGGGTTCACGTCGCACGCCGCACGGATCCTGCGCGCGCAACTCGACATCACGATCCACAACGGCGGACGGCTGCCCGAACTGCTCAGCGGGCTCGCCCGTGAACAGTTCGCCGTCCCGGCCGCGTATCCGGCGTCGTGCATCCCGCAGGCGTGGGCGGCCGCAGCGCCACTGCAGTGGCTGCGCACAATGCTCCGGTTCGATGTTCGTGGCGCCGGCCCGGACCTGTGGATCGAGCCGCGCCTTCCCGACGGCATCGCCCGGCTGCGTCTCGACGGCGTGCGTGTGGCAGGCCGTTTCCTGACGCTGTCGGTGGAACACGGCCGGGTGAGCATCGACGGCGCCCACGGCATCGAGGTACACCTCGGACGCATGGGCGCCAACGGTCACAGAGCTCAGTGAGGCCTTCAGCGAGCGGGCATGCCAGCTGACATGTCCGCTCGCCAGGATCACCGGGTCAATATCGGTTCGACGCGCGCAGCGAACGGCTCGCCACCGTCGTCAGGTTCGAACGGTTCTTCACCCCGCTCCTCGCGACGCCTCGTGGGCAACCACGCCGTTGCGACCGCCAGCATGCCAAGGCCCGCTGCCCACGCCATCAGCTCGTAGGCGATGGCGAACCATCCGAGCACGAGGCCCGGCAGTGCCGCGACGACGCCGAGGACCACCATCGGCATGCGCCTGCGACGTTGCTCTGCCGGCACGGCCGCGCGGATCAACCCGACGAGGATGGCCCCAGCCAGGAACAACAGTGTCCACCAGGGCACCGAACGGTCGAGCGGGACGATACGCATCGCAACATGCTCGCCGCCCGTGGAGTTGTGCCCGAAGATGGTGACGGTCGCCTGGGAGCCGCCGTCGAAGCGACGGATCTCATTGAGCGTGGCCGGGGTGAGCACGATCTCGCCGTCGTCGTCCACGTGCATCCCGTCGAGAGCGCGGTAGCCGACGACGCGCACTCGGTGTCCACCCGGCTCGACCGCATCCACGGGCAGCAGTCCGGTGACGGTCGCGTTGCCGTGCTCGTCGACGATCGCTTCGCCGAGCACCAACGGCGTGGAGGTCACGGCCAGATGCACGACGCTGCCCGGCATGTAGCCACGCACTGCTGCCGACAGCTCGAGCCATCTTCGAGACGCGGCCTGGTCGAACTGATGGAAGGTGCCGGGAACGTCCAGACCTGAGTCGGCGAAGACCTCGCGACGACGCTCGTCGTCGGCATGCAGCTCAACTCCTGCGTCGGCGACCTCACCCTCATGGACACGCGCACGCTGCAACCACGCGAAGTCGGTGCGGTTCCGGTCACTCGACTCGTTCAGTGCGAGCGCGAGTGCGTAGGGATCGATCGTGTCCGACGACGAAATGATGAACTGGCCGGTCGTGCGAGCGCCGACGACCTCGACCCGGACACCACTTCCCGGCGCGAATCCTGCGAGGCGTTCACGTCCGAGTGCCCTGAGCGTGCGCAGAGCGCTGTCATGACCACCGGCCGCGCCGCCATTCGACGCAGACGCAGAGATCGGTCCGACCCCTACATCGACCGTGTGACGTGCCACCGGAGCCTGGGTGTCGTCCGGTGCACTGCCTGCGAGCGGCGCCGATCCCGACGTGGATGGCGCGGGCCGCGGACGGATGATCGGCGACGAGCCGCTCGGACCCTGCTCACCGGAGGTGTCATCCCCGCCACCTCCAGCCGTACCCGCCTGTTGCACGCCCGCAGGCGCTTGCGACGGCGCGGGCGTCCGCGTCGTTGACAACGGTGCGAGCAACTGGCCGGACGGTTCGCCATCGGAGGTTTCCTGGGACGACGAACCACCGGAGCCGCTCGAGCCACCGGATCCACCCGAACCACTCGCGGTGAAGCGGAATTGGCGGGTGACCTCATCCGCCGCTTGGAAATGGTCGTTTCCGGTCTGGGACGCCACCAACTGGCACGTGCCCGTGCTGAGCGGGCTGACGGTGGTCCCTGACACGGTGCACACGTCGGTCGAGGTGCTCGTCAGAATCACGTCCAGACCCGACGAGGCAGTGGGGTTGACCGTGAACGCGCCTGATGTGCGCCGGCGATCCGAAATCGTCGCGAAGGTGATCGTCTGGGTGGCCTTGACGACGTCGATGCCGATCGAGTCCGTCGCCTCGAGGTAGAAGTGGGGGGCGCCCGACGCGGCGACAGTGGCGGTGACCAGGCAGGTGCCGGCGCTGAGTGCCGTAACCGTCGTGCCGTCAAGCGAGCAGTGGTCACTGCCGGCACTGAGCGAGACGTCGACCGTCTCTCCCCCGGTGAGGGCAGGTGACGGCGTCGCTGCGACCTGCGAGGTCGCTGCCGGATCCGATCCGAGCACGAGCTCACCCGGATCAGTGGTCAGAGCGAGGGTCCGGGGCTGACGCACCAGGATCGTGATCTCGCGTGCAACGACGGTCGTGCCGTCGGTGACCTCAACGGTGAAGCTGAACTCGCCCGCAACCGTGGGGGAACCGGCGAATTCGCCGTTTGAGGCGTCGAGTGTCATCCCATCGGGTAGCTCGTCACCATCCTTGACGCTCCATGTGAGCGCACTGCCGTCGCCCCCGGTCGCCTCGAAGATGACCGGCCCATAGGTCTGATCAACGACACCGTCGTCGAGCATGGGGGCCACGAACACGATGGCGTCGGCCGCCAGGGTCGTGAACGTCTCAGCGCCGCCCCGAATTTCGGGGTGGTAATCGTCACCGTCGCTGGTCAGTGTGATGTGACCGAGCACCGCGACGAATCGCACGAGGTAGCCGGTGTCTGCCTCGAGACCGTCCACGGGGGTGGAAACCTGGAACACGCCTCCAACTGCGTCGATGCTCCAGGTTTCGCCGCCGGTGTCGTTGCTGATCTCAGTGAGCTTGTCGTGCGCGTCGAAGCCGTCGTCCTGCGTGACGTACTCGAACGCGAAGACGAGTTTGTCGAGGTCGCTTTCGCTCAGCGTCTGGCCGCCGAGGTCGAGCTGGCCGTGCAATGTCACCGTGTCGCTGCCGATATCCGACGGAGCACCGGTGGTGGCGGTGGGTTCGGCATCCTCGAGGTCGTCGCCGAGTGCGGTCAGCAGGTCACCGTCGCCAGACCAGTCCTGCTCCCATGCGTCGAACCAGTCCTGCCAGTCGTTGATTCCCTCATCGGCGAGCATCGCGAACAACGCTTCGTCCTCGGCTGCCTCCTGATCGTCGAGATCGTGCATCACCTCTCTGAGCGCCTTGGACACGTCGAACTCGCCGTCGGTGCCGAAGTCGTCGAGGTAGGTGTCCATCGCACCGTCGGCTCCGGTGAGATCGTCGAGCGAAGCACCACTGTCGTCGTCGAATGCGGCGAGTGCCGCGTCGAACTCGGCGACGGTGTCGAACACGTCCTCGCCGTCGAGGTCGAGCAGGTCATTGAGCGCATCGAGAAGCGCCTGCTCGTTCACCTCGTTGTCGTCTTCGTCATAGGCAGCCTTGGCCTGCGCGACCGCCTTGATCAGCGCGAAGCGCTCTTCGAGTTCGGCGACCTCGCCAGCGATGTAGTCGCGTGTGCCCATCGGGGCG
Source organism: Nitriliruptoraceae bacterium (assembly GCA_050480705.1). Classification (GTDB taxonomy): domain Bacteria; phylum Actinomycetota; class Nitriliruptoria; order Nitriliruptorales; family Nitriliruptoraceae; genus JBJHAX01. The sequence continues at coordinate 61,166 of JBJHAX010000007.1, forward strand.
CACCCGTCGACGTCGCCGTTGAAGATGTCCTGCCCGAGCGTGTTGCCGTCCCAGTTGACGTGGCGACGGGTGCCCGGGCCAAGTGGCTGGTGGCTGAAGATGTCACCCCACTTGGTCCGTGTCGCCCGGTACCAGTGGGCGTTGTCGGGGTCGAACACCTCGCCGGTGTGGCCTTGGTGGCCGTTGAGCGCGCCTCGCGGCACCTCGATGCGCCGGTAGGGGTTGGTGATCGAATTGGTGCGGTGGCAGATCTCGTAGCGCTGGGCACGGTTGTTCGCCTCAGCGGCGCTGCTCGACAGCACGATGGTCACGGGCGCCACGACAGCGACGACGAGCACCGCCACGAACAGCCGGATCCGGCTCGACCGACAGATCATCGGACACCTCTCCTGATGCGGACCGTGGCCGCTTCCGCGGTCCCGGCACGGCGGACCGCACCGACGTGTGCGATCTCGACTGCATGCTCATCGAGCGTCGACAACGCGACCTTGAGGCAGTTGTGCGAATCTTGTCGAAACCGTGCGGTGGGGTTGTGTGACGTCCCGGCGTGACACGTCAACGCGGCTTGACTCAGCGGAAATCGCGTGCACGTGCGGGAGCACGCAGCACCAGGGGTTCGAGGCGTTGCGCGACGATGCTGATCGCCTCCCCGGAGCGCTCCACCCGTCCGGTGACGATCAGGGCGGCTGCGCCGGTCGCCACCTGCCGCTGTGCGCGCCACAGCCCGGGCGAGCAGATCACGTTGGTCATCCCGGTTTCGTCTTCGAGGTTGACGAACACGGTGCCGCCGGCGGTTGCCGGTTGCTGGCGGTGCGTGACCACCCCGGCAACACGTACCCGCCGGCCGTGTTCGATCTCGGCGAGGCCCGCGGCACTGACCACGTCACGAGCATCCAGCTCGCCACGCACGTACTCGACGGGGAAACGGTCGGGTGAGATCCCGGTCGCCTGCAGGTCGGCGACGGTGCGCTCCTCGTCGCTCATCGGCGGCAGTGCGGGCGGCCGGGTGCCGGTGGCGGTGCCGGGCAGCCGGTCGGCGGTCTGCCAGGCCACCGCGCCTGCCGTCCACAATGACCCGCGCCGATCGTCGTCGTCGGACATCGAGCACAGCGCACCGGCGGTCGCCAGCGACTCCAACGCGCGACGTGGCACCCCCACACGCCGCACGAGTTCTTCGATCGAACTGTAGGGCGCGTGCGCAGCGATGCGTTCGGCGAGATCCTCACCGACATCGCGCACCCCGGCGAGCCCCAGGCGCACAGCGGTGTTACCGGTCGACGACGGATCGTGCTCGAGTGTCGCGCTCGCCGCGCCGCGGTTGACGTCGGCACGGTGGACGACGACGCCGTGCCGGCGGGCGTCGGCGACGAGCGTCTGCGGGGCGTAGAACCCCATCGGCTGGTTGTTGAGCAGGCCCGCGAGGAACGCCGCCGGGTAGTGCAGCTTCATCCATGCGCTCGCGTACACCAGGTAGGCGAAGCTGACCGAGTGCGATTCGGGGAAGCCGAAGTCAGCGAAGGCGGCGATCTGGCCGTAGATCATCTCGGCGGTCCCGCCGGTGATGCCGCGTTCGGCCATCCCGTCGAACAGCCGCCGACGCAGCCGCTCCATGCGCTCGCTGGAACGTTTCGCGCCCATGGCCTGGCGCAGCTGGTCGGCCTCCGCGGCGCTCAACCCGGCGGCGTCCACCGCCATCTGCATCAGCTGTTCCTGGAACAGTGGCACCCCGAGCGTGCGTTCCAGCGCGGGACGCAGCGACGGATGCAGGTAGGTGACCGGCTCCTCACCGTTGCGGCGACGGATGTAGGGGTGGACCGAGCCGCCCTGGATCGGGCCGGGTCGGATGATCGCGACCTCGATCACCAGGTCGTAGAAGGTGCGTGGACGCAGACGCGGCAGGGTCGCCAGCTGGGCGCGTGACTCGACCTGGAAGACCCCGACGGCATCCGCACGACACAGCATGTCGTAGACCTCGTCCTGCTGGGGCAGCGCCGCCAGATCGACGTCGATCCCGTGGTGTACGGCGACAAGATCGATCATGTCGTGCAACGCGGCGAGCATGCCAAGGCCCAGCAGGTCGAACTTGACCAGGCCGACCTCGGCGCAGTCGTCCTTGTCCCACTGCAGCACGGTGCGGCCGGGCATGCGTGCACGCTCGACCGGACAGACCTCGATGATCGGCCGGTCGCACAGCACCATGCCGCCCGAATGGATACCCAGGTGACGGGGGGCGTCGACGAAACGTTCGGCGAGCGCCACGACGTCGTCGGGGATCCCCTCCAGCGCCGCAGGATCGTCCGACACCCCCCGCCAGGCCGACAACTGGCGGGACCACACGTCGATGCGGTCGCGATCGTGACCCAGCGCACGCGCAGCATCGCGCAGCGCGGAGCGGGACCGGTAGGTGATGACGTTGGCGACCTGGGCGGCATGGTGGCGGCCGTAGCGTTCGTAGACGTACTGGATCACCTCTTCACGGCGCGACGACTCGATGTCGACATCGATGTCGGGAGGACCGTCACGTTCCGGCGACAGGAAGCGTTCGAACAGCAGGCCGAGCCGCACCGCATCCGCCTTGGTGATACCGAGCACGTAGCACACGGCCGAGTTCGCGGCTGAGCCGCGCCCCTGGCACAGGATGTCGTTGGCGCGACAGAACTCGACGATGTCGTGGACGATCAGGAAATAGCCCGGGTAGTGCAGCGTTTCGATGACGGCGAGTTCGTGCTCTATCTGACGCCACGCCCCCGGGGTGGTCTCTGCGTCACGTGTTCCGTAGCGCGCCACCGCATGACGTTCGACGAGGTCGCGCAGCCAGCTCATCGGGGTGTGGCCGTCGGGGACCGGGAAGTCGGGCAGGTCGGGGGCGACCAGACGCAAATCGAAGGCGAGCTGGTCGCCGAGCGCGGCGGTGGCCTCGACCACACCGGGGAAGCGCCGGAAGCGGCGGGCCTGTTCCGCCCCGGAACGCAGGTGCGCACCGGCGGTCACCGTCATCCATCCGTCCATCTCCGCGAGGCTTCGGCGGGCGCGGACCGCCGCCATCGCTGCGGCGAGACGATGGTCGGCGGGGCGAGCATGGTGGACGTTGTTGGTCACGACCAGCACGACGCCCTCGCGGATGGCGATCTCGGCGAGCGCGTCGTTGCGGTGGCTGTCGAGTGGATCACCGTGGTCCCACAGCTCGACAGCGACATGGTCGCGACCGAACGCGGCGACGAGTCGTTGCAGCGCCCGACGTGCCGCAGCAGGTCCTTGGGTGACAAGCGCATTCACCACCGCGCCTTTGCGGCATCCGGTGAGCGCCAGCCACCGTCCACCGCCCGCTGCACCGAGTTCGTCGACATTGCCGTAACGGGGTGCGCCCTTCTCGCCGGCGAGCTGCGCGAGTGAGATGGTGCGGCTCAACCGCGCGTAACCGTCCGGGTCGCGGGCGAGCACGACCAGGTGCTCACCCTCGGGATCGGCGGTGCCGGTGCGGCCACTTCCCCCTAGGCCGAGTTCGGCACCGATGACGGTGGCGACACCGAGTTCACGGGCGGCTTGGGCGAAACGGACCACCCCGTACAGACCGTCGTGGTCGGTCAGCGCGAGCGTCCCGATGCCGAGCCGGGCGGCTTCCTCGACCAATTGCTCGGGGTGGGAGGCGCCGTCGAGGAAACTGAAGTTCGAATGGCAGTGCAGTTCGGCGTAGGGCACGCCCGCAGCATCCCGGCGTATCGGCGGGGCACGGTAGGCCTCGCGCCGGCGCGACAACGCCGGAGCGTCGTTGCCGTCTGCGCCGGCAAGCACACGGCCGGACAGGCGCGAGGCATGGTCGCTCCAGCGCACCGCAGGGTTGCCCATGCCCATCAGTGGCCTCGATCAGTCATAGGCGGCCTCCAGCGACCACCGGCCTGCTTCGATGGACAGCAGCAGCCCCTGCCCGTCGTCGGTGACGACCTGGAACCGGGCGCGGCGTCGCCGGGTGGCCTCCCACCAGCGTTCGTCGGCCGGCCACGGCCCGCCCCAGGCCACGATGTCGCACCAGGATGATCCGTCGAGTCGCAGTCGGGCCGGTGGGGCACTCACCTCACCGCGGCCGGTGACGACGACCGGATCGCCTGCGCTGTCGACGACTTCGGCGGCGCGCCACAGCAGGGTCGCCGGGGCGGGCGGCGGCAGCCGTCCCGGCCACGGCGCTTGCGGCGTCCGCTCGGCGGCGGCCGGTGGCGGGCGCCACGGCACACCGACGAACCACCCCGACGGGTCGCGTCCCCCGGCAGGCTGCGCGCTGAGCACACCGTCGTGGCCGAGCAACCCCTGCAGGCGGGCCAGGACCTGCGCGACACGCCGGTCGTCGTCGGTCGTATCGCCGCTGGTCACCAGCTGCCGACCGCCGCGGGCGACCTCCAGCGCGGCCAGGCGCAGCATGGTGATGCCGGCGGTCGGGCGCTCGACGTGCGAGGTGCCGGTCAGCCATCCTTCGACCTGCCAACGCACGCGGTCGACCAGCGCGCTGGCACTGAACCCGTCGACCGCGCTCCACTGGCGCGCCAATCGTTCGCCGTGTTCGGTTTCGAGTTCGACCTCGACGACACGGCAGGTCAACGCACCACGGGTCAGACGCGCCACCAGCGTGTCGGCGGGCGAGCGAGCCGCGAACGCGACGACATCGACCCGTTCGGCCGGTGGGTCGATCGTGGTGGTGACTGCGACCGGGTCCTCGGGCACGTCGGCCACGACCGGCGTGACGTCCTCGCCACGGGCCACATCCTGCGCCCAGCGCCCGTCGGGACCGAAGCGGTCCAGCACGCTGCGACGCGGCAGTGTTGCGAGCCCGCCCAGCGTGTCGATCCCCAGACGTTCGAACATCTCGGTCAACTCGCCGACGTCACGAAGAACGAGCAGGCAGGAGACGGCCAGTGGCGCGAGAAACGCGCGGGTCGCACCGGGCACCACCAGAGTCGTTGCGTCTGTCGTCTGGTCGCTGCCGTGGTGGGCGGCGAGCACCGCCGCAGACACCCCGTCGGCGATCCCGGCGCGACAGGACACCGGTGCAGCCTCGTCCGCTGCCGCATCGACGGCCCGGCGCAGACGCTCTGCAGCCGCCTGCTCGCCACCCGAGATCCGTGCGGGTCCGCGCGCCTCGATCAGCAGCAGCCCGGGCCGGACCACCGCCACCGCGGGGGCGATCGCACGCACCGCATCGACCACCGGCGCGACGTCCTCGAGGTCACGGGCCCCTTCGCCGCCACGAGGCGATGACGGGCGCCACAGGGCGATCACCCTTGGCGGTATCACAGCACACCCGCCAACGGCAGCCTCAGGCGTATCTGCCGGGGACGTCGCGGCGTCGTGGCGTCACGGGCACGGATTTCGACCTGGCGGGCACGCAGATAGCCGTCGCCATCGCCGATCCCTTCCCATCGGCTGTGTGTCACCGCCAGTTCCAGGGAGCTCGACGAGAACACCGGTGCGCCGAGCGTGTCACGCACGACGAGCAGCACGGTGCCGTGACGGCGGACCCTGGCCTCGAGCCGACGATCAACCGGTGGCGGGACCGGCCCGGGAGCCCGCAGCGCGACCACGTCGAACACCTCGACCAACGCGGCGACGATCTCCGGCCAGCGCTCTCCCAGACGGGGGATGACGACGAGTCTGTCGAGATCGACGCCGGCTTCGGCTGCTGCAGCGAGACCGAGGCCTTCGACCCCGGCCATCACGCACCATGCGCCGTCGTGCGACGGCCGGGCCAGCAGTGCGAGCAACAACGACCGTGAGCCCGACACGGTCACCACTGTTCCGCGTCGGAGCCCCCGCCCGGGAAGCAGAGCACGCAGTGGTTCGTCGACGTCGAGCCGGCGGGCGACGGTGTCGGCTGCGGTGGTCACACCGTGACGCCAGTGCAGCGACGAGGTCTCGGCGTGGTTCGTGGCGGGCGACGGGCACATGCCCCGGAGTATCGAACGTATGTTCGGATCCGTCAACTCGGTGTCGACCCGGGTGCGCCCTGCCCGCCGTCTCGCCCGGCACATGCGCAAGGGGCCCGCGGTCGCGGGCCCCTTCGATCAGCGTTGGCGTGGTGTCAGTGCACTGCGACGGCGCTGCGCCGCAACTTGAACACGACCAGTCCCAGCCCGACCATCACCGCGCCGGCGGCGATCGCGAACGCGCTGAACGCGTAGGCGAGGATGCCCAGGCCGAGCACCGTGGTCAGCGAGGTCGCGTTGATCCAGCTCAGACGGGCCTGGTTCTCGACCATCACCGGCGCGCCCGCCTCGTCGACGACCGGCACACCGGCCTCGTCGAGCATCGGGATCATGCGGTCCATCTCGGCGAAGCGCAGCCCCTCGGTGCGGTTGAGCTGGTGCTGGGTGATGATGTCGGACTGCGCCCACATGGTGACCGGGCCGCGAACCGGCGCACCGGCGATCGCCGCGTCGTCAGGTGTGGTGATGTTCTCGACGGCAGCCTGCTGGTAGGTGTACACGGCACCGGTGAGACCACCGAGGACGGAGAATCCACCGACGACGATCGCCAGGATCGCCACGACGGTGAACAGACGACTCGAACGGAGCTTGAGCTCCACGTCGGGTGCGGCGAGCGCGGTCGGTTCGACGCGCTCAGGGGTGCGGGTGGCCATCGGGCCTGCCTCTCTCGTGCGGGACCCGCCGGGGCGGCAGGCTCCTTGACGAGGAGTGTCGACGTCTCCGGCGCCTATCTCACGGGCCGAATGCACCCTGTTGGGCGCCGATGGTCCCGATTCCGGCGGGACCTCGACCGGGTCCCGATCATCCGCTTCGCCCGGAGGTCAGCGTTCGCCGTCGACACGCTGGCGTGTCACCCAGCGCAGCGCACCGAGCGAGACACCGAGCACCACGATCGCGCCGCCCGACACCGGACCCGCGAGCCACGTCAGTCCGAGCAGCGCGTCGAGCGAGAAGGCGCCGGGACCGGTGACCGCCAGTGCTGCCGCGACGGCGATCAGGTACAGGTTGAGCTCCCATCCCTTGTTCGCCGACCAGAACCCGTGGTCGCGTGCGTTGACGAGCGCCGCGGTGGTCATGACCCCGATCAGGCCGAGGGATGCGAGTGGGGTGAGCAGGCCCACGGCGAGCCCCAGTCCCCCGGCGATCTCGGTGCTGCCCGCCATGGCCGTCGCGACGCGTCCGTCGCCGAAACCGAGCGAGGCGAACCAGCGTGACGTGCCGGCGAAACCGCCGCCGTTGAACCAGCCGAACAGCTTCTGCATGCCGTGCAGCGACACGCCGACCCCGACGATGACACGCAGCGCCAGCAGGCCGATGTCGACCGCGTGGGTGGCGAGATCCATGATGATGCTCCTGCCGTCGCGTTCAGGCGCAGCGGTCGTCTGGATGGTCCAGCGCCCGTAACGTGATCCGTTCGACGACACGGTCGGCGGCTGCCAGCTGCTGCGCTGAAGCGTGCGTGCGCACGATACCCACGGTGAATGCGCCGGCAGCGACTGCGGCCGCCACACCCACCGGGGTGTCCTCCACCGCGCTGGCCGCGCAGGCGTCCACCCCCAGGCCGTCGAGGGCGGCCAGGTACGGGGCGGGGTCGGGCTTGTGGCGTGTCACGTCGTCGGCGCCGATGATCGTCGACACCAGCCCGGTGACGCCGCCACGTTCGAGGACGCGCTCGACGTGTGCATGACTCGACGACGATGCGACGGCGAGTGCGACGTCGTCGTCGGCCAGCATGCGGATGGTGTCGACCGCGTCGTCGTAGATCACCAGTTCCTCGTCGAACAGCGCGTGGAAACGTGCACGGAGCCGCGCACGGAACGTCGTGACGTCTCCGAGGTCGGCGCGGGCGCTGAAGTACGCCCAGTTCTGCGCGAACGGGTGCCCGATCACGTTGCGAAAGTCGTCGGGCGCGGGGGTGTAGCCGTGTTCGGCGAGGGTGTCCGTCCAGGCGCGATCCGACAGCGTTTCGGTGTCGGCGATGGTGCCGTCACAGTCGAACACGACCGCGCGCGGGCGGATCACCATCCGTCGCTGCGTGACGGTTCGATGCCGTAGAAGACCCGTTCGCAGACCTGGCGGACCCGGCGGGCGTGCCGCAGCCGGTCTTCTTCGAGCTGCTGCCAGCCGCCACGCGGATAGTCCAGGCTGCGGGCGAGGACCTCGAGCGCGTCGTGTGAGGCCGGCACGACGTCGACGTCGCGGTGGCGCAGCAGGTAGAGGCGGTTGCGCAGCCGCGAGAGGAACCGGAAGCCGTCGCGCAGCCACCCGACGTCGCGGTGTTCGATCAGTTCGGTGTCCTGGATCGCGTCGAGCGCCTCGGCGGTCGAGGTCGTACGCAGCGGCGACTGGTGCGCACCGTGGGTCTGCTGGAGCAGTTGGACGGTCCATTCGACGTCGGACAGCCCGCCCGGCCCGAGCTTGAGGTGGCGCTGCGGTTCGATGCGGCGCGGGATGCGTTCCTTCTCGAGCCGGGCTTTCATACGGCGCATCGCCGTGACCGCTTCCGCGTCGCCGTCGGGGTAGGCGAACTGCCCGGCGGCCGAGGCGAAGCGGGAACCGAGCGTTTCGTCGCCGGCGACGAGCCGTGCCTTGAGCAACGCCTGGTGCTCCCACGGATCTGCCCAGCGCTGCCAGTAGGCCTCGTAGGAACCGAGCGAGCGTGACAGCGGCCCGTTGCGCCCTTCGGGGCGAAGGTCGGCGTCGACCTCGAACGCTGTGCCCTCAGCGGTGATCTCCGACAGTGAGCGCATGACACTGCCGGCGATGTCGAGTGCGAGACGGTTGCCGTCGCTTTCGTCGACACCGTCGTCGACGTCGTGCACGAACATCACGTCGAGATCGGACGGGTAGTGCAGTTCGCGTCCTCCGAGCTTGCCCATCCCGATCACGGCGATGCGCACCCCGAGTTCGTCCTCGGCCACACCCCGCTGGGCGGCTCGTTCGGCCAGCTCGGCCTGCAGTGCGGCGACGAGGCAGGCTTCCGCCAGCGCGGTGAGTTCCTCACCGATCTGTCCGACACTGGCGTCGCCGGCGAGGTCACGCAGCACGACACGCAGCAGCTCGAGGCGTTTGAGTCGCCTGAGCGCCGCGGTGGTGTCCTGCCAGCTGAGGCGCCCGAGCGCCATGCGCACCAGCTCGTCGCGCTGGCGGGGCTGGTCGCGCAACGACTCGTCGCGCAGCCACTCGATGCCCTTGGGTTGACCGACCAGCAGCTCTCCGGCGACCTGGCTCGTGCCGAGCACGCGTCCGAGCAGCTCGGCGGACACCGGATGGTCGCGCAGGTAGCCGAGCAGCTCACCCGAGTCGCCCTGCGCCTCGATGAGATCGCGCAACGACGCAAGGCCCGTATCGGGGTCGGGTGTGTCGACCAGGACCTGAAGGATCGCGGGCAGCACGGCACGCACGGTGCGTGCACTGCGGGACAGGCCTGCGGTGAGCTGGCGCACATTGGCCAGTGCGCGCGCGCCGTCACGGAAGCCGAGCGCTTCGAGACGCTCCCGTGCCGCGTCGTCACCCATCGCCGAGACCTGGCGCGGCAGGCTCACCTCGGAGGCGACCGCTGGCACTGCTGCGTAGGTTTCGAGCAGTGGGCGGTAGAACAGTTTGGCGTGCAGCTCGCGGACCTCGGCCTGGGTGCGTGACAGGTCGCGCAGCAGCACGTCACGCGCGGTCCGTTCGGCATCGGCGCGATACCCCATCGCGCGTGCGAGCCACTCCTGGCGCTCGGGATCTTCGGGGACGGTGTGGGTGCGCCGTTCGTTCGCGAGCTGCAGGCGGTGCTCGACCATGCGCAGCAGCCGATAAGCGTCAGCGAACGGGCGTGCGTCGTCCTCGTCGACGTAGCCGTTGGCCACCAGCGCGTCGAGGGCAGGCAGCGTCCCGGTCAGTCGCAGGGAGTGGTCGCCGCGACCGTGGACGAGCTGCAGCAGCTGCACGGCGAATTCGATGTCGCGGATGCCGCCGGGCCCGAGCTTGATCTGCCGCTCGCCGTGCCGGACGACCTCCGGTTTGGCTTCGATCCGCGACTTCATCTCGCGGATCTCGGCGACGACGTCGGGGTCGAGACGATCGGGCCACACGTACTTCTCGGCGCGGTCGAGCAGTTGCTGTCCGAGGCCGCGGTCGCCGGCGACGGGGCGTGCCTTGAGCAGCGCCTGGAACTCCCAGGTCTTGGCCCATCGTTCCCAGTAGGCGACGAACGAGTCGACCCTGCGTGACAGCGGACCGGAGCGTCCCTCGGGACGCAGGGTGGGGTCGACCTCGTAGGTGCGTCCCATCGTCGTCGATGCGTTGAGCAGTTCCAGCAGCAGGGTGAGGGTGCGCCGGGCTTCATCGGCCGCCTGCGCTTCGTCGGCGCCGCCGGTCGGTTCGTGGACGAACACGACGTCGACGTCGGAGACGTAGTTGAGTTCGCTGCCGCCGAGCTTTCCCATCCCGATCACGCCGATGCGCGCGGCCGGATCGCCGCCGTCGACGACGTGGGCATGCACGGCCTCGAGCGTGCCGGTCAGCACGCCTTCGGCGAGTTCGGCGAGTTCGGCGCCGACCTGTTCGACCGGCGCCGCCCCCGTCAGGTCGCGTGCGGCGATGTCCGCGGTGGCCGCACGGCGGATCGCGGCGATCCCTGCGGCCTGGGCGGCGCGGTCCTCGCTGTTGCGCACCGCTGCCGCCACGGCGGGCGCGATCGCGCCGGCACGGACCTCGTCGAGGGTGCGCAGCGCCTCGACTGCGTCGAGGTGCCGGGCGAGCAGGTCGCCCAGTGGCCGCGACGCCCCGGAGACGGCGACGATGCGCTCGAGCCATGCCGGGTCGTCGGCGACCTCGGTGAACAACTCGCCGTGGTCACGTGCGATGGCGACGACGCAGTCGAGCGCGTCATGTGGCGCTGCCGCATCGGACAGCAGGGCGAGCAGGTCGTGGCGGATCTCACCGTCATCGTCGACCAGGCCGACCTCGGCGAGTTCGGCCAGCGAACGTTGCGCATCGAGGCCGCTCGCGGCCAGCCGTGCACGGACCGAGACACGTCGGGCGGGCATGGGTCCCGTTCTCTACAGCAGCGGCAGGTAGCGCTCGAGTTCGAAGGTGGTCACGTGCGCGGAGTACTCGTCCCACTCGCGTCGCTTGTTGGCGAGGAAGTGCGCGAACAGGTGCTCGCCGAGCGTCTCGGCGATCAGTTCGGAGGACTCCATGAGCGCGAGTGCCTCGCCCAGGCTCGACGGCAGCCGCTCGATGCCGGTTGCGGCGCGCTCCGCCGGGGTGAGCTCGAAGGTGTTGTCCTCGGACTCTTCAGGCAACTCGTAGCCCTCCTCGATGCCCTTGAGGCCGGCGGACAACAGCACGGCGAACGCCAGATACGGGTTGCAGGCCGGGTCGGGCGCGCGGTACTCGATGCGTGTCGAGGCGCCCTTGCGCGGCTTGTACATCGGCAGCCGGATGAGGGCGCTGCGGTTGGAGCGTCCCCAGGTGACGAACACCGGTGCTTCACCCGACGGCAGCGGGCCGTGCAGCCGCGCGGTCAGCCGCTTGTAGGAATTCACCCACTGGTTGGTGATCGCGGTCAGCTCTCGTGCGTGGCGCAGCACACCTGCGGTGAACGCCCGGGCGGTCGGTGACAGCCGGTAGGGGTCGGAAGCCTCGTGGAAGGCGTTGGTGTCCCCCTCGAACAGCGACAGGTGCAGATGCATCGCGCTGCCCCACTGGCCTTCGATGGGCTTAGGCATGAACGTCGCGTACACGCCGCGCTGCAGCGCGGTCTCCTTGACGACGAGCCGGAACGTCATGATGTTGTCGGCCATCGTGAGCGCGTCGGCGTAGCGCAGGTCGATCTCGTGCTGCGAAGGCGCGACCTCGTGATGGGAGTACTCGACCGAGATTCCCATCTGTTCGAGGGTGTTGATGGCCTGCCGGCGGAAGTCCTGCTGGACGTCGAGCGGCGTCATGTCGAAGTAAGAGCCGCTGTCCAGTGGTGTGGTGCTCTCGGCGTTCTCGAACAGGAAGAACTCCATCTCGGGATGCACGTAGAAGGTGAAGCCCTTCTCCGCGGCTCTCTCGAGCGTCCGCTTGAGCACGTAGCGCGGGTCGGCCGCGAAGGGCTGGCCGTCAGGGGTGAGAATGTCGCAGAACATGCGGGCGACACCCTGTGCCTCGGGGCGCCACGGCAACACCTGGAACGTCGACGCGTCGGGCACGGCGAGCATGTCGGCTTCCTGCACCCGTGCGAAGCCGTCGATCGACGAGCCGTCGAAGCCGATGCCTTCGGTGAACGCGTTCTCGAGCTCGGCTGCGGTGATCGCCACGCTCTTGAGGAAGCCGAGCACGTCGGTGAACCACAGGCGGATGAACCGGACGTCGCGTTCCTCGACGGTGCGAAGGACGTACTCCTGCTGCTTGTCCATGCGGTGCGTCTTCCCGGGTCGCCTGGCGTCGCGGTGCCACGACCGGTCGTGGATGCCTCGTGACCCTGCCCGCAGGGTAGTGGCGTCCACCCACCGCGGAGCCGACGCGGCCATGCACACGACCCATCGACGCGACCCATCCGTGCATTCCTACAGCAGGCGTTCGACGCGTGAGGTCCCCGGGGGCGTCGGCAGCGGGCCGCCGGCCGCATCATGCGGCACGCTGGTGTGCCGGACAGGTCGATCTCCACGGCACGGACCCCGGAGCGCCACGTGACCACGGCACGACACCTGACCGTGGACGGCACCGTGCAGGGCGTGTTCTTCCGTGTCGAGACGCAGCGCGTCGCCGTCGATGCAGGTGCCACCGGCTGGGTCGCCAACCGGGCTGACGGCACCGTCGAAGCGTGGCTCGAAGGCACCGGGCAGGCGGTGGCGGCCGTCGAAGCGTGGATCCGTGCCGGCGGACCACCACGCGCCACGGTCACCGCCGTGGACGCCGCCGATGTGCCTCCCGCCGGCCATCCACGTTTCGAGGTGCGTGATTGACTTCGACTGCATCGCGCCGACGCGCCCGCACGGGCGCGACCGGTCTCAGCGCAGCCGCGGCGACGGTTCGACGTCCTGCTCGGCCAGTTCGTGCAGCAGATCGAGGTTGGCGGGATCGGGCGCGAGCTCGCCACGTTCGATGCGATGGGCGAGTTCGACGACGGCGGCGTTGACCGGTGCACGTTCGCCGTGCGCCCGATGGGTCTCGACGACCAGGCCGTTGATGTCGTCCACTTCGCTGTGCCGGCCGCGCTTCCAGTCCTGCAGGATCGTGGTCTCGGTGGTCGGGAGCACGAATCCTTCCAGCAAGGTGTCGAGGAGCTGCTCGACGACCTCGCCGGATGCGGCGAGATCCTGGGCGTCGAGCCCGAAGATCGGCAGGAGCTGATGGCCGCGGTGCCGACCCGCGGCCAGCGCCTCCTGGCCCGAACGGATCATCAGCTCGCGCATGCCGGGCAGCGCCACCGCGTCGAGCATCGGCAGGCCGAGCACGGCGGTGGTCACCAGCGTCGTCGCGTTGCTGACCAGCTTCATCCACTTCGTCGACATGATGTCGTCGACGATCTCCACGGTCCCGGCGTGCGCGAGCAGATCGCCGACCTCGCTCTCGCGCCCACGCACCGCGTCGTCGACCGCCCCGACAGCGAACCACGAGCGGTCCGGTCCGGAATGGCGCTCGACGAGACCCGGCCGGTACATGATGGACGAGATCTCGATGACCGCGCCGACGGTGCGATGCGCCCCGACGACCTGCGCGATCGCGTCGGTGGTCATGCCGTTCTGCACGCCGGCAACGAGTGCATCGTCGGCGAGATAGGGCTCGATGAGCTGCGCCGACCAGTGTGCGTCGTAGGCCTTCATGACGATCAGCACGACGTCGAATCGTTCCCGCAGCGTCGCGACCTCGCACAGGTGGAGCACCCGCACCGGTGTGGTCACGGTCTCAGCCGGCATCTCGATGCGCACGCCGTACTCGCGCATCGTGGCGACGTGGTCGGGCCACTGCTCGATGAGCGTGACGTCGACGCCTGCGCGCGCGAGATCCGCACCGATGCTGGCACCGTTGGCGCCCGCACCGAGCACCGCAACCTTCGGACCAGTCATCGAGACTCCACGTTGACGGCAACCTGCGGCAGCTTACGGCGCGCAGGGCCCCGAGCCTCGTCGTGGCTGCAGCAGGCGACCAGGTCACGAAGCGACGCGACGTGGAGGTCGGGCCGGAAGGCCTTCGATGCCAGAGCCGGTTGCTACGCGGACGGGTTGACCGAACGCTGTATGTTGTCGCGCGGAGGCACGGCGACCCGCCGATGCCCCGATGCGGAGCGCGAACGACCGGTCTTGATCGGATCGCAGCCGCCTTCGTAGGACGGTCGACGAAACGGCCGTGAGGCGCGCAGATGGTGGGGACGACGTACGGGAAGCCCCCGACCGCACGGTCGGTAGACCTTCTTGGCGCGCACCTCACCGAAAACGTGGTCGCGCTCGACCCCAACGGCGTCGTGGCCGACGTCGGGCCGTTCGCACCCGCACTCCTCGGCCATCCCGACGAGCAGCTTCCCGGCAGGCGCTTCGACGAGCTGTTCGACGCCCGTGACCGCACCCGGGTGCGCCAGGCGCGTCTGCGCGCCCGTGAAGAACGGCCCGCATCGATCGTCGCACGCCTGGCGGACATCCCGGACCGCCTCGTCGACATCCGCTTCCAACGACCCGCCAGCCACACCGACGCCGGCGTCGCGATGCCCACCGAAGGGGTCATTGCGGTGGTCCGTGACGTCACCGCCTCTGTCGACCTCGGCGTCGCAGCGCGCCTGCTCAGGCGCATCACGGAACGGGCGAACAACACCTCCGACCCCAGCGTCGCAATGCGCGAGGCACTCGACGATCTGCGTGTGACGCTCGGTTGGGAGCACGGGCTGGTGGTGCAGGTCGACGACGACGGCCGCTGCGATCCGTCGACCGCCTACGACGACCTCATAATGCAGGCACGAACCCACGGCCATGCGTGGTCAGCTTCAGCCACCGACGCCGACGACACCGACCCCCACGGCGCGCTCACCATCCCGGTCGTCGCCGGCTCGACGACGACCGCCGCGCTCGTGCTGTGGACGACCACGGCCCGCGACCTGCCCGACAGCTTCCTCGAGATCGTCACCGAGATCGGGCGACAACTTGGCCACGTCACCGAACGCCGCAACCACCTCGACGAGCTCGAGGCGATCACCGCCGAATTGCGCCGCTCGAACCAGGAACTGGAACGGTTCGCCTACATCGCCTCGCACGACCTCCAGGAACCGCTGCGCAAGATCATCGGGTTCGCCGAGCTGCTCGAACGACGCCACGCCGACCAGCTCGACGAGCAAGCCACGACATACCTCGGTCATCTCGTCGACGCCGCGCACCGTCAACGCTCGCTGATCGTGGACCTGCTCGCCTACTCACGCATCGGCCGGCGCCCGCTCGAACAGCAGCCGGTCGATCTCACCGAAGTCTGCCGCGACGTCGCCGCCGACCTGTCGGTGCTCGCCGACGACGTCGACGCGACCATCGACATCGCGGAGCTGCCACGCGTCGTCGGCGACCGCCAACGGCTCACCGAGCTGATGACGAACCTGTTCTCGAACGCGATCAAATACCGGCGGAGCGACGAGCCGCCGCATGTGACCGTCAGCGGACTCCCCACCGACCCGGGCTGGTGCGAAATATCGGTTGCCGACAACGGCATCGGCATCGACGAGCAGTACCGCGAACAGGTCTTCGAGGTCTTCCGGCGCCTGCACCCGCGCAGCGCCTATCCAGGCAGCGGGATCGGGCTCGCGATCTGCCGCAGGATCGTCGAACAACACGGGGGCACGATCCGGCTCGAGGCGTCGGGCGCGGGCGGGACCGACGTACGGCTGACGTTGCCCGTCGACACGGCACAGGAGACCGACGATGGCCACACCGGTTGAGATCCTGCTCGTCGACGACGACGAGCAGGACATCGAACTGACCTGCGAAGCGCTCAAAGAGAGCAAGGTCAGTAACCATGTCACGACCGCGATCGATGGCGTCGAAGCCCTCGAACTGTTGCGGGGAGACGCCCCCGGGTCTTCGCCCCGGCGGCCGGACGTGATCCTGCTCGATCTGAACATGCCACGCATGGACGGGCACACGTTTCTCGAACATCTCAAACAGGACGCGGATTTGCGCAACATCCCGGTCGTGGTCCTGACCACCTCGGACGAAGAATCCGACGTCCTCAGAAGCTACGAGCTGCAGGCAGCCGCGTTCATCACCAAACCTGTCGGCCTCGACCAGATCGCCCGCGTCGTGCAGGCGATCGACGACTTCTGGCTGCAGGTCGTCCGCTTCCCGCTGCGCCAGGACGCGAATCCACCGCTCGAAGGCGGCTAGCAACCCGGGAGCACAAGGAGGAGGTCATGCCCGGCACCTGCAACGTCCTGCTCGTCGAGGACGATGCCGAGGACGCGCTGCTGTTCGCCACGACCCTCGAGACACGCCCGGATCGTTCCACGTCCTTCGACGTGCGAATCGCAACGTCGCTGGCCGCTGCCATGGCGATGCTCGACGAGGCCGACGTCGTGCTGCTCGACCTCGGACTGCCCGACACGGAGGGCCTCGACGGCCTGCTGCAACTCGCCACCCGACACCCACAGCTTCCGGTCGTCGTCCTCACGGGCTCGCTCGACGAAAGACTCGGCGAAGCAGCGCTCGAGCACGGCGCACAGGACTATCTCGTCAAAGGCGACGACGACGGCCGGGCCCTGAGCAACCGGATCCTGTTCGCCGTCCAGCGCCACGCGCTCGCCCGGCAGCGCGATGCCGCGCGCGAACTGCTGCAACGCCGCTCTGAGCAACTCGAAGACGCGAACGAGCAGCTCGTCGCCGCGAACAACCTTCGTGAACAGCTCGTCAGCGTCGTCTCGCACGAACTGCGGACCCCGTTGACACCGATCATCGGGTTCGCAGAACTGCTCGAACGTGACACCAAGCTGTCCACCGACACGACCGCCAAGGCCTCCGCGATCCTTCGCAACGCCCACCGCCTGCTGCGCCGTGTCGACGAGCTGCTGCTCATCGGCAGAGCCCGGCGTGGCCAGCTCGGGGCGCATCGTGCGACGGTGGTGTTGGGCGACGTCGTCGACGCGGCCGTCGCGAGCCTGGGAGCAGTAGCCACCGACGTCGACATCGGCGGGCCGAGTGAACTGCGGACGTTCGTCGATCCCGAGCATCTGCAGCAGATAATCGAGAATCTGCTGCACAACGCCGTCAAGTACGGCCGGCCGCCCTACAGGATCGAGATCGCTGAGATCGACGGCCACCCTGTGCTCAGTGTGACCGATCACGGCGGCGGCATCGATCCGGCGTTCGTGCACGTCATGTGGGATCCGTTCACCCAGGGAACGGGGACATCCAGCTCAGGTGTCGGCCTCGGCCTGGCTGTCGTCCGCCTGCTTGCCGGCGCAAACGACATCGACATCGCCTACGAGCCCACCGACCATGGGGCCAGCTTTCGTCTCACCCTGCCCGGCGAGGAATCGGCAGACTCGGTCGTTGACGCGCCCGCACCGATGAGCGCACCATCGGATGCCGCAACGGCGATCGCGCACGACCATTCGATGACGCTCGCGCACTCACGCGCCTACCTCGTCGAATCGGCGGTGTCGTTCCTGCTGCCGGGCCTCGAGCGTGACGACGTCGTCGTCATCATCGCGCGCGACACGCATCTGCACGACATCCGAGGCGAACTCGCACGCTCGCGGGTTGACCTCGAAGCCGCGATCCGGGATGGCAGGCTCATCCTCATGGACGCCGACGACACGCTCGCTGACCTGCGCAGCGACGACGGCGAACTCGACCTCTCGCATGTTCGACAAGCCCTCGGGGAGCTTCTGCGCCGCCTTGCATCTGGTGGACGCCGGGTGCGCGTCTACGGTGAGATGACCTCGCTGCTGTGGGATGCTGACGAGATCCCCGCTGCACTGGCGATCGAGGAATTGTGGAACGAACTACAGCGCTCTGGTTCGGTCCGGGTCCACTGCACCTTCGATGCCGCTGCTGACGCGAACCCAGCGTTCGCAGCGCTCACCGAGCAGCACACCCAGACCGACCTCGAGCCTGCTGAACTGTGAACCGAGGGGAGCACGACGGCATGGCCCATGTGAGTCTGATCACGCTCGCGGTTCGTGACCTCGACACCTCCCGGGTGTTCTACGAGGCACTGGGGTGGGTCGCTTCGCCAGCCTCCGTCGACGGCACGATCGTCTTCCTGCAGGGCGGCACCGTGGTGCTTGCGCTGTTCGGACGCGACGACTTCGCCGGCGAGGTGAACCAGGCGCTGTCGGAGGGACCAGCACCTATCGCGCTCGCCACCAACGTCGCCACACCAGCCGAGGTCGACGCGCTGCTTGCGACCGCGGCACAGGCCGGTGGACGCATCGTGCGCGCCGCTGCACATGCCGACTGGGGCGGGTATTCCGGCTACGTCGCTGACCCTGACGGGCACCTGTGGGAGATCGCCCACAACCCGGGCTTTCCGCTCGGCGACGACGGACGCATCACGCTTCCCGACTCCTGATCCTGCGTCTCGTCGGGACGTTCGGCACGACCTTGGGGCACTCGGCCCCTCGTCAGCGCTCCGCTGCCACGCCATGCTCACCAGAGGTGTCGTCGCGGCTGCTCACGGCAGTCAACGTCTGTGCGAATCGACGCCATGCAACGGCGAGTCGGACAACGGAGGGACAGATGATGAGAACCTCGACGACAACGGCGTCGCTTCTCGGTGTGGCGGTCCTGCTGCTCGCGGCGTGCGGGGACAGTGGCGAGGATCCGCCAGCGGCGACCGACGCGCCCGTCGAGGCCCCCGTCGAGGAGGACATCGAAGCGCCCGAAGAGGCTCCCGAGGAGGAACCCGCCGATGTCGGCGGCGACCCGTCGCTCGTGTGGAGCTACCAGCACGACGAACGGGTGGACGCACTCGCGATCTCGCCCGACAACACGACGCTCGCCGTCAACGAGCGTGCCGTCTACACCCACC
>JBJHAX010000008.1:0-71441 GCA_050480705.1 Nitriliruptoraceae bacterium
CGCGCGCACACTGGCGCGACGCGTCGGGACAGGCACACGCTCGTCTGTTCGCCAATATCGCGATCGTCGGCGGCGGTGTCGACGTGGTCAACCGTGCGAGGCGCCTGCCGCGCGCGCTCGGTCCTCGTCGCACTGCGGCCGCTCGACTCGGCGTCCCGGGCGCCGCACGTCGACCGACGACTGTCACCGTCGAAGGATCGTCGACCGACGAGCCGGTCAGCGCGGTCGTGATCGCCAACGGGCAGTTCACCGGGGGTGGGCTGCATCTGTCGCCGCGTTCCATTCCCACCGACGGACGTCTCGAGGTCCAGACGTGGCGGCGGCGCGCCACCTACATGGCTCGCCGCGCGCACCGGCTCAGCAACGGACGCCACCTGCAGGGTGCTGACACGCGTCTGTGGTCCACCGCCAGCGTGGAGGTCACCTCGGTGGGACCACTGGCGTTGCGTCTCGACGGTGTCGAGGTCGACGCGGCCACCGATATCCGCATCGGCGTGTTGCGCGGGGCGCTGCACCTCAGAGTCTGAAAGGTCGCCACCAGCACGCTGTCGAGGCGCCCGAGCGAGGCCCGGACCCCTACGCTCCGTACATTCCGGGACTTCCGACAGCGGTGCGACGCGAGGTATGTGTGGTGGACCGACGACGGCTCGAGCGTGCACGGCAGGTCATGGCATCCAATGACGTGGACGCGTTGCTCGTCGGTCCCGGCGCGGACCTGTCGTATCTGACCGGCTACCACGCGCTGGCGCTCGAGCGCCTGACGATGTTGGTGCTTGCGCGCAGTGGTGACGCACTGCTGGTCGTGCCCGAACTCGAACACGAGCGTGCACTCGCCGCGGGAGCGCAGCGACTCGTCGACGTCGCCACCTGGCCGGAGACCACCGACCCGGTCGCGCTCGTCGTCGATCACCTGGGCCCGGCCGGAAAGGGACGCATCGCCGTGCAGGATCGCCTGTGGACGTCGTTCACGTTGCGTCTGCAGGCGGCGATGCCCCACGCGGCGTGGATCGAGGGTTCGCAGATCACTCACCCGCTGCGCGTGGTCAAGGACGATGCTGAACTGGACGCGGTGTCAGCGGCCGCCGAGGCCATCGATGCCGTGCACGCGCGCGTCCCCGAGGTGCTGCGGCCGGGTCGACGGGAACGCGACGTCGCACGTGACCTCGCGGAAATGATCCTCGAGGACCATGAGAAGGTGAACTTCGTGATCGTCGCCTCGGGCCCCAACGGCGCGTCGCCGCACCACGAGACGGGTGAGCGGGTCATCGAGAACGGCGACGCCGTCGTCGTCGATATCGGCGGGACTCGCCAGGGCTACTGCTCGGACGCGACGCGCAACTACGTGGTCGGGCATGCTCCCGACGGCTACGCCGAGATGCACGAGGTTCTGCTCGCCGCACAACGCGCGGCCGTTGATGCCGTCGCACCGGGGGTCGCCGCCGAGGACGTCGATGCGGCTGCGCGGCGTGTGATCACCGACGCTGGATTCGGCGCAGCGTTCGTTCATCGCACAGGCCACGGGATCGGCCTCGAGGAACACGAGGAACCCTGGATCGTTGAAGGGAACACGACGCCACTCGCGGTGAACATGACCTTCTCGATCGAGCCGGGCATCTACCTTGGAGGGCGCTACGGGGCGCGCATCGAGGACATCGTGGCCGTGGAGGCCGGTCAGGCACGTCGCTTGAACCGCCGTCCGCGTGATCTGACCGTGTGTTCCGTGTGAGCGAGTGAGGACGTGCCATGATCATCCGCCGCGCGCGAATTGAAGAGGTCCGCGACCTCGCGGACGCGTATCGCCGGGAACTCGAGGAGGAACGCGAGCTGCCGGCGGATCCACCCCTGCCGCAGGGAGGCGTCTACTGGATCGCGCTCGATGCCGACGACGATCGCCGTCTTGGATACGCCGCAGGCACCCTGCGCCCGACCGGGCTGACCATCGGGCCGGTGTACACGTGTCCTGAGGCGCGCGGGCGTGGTGTCGGCGGTGCGCTGGTTGCAGCAGTGCAGTCGTGGGCGACCGACACCGGTGTCCCCGTCGTCGAGATCTCCGTCGCTGCACGCAACGACGACGCGCTTCGTTTCCTCACCGCGCTGGGCTACCAACCACGCCGCGTGCTGATGTCGCTTCGTCCCGATGCATCGACTGCCGAGGACGCGGGGGCCACCCACACGGGCGAGGAAGCCAACGCTTTGACCGACGTCGGCACCGAGGACGGCGACGGGAACGATGCCGGGTGAACCTCGAGCACCGGCGCCGACGTGCGACGCGCCGCGTCTTTCTCACAGGCCCCGCACTCGGCCTGATGGGCGCGGCCGGCCTCGGCATCGCGGGATTTCCCGGCCGTGCCGGGTTCGCGTCGCTGCTCGTGATGACGGCGTTCGGCGGGATGGCCGCCGGCCTGACCGGCATGATCGTCGCGGTCGTCGACGAGGTCCGGCGTGAAGCAGTCTCGTGGCGCCGTGGCGTCGAAGCGCTCGCGTACTTCGCCGTCGCTGGCCTGTGCCTGTTCGCGCTCGGTGCGTTGTCCACCGCAGCCCACCAGGTGTGAGCTGTTGCCGGGGCGTGCCTGCGCCACGCGTGGCCGGCCAACGTCTACCATCGCGCTCGCTGGATGGACGTGGTGGCGTGAAGCCTCGACGGGAGTATGCGACGGCGTGGGAGCCGTGAGACCGTGAAGACGGGAGCGCGGGCGTGAGCCTGGGCCTGGGCCGCCGAGCGGCTGTCGCGCCGACCCTCGAGCGCGAGCGGGCTGCGCCACGCGGACTGCTGGTCACCGCTGATCGCATCGTCACGATGGGTCATGCACGCACCCGTGCCGTGGCACTGCTGGTCCGTGGCAGCCGCGTGGTGTGGGTCGGTGACGACGTCACCCAGGCGCCTGAACATCAGGACCACATCGATCTGACCGGGTGCGTCGTCGGGCCCGCGTTCGTCGATGCGCACGCGCACCTGACTCCGACCGGCCTGGCGCGTACCGGTCTCGACCTCGCTGACATCGCCAGTGGCGCCGAACTCCTCCACGCCGTCTCGGCCTTCGCCGCCCACCACGCCGGACGCGTGATCTGGGGGCACGGCCTGGACCCCCACGACTACCCGGACGCGTTGCCGGATCCTGATGCGCTCGCCGAGGTCGCCGACGGACGCACGGTCTACCTCGCCCATGTCGACGGACACGCATGCCTGGTCGACCGGCGCACGCTCGCCTCGGCACCGCTGAGCCGTGCCGAGGGCATCGAACGTGACGCGTATGGCAATCCGACAGGGATGTTGCGACGAGAGGCGAACCACATCGTGCGCCGCTGGGCGGTTGGCGCCATGGACGCCTCGACGCTCGCGTCGGCACGCGACGCCGCCGCACGGCACGCAGCCTCGCTGGGGATCGGGTCCGTCCACGAAATGGGAGGCCCCGACCTGATGGGTCTGGACGACTTCGACGCCTGGGTGCATGGGGCGTGGCCGATCGAGGTCGTGCCCTACTGGGGCGAACTCGACGTCGACGTCCCACTGTCGCGCGACTTGAGGCACGTCGGCGGTGACCTGTACCTCGACGGGTCGCTGGGAGCGCACACCGCTGCACTGTGCACCCCGTACGCCGATCGTCCTTCGACGAGCGGACATCTGGAGATCGACGACGCGACCTTGACGTCCTGGTACGTCGAGGCCGCCCTCGGTGGCCTGCAGACCGGCGTGCACGCCATGGGTGACGCGGCGCTGCGCCAGGTCGTGCGGTGCTGGCATGCCGCACGCCAGCGGCTCGACGAACTGGGGGCGGGGGATGTGGTGCGGCGCGGCCGTCACCGTGTCGAGCACGCCGAGGTTCTGCCACCCGATCTGCTCGACGATGTCGCCGAACTCGGGCTCATCGTGTCGTGTCAGCCGACGGTCGAGGCGCGCTGGGGTGGTCCCGGCGGAATGTACGAACGGCGGCTGGGCCCGGAACGCACCGCCTGGGTCGCTCCACTTCGCGCGCTGGCCGACCGCGGTGTCGGCATCGCATTCGGGTCTGATGCGAACGTGTTGCCCATGGATCCGTGGGCGACAATCCGGTCAGCGGAGCACCGCGCTCATCCCGAGCATGCGGTGAGCCGACTCGAAGCGGTGTCCATGTCGACACTCGGCGGACGTCACGCCGCCCGACAGGAACGCTACGTCGGCGTGGTCCGGGCTGGCATGCGCGCGGATCTGGCCGTGTTCGAAGGGGACCCATACGCCGCCGCCGATCCTCGTGGCACGCGATCTGTGCTCACCGTCGTCCACGGGCGCGTCGCGCACGGAGATGCGCCGCTGCCCGACGCGCCAGGACGCTGAACGGTGCGCGGCATCGCGACGTCGCGCGCGTTGCGCGCAACGTCGACGCATCGAGTGGACCGATCGCTTGACGTTGCCTCGGTGGGCTGATTGCGTGCGGAGTCGCACGTGACACGCCGCCCGCGTGCCGCGTCGTACGAGGTCCGGGACGGGAGCGAGCGCCCAGGCGCTGCGATCATCCCGCCGGCTCGCGCAGGCTCCGGGCGGCAGCCGCGCCGGTACGAGGCTCAGTAGACAACGCGGTTCGACGGTCGTTGTCGGCCGCGGCCCCAACGGTCTCGATCCGTCGCCTGGCGACGAGGGCCCCGGGAGATCTGCCGGGGCCCTCGCTTCGCCCGGCAGGCGTGAAGGTTCGGCGCGCGTTGCGACTCCGGTACCGACTCTGGTACCAAGCGGCCTCGTCAGCAGGGTTCTGCGCGAACCGGAGGACCGAGGTGGCAGGACGCACGTCAGCGGCGGGCGACGAAGAGCTCGACGACACCACGCGTACGTCAGATGACGAGGGCGAGGTGTTCGACGACTTCGACGACGAGGACCTCGACGACGCGGCTGATCTGGACGACGCGAGTCATCTGGACGACGCGATCGACGAGGACCTCGACGACGAAGACGAGGACGACGAGCTTGCGTCGACCGACACCCTCGACGGCGGGTTGCCTGGCGAGGTCATCGAAGAACTCGAAGACGAACAGATCGCCGTCGCGGCGGCACGAACCCTCGACGAGGACCTCGACGCGGTCGGTGACGATGACGACGAGCTCGAAGGGCTGCGCGACGGAGAGTTCGTCTGTTCGTCATGCCATTTGGCGCGTCGTGAGACGCAGCTCGCCGATCCGAAACGCCTGCTCTGCCGCGATTGCGTGTGATCGCTCCGAGGATGCTCGTCGCCCCGCTGTTCGCGGCGGCATCCGGTGTCGCGCTGCTCGTCAGCCACGCGCCCGTATCGTGGTGGTGGGCGAGCTTCCTGCACGCTCCGTTGCTCGTCGCAGCGCTGTGGTGGGACGAGCAGGGCCGTAGTGCTCGCTTCGGTGCGATCGCCGGCGTTGCAGCGTTCGCACCGATGATCAGCTGGCTGATTGCGCCTGCGGGGATCGTTGGATGGGGCCTTCTCGTTGCGGTGCAGGTCGGTTGGTACGCACTGCTCGCCTGGTTGCTGGGACGGCTCCGCGACCACGCGCTGCTGCCGCTCGTCGCCGCCATGGTCGTCACCGGCATCGACGCCTGGCGCGGCATCGTGCCGCTGAACGGTTTCGAATGGGGCGCGATCGCCTACGCCCACGGCGATTCGTCCTGGCTGCTGCCCGTCGCCCGGGTCGCCGGTGGCCGGGGCATCACATTTCTCGTCGTGCTCATCGGTGTCGGCGCGCTGGTCTTCGCACGATCCGTCTGGCGCAAACACCGCGAGGCGGAAGATCGCGGCATCAACGGCGACGCGGCACGCACGATCGAGGCGTTCGACGCAGCGCGCGTCCCCGCTGCGCAGCTGTTGGTGGGCCTCGTCGCATCCGCACTGCTGGTTGCCGACGCGCCCGAGCCGACCGGCACGCTCGACGTGCTGGTCGTGCAGGGCAACGACATCCGCCACTGGGAGGAACCGGTCTCCGACCCGCCGCTGCACATCACCACCAACCTGCGCGACCAGACACTGCGAGCCCTCGAAGCCGGAGGCCCCGCTGATCTGGTTGTGTGGCCGGAGAGCTCCGTCGACCGGGATCCGGCGTCGCCGGCCGGGGCGAGTCTGGCGCCGCTGCTCGACGAGGCGGTCCACGCCGCCGGCGAACTGCTCGCCGGCACCACACTCGATGGCCCTGACGCGACGACCGAGCGGTATGTCGCGGCGTCGCGCTACATCGCCGGGCAGGGCGAGGTCGACCGCTACGTCAAGCGTCGACTCGTGCCCTTCGGCGAGTACGTTCCGGCGCGGGCGCTGCTCGATTGGTTCCCACCGCTCGAGCAGGTGCCTCGCGATGCGATCTCGGGCGGCGGCCCGGACGCGATGGCCACGCGTGACGGTGTGCGTCTGGCCATCGTGATCTGCTTCGAAACGCTCTTCGCCGACATCGTGCGAAGCAATGTCCTCGCCGAGGAACAACCCGCGGAACTCGTGCTGACCCTGACCAACGACGCCTCTTTCCAGGACAGCGCCGAACCTGACCAGCATCTCGCCCAGAGTCGCCTGCGAGCCGTCGAGACGGGCCGGTGGGTGGTGCACGCGGCGCTGTCGGGCTCCTCGGCGTTCGTCGACCCGCACGGCGGCATCCACGACGCGACGCCGGTGTTCACCGCGACCACGATTCGCCGCGACGTGCCGCTGGTCGAAGCACGCACGCCGTTTCTGGTCGTGGGTGACCTCACCGGTCACGCCACTCGCGTCGGCGTGTTCGGCTTGGCGCTGCTCGGGGTGGCAAGGCGACGCCGGTGAGCAGGTAGCCTCCCGCGACGGCCGGGCCCGCTGCCCGGAGCGCCCCCGTCGTCCAGCGGCCTAGGATCCCACCCTTTCAAGGTGGTGACGCCGGTTCGAATCCGGTCGGGGGTACCATCACCGACTCGTGGGACCATGCACTGCACGGGCGAGGAGCGACGTGACGGCGAAGATCGAAGTACAGGTCCCCGTCGAGCGCCAGAAGGCCGCACAGGCCGCCGGCAACTTCGAACTCGAGGACCTGCCGGGCAAACTCGCGTCACCGAACGCGGCTGTGCGTGTGGGCAAGACGACCAAGGCCGACAAGCCCCTCAAGAGCGTTCGATCGCTCAACGGGATCACGAAGCTGTCACCCGGTCAGGTCATCGCCAACTACGGCCGTTCTGAATCCCGTTGGGCGATGTCATACCAGAAGCGCCGGGCGGGCAGCGCGGAGTTCCAGGAACTGCTGTCCTACGCGCGCCAGATCATCGGTCTCGACGCCGACGGGCAACTGCTGATCTGCCTCATGGGTCACGCGGGCCAGGGTCCCTGCATCCCCCTGTGGGTTCCGCGCGAAGAGGTCACGCTCACCGTGCAGCCAAACGACATCATCCTGCGCTTCGACGGCATGACCTTCGACTGGTGAACGCGGCCGAACTGCGTGCCTTCACACACGAGCTCGCGGACGCCGCTGATGCCATCAGCCTCCCCGCGTTCCGGGACGGTGTGAGCGTGCGCACCAAGAACGACGGGACCTGGGTCACCGACGCCGACACCGGTATCGAACAGCGTCTCGGTGAGCTCATCCGAGCACGTCTGCCCGACCATGCCGTGTTCGGTGAGGAGACGGGCCGCGTCGGCCCCGACGATGCACCGACGTGGGTCATCGACCCGATCGACGGCACCACCAACTTCGTGAAGGGCAACCCCATCTTCGCGACACTCATCGCGGTGCGTGTCGACGAACAGGAGGTCGCTGCGGTCGTCTCCGCTCCAGCACTCGGCACACGCTGGGACGCTGCATCCGGCCAGGGTGCGCGCTGTAACGGGCGTGCGATCCAGGTGTCGGATATCGACGATCTCGGCGATGCCGAAGTCGCGTTCGGAGGTCTGGGCTGGTTCGAACAGCTCGGCTGGGGTGACGCGCTGCGACGCATCGTCGGCGCGACACGCCGCCAACGCGGCTATGGCGATTTCTGGCAGCACTGCCTGGTCGCGCAGGGCAGCACGGACGTCGCGCTCGAGGCCACCGTGAACCTATGGGATCTGGCCGCGGTCAAACTCGTCGTGGAGGAGGCTGGCGGGCGCTTCACGTCCTTCGACGGCGTCGCCACAGCCGACGGCGGCAACGCCGTCAGCTCGAACGGTCACCTCCACCCCTCCGTGCTGGGCCTGCTCCACGATTGACGGCCGCTGAGACGCACTGCGACGTCGAACCTTGGCCGTGATGTCCCGCGTGGCGCGTAGCCTGACCATCCCATGGACCCTTCGACGAGCTCCGAGATCGCCGCGGCGACGCCGTCCGAGCAGGGCGCGCTGCTCGATGATGAGGAACTCGACGCGTTGGTCGGCCCGACACCGCCGCCGCTCGAGGACGCGGCCGGGCGGATACGCCTGTCGTTCAGCCGCATCGACATGTACGAGAACTGCCCGCGCCGCTTCCGCTACGCCTACATCGACCGTCTGCCCGGCAAGCCGAGTCCTGCGCTCTCGTTCGGCTCCTCGGTCCACGCAGCACTCGAGGAGTTCTACGACCGTAAGTTGCCGGATTGTCCCACCGAAGATGAACTGCTCGACCTGCTCTACGAGCACTGGGACTCGAGCGGATTCGAGGCGCTGCCTCGTGACGAACAGGTCGCCTACTACCGGCATGCCCAGCAGACGCTTCGCCGCTACCACCGTCGCATCGCCGGCGAGTACCGGCTGCCCGTCACGACCGAGGCGTGGTTCGAGCTGCCGTTCGATGACATCGCCGTCGTGGTGGGGTCGATCGACCGGGTCGACAGCGATGACGATGGGCAACTCCACGTCGTCGATTACAAGACCAGTCGGCGAGCACAGCCACGACAGCGCGTGGAACGGTCGCTGCAACTGGCCATCTACGCGCTCGCGTGCGAGCATCTGTTCGGACGCCTGCCCAGCACCGTCGCGCTCGACTTCGTCGTCGCGGATGCGACCGTGCGTGTGCCGGTCGAGGACATGGACCTCGATGCGGTGCCGGGTCGCGTTCGTGCTGCGGCGGAATCCATCCGCGCGGGACAGTTCGCGCCGACACCCAACCGCCTGTGCGACTGGTGCGACTACCGGCCTTTGTGTCCCGCCTGGCCCGAGGAGCACGACGGCGACGGACTCGGACCTGCGACAGCACGGCTGGACGAGCTTCGTCGGCGTCTTGGCCGCGAGGCTCGCGAACTGCGCGAACTCGAGGCGGGCATCACACGGTTGCGTGAGGAGATCGACCAGCAGGGGGAGCCGTCCACGGCGAGCGCGGCGGGACAAGCGCACCGGTCGGGGCAGCCGGGTGGCGAGGAACGCTCGGGCGATCCGCAGCCTGACGATCCACAGCCCGACGGTAGCCTCGACGAGTCGTAGGGAGCTCGCGGCGAGGAGGCGTGCGATGGCCGAACGCGTGGAGGACGGCATCCACATCGACGCCCCCGTCGACACGGTGCACGCCGTCATACTCGCCGTCGAGGACTATCCGTCGTGGGCCAATGGTGTCCGCTCCGTCGACGTTCTCGACCACGACGACGCCGGTCGTGCCGCACAGGCACGTTTCGTGGTCGACACGCCGTTGGGTCCGGTCGGCTACACCGTCGCCTACACCTATGGCGAGACAGAAGTGAGCTGGCAGCTCGTCGAAGGCGAGATGTTGTCGCGTCTCGACGGTTCGTATTCGCTGACGGCCCGAGACGGGGGAACGGCTGTCCAGGGAACACTCGACGTCGCGGTCGACCTGCCCGTTCCCGCGTCGGTGACCCGCAAGGCCGCAATCTCGATCGTCGAACGTGCGCTGGCGAGCCTCAAACAGCGCGTCGAGGCAGCTCCGTGAGCGCGCCGCGCGACGAGGCTGACACGGCCTATTTCACGTTGCTGCGTGCGCGCGACGAACTGGACCTCCTGCGCCGCTACCGCGACTATCTCGAGGATGAACGCCGCCGGCTCGTCAGGTTCGCCAGCGAAGGTCGGGCCTTGGCCGACAGTGTCGCTGCAGCGTCCCGACGCGCCCTGCGCCACACCGATGACCCGCTCGACAAGGCGGTCGCGACGCGCCGGGCCGTCATCGATGACGAGCTTTCTCGGCTTCCCCAGCGGGAAGCTGCAGCAGCGGCGTTCGTCGACGAGTGCGAACGCCGCCACAGTCAGCTGCGCACACGCGGCACCTAGAGATGTACCGGGACGATCCGCTCGACGACGAGTTCGAACTGCGTGCCATCATCGGTGACCCGGCAGCCGACGCCATCGCGGCCGATCCGTCCGCGCGCGGCATGGAAGCTGCGCTCGACGTTCTGCGTGTGCTGCAGGGGTGGGCCGACGAGGATGCGATCGCGGCCTGGTTCGTGCGGTCACAGCGTCGGCTCGACCAGCGCAGCCCCGTCGAAGCACTCGCCGCTGGTGATTACGAAGACGTCGAGGATGCTGCGCGCGCCTGGATCGCGGCACAGGCGTGAGCATCGCGGCGACCGGCGCCTGCGGCGACGGGGTACGCTGCTCCGCGCATCCTTCCCACCGAGGTCGTTACGCCCATGCCCAACGGTCACGTCAAGGTCTTCCATCCCGAACACAGCTACGGCTTCATCGTCGCATCTGACGGCGTCGAGTTGCACGTCAAGGGTGATGCCGTGCAGGGCGGCGCACTCAGCGC
This sequence comes from Nitriliruptoraceae bacterium, assembly GCA_050480705.1. Taxonomy (GTDB): domain Bacteria; phylum Actinomycetota; class Nitriliruptoria; order Nitriliruptorales; family Nitriliruptoraceae; genus JBJHAX01. Next base: position 10,582 of record JBJHAX010000008.1, read on the forward strand.
TGGCGACGGGGTCGAGTTCGAGATCGCGGACTCCGAACGCGGACGGCCCTCGGCAGTCAACGTCAAGGTCGTGCAGAAGGCGCCCGACGACAGTCCGGCCGGGCGCACGATGGCGCCGCCACCGAGCTGGGAAGAGCTCGAGGACCGCGAACGCCAGCGCCGCATGGCTCGACGTCGGCGGCGCTGACGCTCCACGGCCACGACGGCTTCGACCATGGCTCCCACGGCCGCTCCGACGCGGGAACGCGACGAGACGACCGAACACGACCTGGCACCGGACGCTCCCTGGAACGTCATCGTCTGGGACGATCCGGTGAACCTGATGTCCTACGTCGTCTACGTCTTCCGCAAAGTCTTCGGCTACACCGAGCCGATAGCGCGCAAGCTCATGCTGCAGGTGCACAACGAGGGGCGCGCGCTGGTCGCGACCGAACCGCGGGAACGTGCGGAGATGTACGTCGGTCAACTCCATGCGCACGGGCTGCATGCGACGATGCAGCGTGATTCGTGAGCCGGCACGTCCGGCGGACCGCACGCGGGATCCAGCTCGTCCTCGACCCGATGGAAGTCGACCTGTTGCGCACGTTGCGCCAAGGCCTCGACGAGGCGCTCACATCGCCGAGCTCGTCGGATCCGGTCGTCCAACGCCTGTTTCCCAGCGCCGTCGACGGTGACGAACAGACCGACGAGGAGGTCCGTGACCTTCTGCGCGATGACCTGCTCGCCCAGCGCCGGCACGGACTCGACGCGTTGGACACCCTGCTCGACCGCGGAGCACGCCACCGTGGCCAGATCCGTTTCGATCTGCGCGACGACGAGCCCCATCTCGTGCTCGGAGTCCTCAACGACGTGCGTCTCGCGCTGGGCGCACGCATCGGCATCGAAGACCTGGACCGTGCGTCGGTCGAGGAGGACGACCCGCTGGCGGCGCGGCTCGCGATAATCGACCACCTGGCCTGGATCCAGGAGCAACTCATCGCAGCCATCGACCCCGAAGCCGTGGGCGAGCCGTAGGCGTCGCCGTTGGTCAGCTGGCTGACGAACGCAACAATGCGAGCGCATCGGGCACGCGTCGCATCCGGGTGACCGCGAGATAGACGGCGCCCATCGCGGCGAGCGTCACGATTCCCGTCTGGCGTGGGCTGAAGGCGAACATTCCGGCAGTGGCGCGTGTCGCCATGCCAGCCACCGCGCAGAAGGTTGCGGCCAGCAGCAGGGCGTTTCGATGTGACCCGAACAGGCGGGGTGTACCGAACGAACCGCGCACACGGCGGCGCAGGAGCACGACCTCGAGCCAGGCTCCTGCGCCCGCTCCGAACGCCAGACCTGCAGCTCCCATACGCATCAGATTGTCGGGGCCGATCCGGTCGACGGGCGCTGCGACGCCGAAGCCGACCTCACCGACGATCTCGAAGCCCGTCTGTGCGGCGCGAACCGCGTCCAGGGGCATCATGAGCGTGATCCCGACCAACGCAGCCACGGCGACGCGCACGAGCGCGTACGTCGCCGGGGACCGTGCATCGCCGACCCCGTAGAGAACCGACTGCAGCAGCCGCGAACCAGCACTCGCTGGAAGGGCCAGGCCGTACACAGCCAGGATGGTCCCGACCTGCACGACCGCGTCGGCGTCGAAACGCCCGCCCGCGAAAACGGTCGCGACCACCAGGTCGCCGGCGACGACGAAGGCCACGGTTGCGGGCACCACGAAGAAGGCGACACGTCCAAGGCCTGCGTCGAGGCGTGCGAGCACGTCGCCACGCTGGGTCGTGTTCATGGTCGACAGGGCGGGAAGTTCGGATGCGGCGACACTCATTCCGAACAGTGCGACGGGCAGCAGGTAGAGGACCTGTGCGTAGCCCAGCGCTGCAACGGCACCGAAGGCGAGCAGCGAGGCGGCGAAGAGGTCGACATACGCTGACAGTTGCACCCCGCCACGTCCGGTGAGGACCTGACCGAATCGACGTACGACGTCACCGACACCCGGTGTGTGCAGCGCAAGGCTCAGGTGAAGGCCACGCGTCAGCCGCAGCACCGTGGGCAGCTGCACGGCGAACTGCAGGACCGAGCCGACCAACGCCCCCCATGCCATCGCGACGGCCAGGTCGGCCACGGCGACGGTGACCAGGGCCGCAGTGACGAGCGCAGCGATGATCGCGACGTTCCACAGCGCGGGCGCGACGTAGGCGAGAAAGAACCGCCGGTGCGAGTTGAGGATTGCCAGGCACCACGCTGACAGCACGAGCAGCCCGACACCCGGGGTGACGATACGAACCAGCGTGACCGTCAACTCGAAACGCTGCGTTCCGGGAACGAAACCCCACGCGAGGACACGCGTGATCGGTTCGGCGAACGTCACGGTGAGTGCCACCACCAGCGAGACCACGACGAGCAGCAGGCCCGCGATGGCGCCTGCGAGGCGTCCGGCATCCTCGGGGCGCCGTTCGGCGAGCAGCTTGCTGTACACGGGCACGAACGCCGCGGAGAGGACACCTTCGCCGAGAAGATTCTGCAGGAGGTTGGGGACCCGCAGCGCGGCCCGGAACGCTTCGGCTCCGACACCGGTGCCCAGCCAGCGTGCGGTTGCGATCTCGCGCACCAGGCCCATCGTGCGCGACAGGAAGATCCCGGCGGCGACCGCGGACGAACCCCGTCGCAGCTCGGCGCCTGGATCGCTCCCTGCGTCGGAATCGCTCACCAGCGGCCTCGACGGGGGTGTGGACGTCGCGGAGCCTACTGGCCGGTTCCTGTCGCTGTGAAGCGGTCCACGAGCCGTTGCACGCCGATCTCGCGTGCCCAGTCGACGCTGTCGTCGCCCACGCCGGTCCAACGCAGGTCATCGAGCGTCTCTTCGAGCACGACGTCGGTGCGAAGCGTCGCCAGCTCGCGATACAACAGCGCATCCTCGCGGTGTTCGCTCAGTGTGGCGGCTGCGCGCGCGGCGCCCCGGACGTCGACGTCCCAGGCGCCGGGGTCCGCAGGTATGTCGTCGAGATGGTGGTAGCGCGTCAGCAGCGCGGAGGCCGTGGTTGCTCCGATGCCCGGCACACCCGGGATGCCGTCGGCGCTGTCGCCGACGAGCGCGAGCAGGTCGGGCACCGAGGCCGGTGGCACGCCCAGTCGGGCGACGACACCGTCGGCGTCGAACTCGCGTTCGCGGGCCCGGTCGACCTGGACGACCCGCCGGCCCCGCACCACCTGGCCGAGGTCCTTGTCGGGGGTGAAGACGCGGACCTGGTCGACGTCGTCGGCAAAGCGGGCAGCGGCGCTAGCCAACGCGTCGTCGGCCTCGAACTCATCCATCGACCAGACGGTCATCCGGAGTGCGCGCACGGCCTGTTCGACCCGATCGAACTGTGCGAGCAGTGCCTTGTCGACGCCCGAGGAGTCCTTGTAGCCGGCGAACATGCGGTTGCGGAAGCTCTCGATCGGATTGTCGAACGCGACCGCGATATGGCTGACCTGCTCGTGGGCGCACAATGCGAGCAGCGAGTCCACGAGGCCCACCGTCGCTTTGACGTCATGGCCGTCCGGGTCGAGACGGGACGGCCGCCGCGAATGATGCGCACGGAACAGCTCGTAGGTTCCGTCGATGAGGTGCACACGCACGTGTTGGAGCCTCGAGACGAGTGCAGGGACGATAGCGCCGGTGGATGTGGGCGCGTAGGGTCCATTGCGGAGGATGCATGGTCCACGAGTCGGTGTCGACGCCATCGCCTGTGTCGAGCGCCATCCCGGCGGTCGAGCGGATCCTCGCACGCGCACCGCGTCCGGTGCCCGCACCCGTCTGGCTCATGCCCGATCCCCAGACGGCCGACGAGGATGGGGTCGTCGGCGTCGGCGCGGATCTCACCCCCGCCACACTGGTCGACGCGTACCGCCGCGGCATCTTTCCCTGGCCCCATCGGGGCATGCCGCTGCCATGGTTCTCACCCGACCCGCGGGGCGTGATCGACGTCGACGGCGTGCATGTTTCGCGCAGCCTCGCGCGGCATCTCGCCAGGTGTGGTTGGACAACCACGATTGACCGCGCTTTCGCCGACGTCGTCGACGGCTGTGCGCACAGGCCCGGCGAGGACGGGACCTGGATAACGCCGGAGATGCGCCGTGCGTACGGACGTCTTGCCCGGCTCGGGTGGGCTCACAGCCTCGAGGTGTGGGAGGGCGGAGAACTCGTGGGAGGCATCTACGGCGTCCAGGTCGGTGCAGTGTTCACCGGCGAGTCGATGTTCCATCGCCGTGCCGACGCCTCGAAGGTCGCGCTCGTCGATCTCGCGTCACGGTTCGGCGAGGCGGGTGGCCGCCTCATCGACGTGCAGATCACCACACCCCACCTTTCGTCGATGGGAGCGCGTGACCTGCCGCGCGCGAGGTTCCTCCAGGCGCTGTCGGCGGCCAGCCGCAGCGATGTGCGCATGCGTGCCGACGAACTGCACGTCGCCAGGATCCCGTTGGGAGGATGAACGGCGTCCACGTGGCGCGCGGGCGTCGCGTGCGGCACACTTCGAGGCACGGGACGCCGAGTCCGGCCCATCCCTCCTACGGCGACAGCGTGCGCACCTTCGTGCGCTGGATGGAATCGTCGGTGTCGCCACAGCATCAACGGAGTGAAGCGTGATGGAGCGTCGTTATCCCGATCAGGACTTCGAGGTCCGCGACCTGGAGTTGGCCGCGTGGGGACGCAAGGAAATCGGACTCGCTGAACGCGAAATGCCGGGCCTGATGGCGTTGCGCGACCGCTACGCGAGCTCGCGCCCACTGGAAGGCTCGCGCATCGCCGGATGTCTGCACATGACCGTGCAGACCGCGGTGTTGATCGAGACCTTGCAGCAGCTCGGCGCGTCCGTGCGCTGGTCGTCCTGCAACATCTTCTCGACGCAGGACGAAGCAGCCGCTGCCGTGGCTCAGGCCGGGACACCCGTGTTCGCGTGGAAGGGCGAGACCGAAGAGGAGTACTGGTGGTGCGTCGAACAGACGCTGCGGTGGCCTAACGGATCGGGTCCGACGCTGTTGCTCGACGACGGCGGCGATCTGACCGCGCTCGTGCACCGCGACCACCCGGACCTGATCGCCGAGATCCGTGGCGTGTCGGAAGAGACCACGACCGGTGTGAAACAGCTGCGGGCCTGGCAGCGCGACGGCACGCTGATGATGCCGGCTATCAACGTCAACGACTCGGTCACCAAGTCGAAGTTCGACAACCTCTACGGCTGCCGAGAGTCGCTCATCGACGGCATCAAACGCGGGACCGACGTGATGATCGCCGGCAAGATCGCGGTTGTGGCCGGCTACGGCGACGTCGGCAAAGGGTGCGCGCAGGCGCTCGACGGCATGGGTGCGACGGTCTACGTCACCGAGATCGACCCGATCAACGCGCTGCAGGCGGCCATGGAGGGCTACCGCGTCGTCACCGTCGACGAGATCATCGACGATGCCGACATCGTGGTCACCGCGACCGGCAACATGAGCGTGGTCACCCGCGAGCACGTGTTGCGCATGAAGGATCATGCGATCCTGTGCAACATCGGACACTTCGACACCGAGATCGAGACCGAAGCGCTGCGCGAGTACCCGTGGGTCAACGTCAAGCCCCAGGTCGACCTGGTCCAGCTTCCCAACGGGCGGCAGGTGATCCTGCTCTCCGAGGGCCGACTGGTCAACCTCGGCAACGCCACAGGCCACTCGTCGTTCGTCATGTCGACGTCGTTCACCAACCAGGTTCTGGCCCAGATCGAACTCTGGACGCGTCACGAGGAGTACAAGAACGAGGTGTACGTCCTGCCGCGGCATCTCGACGAGGAGGTGGCGCGACTGCACCTGGAGCGGATCGGCGCGCGTCTGACCCGGCTGACCGACGAGCAGGCGGCGTATCTCGGGGTGTCGCCGGACGGCCCGTACAAGGACCCTTCCTACCGCTACTGAGCGCCCGGGCCAGACCTGCCCGGAATGTAGGCCGCACGACCGCACTTTCGCACGTGGACGATGTCGCGTAGCGTGGTAGGTGTTGGCAGTGTGTGCCGGATCGACGTGTGTGTTGAAGATGTGTCCGGCTGCTGCCGATACGTACGGTGAGGCCGACGAGGAGCCCCGTGTGGTCAGATCGCCGCGCACCCTGATGGTGCTGGGCGTTCTCCTGCTGTCCGCAGTGGTGCTGGCGGGCAACGGTCTGCTGTCGAGTTCGCGTGCGTCCGCCCAGCAGGCCGGAGGTGACGCGACGGCGTCACCGGCACGTATCGAAGAACTGCTAGAACGTCTCGACGAACTCGAACGTGTTCTGCCCGACAGCATCCTGCCGGTGTCGTTCTCGTACGATCGCCCGCTCGGAAACGCCACTGCCGGCGGTGACGCGCTCGAATTGCGCCGCCGGCTCGACCCCCTCGAGCAGGAGCTCCGTGACCTGTACGCGGCTGCCGACGACACGCGCCATCCGACCGCGGCGGCGATCGCGAAGGTCGCACGCGGCTGGCTCGACGTGTGGCAGGCCTCGCGCCTGCTCGCCGACGTCGAGTCGCACGACCTGGCGTTCCCGACCGACACCCGCACGCTCGACGGTGTTGCGACCGGCGCTGACGACGTGGTCCTGCTCGTCGAGTCAGCGATCGACCTCGTGCTCGACGGCCATCGCAGGCACCTGGAGGGCTACGTCGAGTTGCGCCGTGCCGGCGACTCGACACCTGCCGGCCAGGCCCGCCTGGACAGCAGGGCCGCGGCCTCCGAGGACTTCGATGCGGACATACGCCCGCAACTGCTCGCGCTGCTGTCGAGACCATCGACGAGCGTGATCGCGACGTCTGACCGGTTCACCACCACCCAGCCGGGCGTGGCGCCACGTGCGTCCTCGCTCGAAGTCGTGTGCGTGGACCGTGACGCGCTGGCGCGTGCCGGTGGAACGCTCACCGACGAGTTGCGCGACGAACTGGCTTCCACGACCCGCGAGCGTGCCGACTGCCCGGACCCGATCGATGTCGACGATCCGGCTCACGCCATCGACGACGATGCGGACACCGACGAGGACGACGCGTCCGACGACGAGGACGCGCAAGACTGACCGGCGGGCCCGGCAGTCAGCCTTCCAGCACCGCCCTGATGCGGCCGATCCCTTCGGTGAGATCGTCGTCGGCCATCGCGTAGGAGATCCGCGCGTAGCCGGGCGCACCGAAGCCTTCCCCGGGGACCAACGCGACCTGGCCCTGCTCGAGAAGCACCTCGGCGAGGTCCAGGGTCGTGGTGACGCGGCGACCCGCGATCGTGCGCCCGAGGTGCGCCTGGAACGACGGGAAGACGTAGAAGGCTCCGCCCGGCTCGACGACGTCGACGCCTTCGATGGCGCCCAGCGCGTCGACGGCGAGCCGCCGCCGCCGGTCGAACGCTCCACGCATCTCGTTCACGCTGTCCTGCGGCCCGGTGAGTGCCTCGAGTGCGGCTGCCTGGGCGACATTGGCGACGTTGGAGGTCAGATGGCTCTGGAGACGGTTGATCCCGGACGCCATTTCGCGTGGGCTGATCGTCCAGCCAACGCGCCAGCCGGTCATCGCGTAACTCTTGGCCACACCGTCGGCCACGACCACACGGTCACGGGCCTCCGGGACCAATGCCGCCATCGATGCGAACGACGCGTCACCGTAGACCAGCTCCGAGTAGATCTCGTCGGTGATCACCCACAGGCCGTGGGTGTGTGCCCAGCGGCCGATCTCGGCGATCTCGTCGGGGTCGTAGACAGCGCCGGTCGGATTGGACGGTGACACGAACACCAGGCCGGTGGTGCGTTGTGTCCGTTGGGCTTCGAGTTGGTCCACTGACGCCCGAAAGCCCGTCGAGGTATCGGTGGGCACGGCCACCGGCACGCCACCACACAACCGGATCTGCTCCGGGTAGCTGACCCAGTACGGCGCGGGAACGAGGATCTCGTCGCCGGGGGCGACGAGCGCCATGAAGGCGTTGTACAACGCGTGCTTGCCGCCGTTCGCCACGACGACCTGATCGGCGCCGACGTCGATGCCGCTGATCCGCCCCGCCCGCTGTGCGATGGCCTCCCTGAGCGCGCCAAGCCCTGCAGTGGGGGAGTAGCGATGGTTGCTGGGATCTGCTGCAGCGCGTTGGGCGGCTGCGACGACGTTGTCGGGGGTGGGGAAGTCGGGTTCGCCCGCGCCGAACCCGATCACCGGGAGGCCTTGTGCCCTCAGCGCCTTCGCCCGCGCGGTGATGGCCAGGGTCGGTGATTCCTCGATTGCGTCGATGCGGGATGTGAGCGTCACGAAGCAGCCTTGGTCGAAGCAGGTGTCGTCATGGTGGGCCCGGCCGGCGCAATCGTAACGCCGATCGTTTCGCTGCCCGTCGTGCATGACCGCACGCGTACGATCACCGAGCAGTGGCGTCGAGCAGTCTGGAATGTTTGACTCCCGCTTCGCGACTCGACGGAGGTGAACGTGTCCGAGATGGTCATCCCACGCGAACTGCTGCCGGCCGACGGTCGATTCGGTTCGGGGCCGAGCAAGGTCCGTCCTGAATCACTTGCCGCGCTGGCGCGCGTCGGCGACGAGATCCTCGGGACCTCCCACCGCCAGCAGCCCGTTCGACGTCAGGTGGCCCGGCTCCAGGCGAGCCTGCGTGACCTGTTCCGGCTGCCTGACGGTTACGAAGTCGTGCTGGCTGTCGGCGGCGCCACGGCGTTCTGGGAATCGCTGGCGTTCGGCTTCGTCGAGACGCGTGCGCGCCATTACGCCTTCGGTGAGTTCAGTGCCAAGTTCGCGGCGGTGACGCGCGCTGCCCCATGGCTCGACGATCCCGATGTGATCGAGGCTGAGCCGGGAGACGCGCCCGTGGCGAGTGCGGCGCCGGGCTGTGACGTGCAGGCGTTGACGCACAACGAGACCTCGACCGGGGTGCTGCAGCAGCCCGCGCGCGTTGATGACGCGCTCGTGGTCGTCGACGGCACGTCCGCGGCTGGCGCGGTGTCCTTCGACCTGCAGGCCACCGACGTGTACTACTTCAGCCTCCAGAAGGGTTTTGCGGCTGAAGGCGGGCTCACCGCTGCGTTCGTGTCACCCGCTGCGGTGGAGCGCATCGAGCGCATCAAGGCCAGCGGACGCTACGTACCTGCTTTTCTCGACCTTGTGGCAGCACTGGACAACAGCCGCAAGAACCAGACGTACAACACGCCGAGCGTGTCGACGATCCTGCTCGCCGCCGAACAGGTCGACTGGATGCTCGAGACCTTCGGTGACCTCGACGGGGTGGCCGCGCATCAGCACGAGAAGGCGGCGTCGTTGTACGGCTGGGCGGAGCAGCGCGCCTGGGCCGAGCCGTTCGTGCGTGACGTTGCACGCCGGTCACCCGTCGTCGCGACGATCGACCTGGATGACACGGTCGAGGCCGACGAGGTCAATGCGGTGCTGCGCGCCAATGGTGTCGTCGACACCGACGGGTACCGCAAGCTCGGCCGCAACCAGTTGAGGATCGCGATGTTCCCGGCGATCGAAGCTGCTGATCTCGAGGCCTATATGCGATGCGTGGACTGGGTGGTCGAGCAACTCACCGCTCGGTAGCTGCCGCACCGGCGTGACGTCTCACGGGCCCACCGTGCTCGGCGGGCAGACGTGTGGTTCACGCGTCGTCGGAGCGCCCGCGCAGGAACCGTTCGATCTCGGCGGCGATTTCGTCCGCGGACGGGACCTCTTCCTCCGAGATCGCGATGCGTCCCGGTGCGTTCACTTCCGTGATGCGCTCGGCTTCGGCTTCGGCGTCGTAGAGGCGTTCGAGCTGACGCACGTGTTCGCTGACCTCGTCGGAGGAAGCCGCCGCGAGGTCCAGGCGGGTCCGGTTGTCGCTGATCGCCTCGTCGAACTCCCCGAGATCGACCGGCGTGCCCAGATGCGCGCTGAGACGTTCGAGCAGGGTTCGTGTCGCCTGCGGATAGGTTCCCGCGACGTAATGGGGGATGCGCGCCCACATTCCCAGCGTGTCGACGCCCGCCTCGGCGAGCAGTTTCTCGATGACGACCTGGCAGGAGGCAGGAACGACCAGGTGCTCGTGTGCCCTGCCGAGCCGCTCAATGAGCTCAACGTCGCTTCCCGTGCACACGATGTGGACCGGGCGCGTGTGGGGGATGGGTCCGGGCACCGCGCCGAGGCCGACATGTCGTCGGATGCCGGTCAGCTCCACCAGTTCGCGAAGATCAGCGATCACGGTCTGCCATGACAGGTCCGGTTCGGCTCCGGTGACGGTGATGAGCTGAGGACCGCTGGGCGGGGTCACCACATCCACGACGAGCTCGGGCCACCGCAGCGCGCCGAGGATGCCCTGGTCGATCTCGAGTTCGGGCCGTCGGTCGCGGTAGTCGTAGAGCGCGTCGGGATCGAAGCTGGCGAGCCGGCGTGTATCGAATGCCTCGTGGAGCGTGCGCGCGGCCGACGATCCGGCCTCGCCGGCGTCGGTCCAGCCGTCGATCGCGACGAGCAGGACCGGGTCCTGTTCAGACGCCGGCGGCGAAGAATCGAATCGCAGGAGTTCCATGACCTCACCGTACCGGGCGCGTGTGGTGCCTCAGGTCGCTGTTGCACTGCTGCGCCGCAGCTTTCGCGGGACTTCACTTTCTCCGACGCAAGTTGTGCGCAGTGCTGTGGCGTTGGTCGCTACGCTGCCTCACATGGATGAGACGACGCTTTCCAGTGGCGGCACCGCGCTCGCGGAGGTGCCGGCCAGCCGTGTTTGCACCCGCTGCGACGACGAGCAGGAACTCGTCGCCGTCGAACGCGGCCTCGGCAAGTACCGGTGTGGCCACTGCGAGCTGGTGGTCGGCTTCGACCTCGAGGCAGACCCTGCCGAGTTCCTGATCTCGCGCGGGCTGCCCAGCCGCTACACCAAGGACCTGTTCGGCAGCCACCTGCTGTCGAACGAGCGCCGTCTTCCCTGAAGGCGTGACTTCCGACGACGGGGTCTACACCGACGGATCTGCCAGCCCGAATCCCGGACCTGGCGGGTGGGCGGCGGTGTACGTGGTCGATGGCGAGGTCGTCGCCGAGGCCACGGGTTCCGAGGCACACACCACCAACAACCGCATGGAACTCACCGCACTGTTGCGTGGCATCGACCTGGTTCCCGACGGCACGTCCACCACGCTGTACAGCGACTCGAATCTCGCGGTACGCACGGTCAACGAATGGGCTGCCGGCTGGGAGCGCCGCGGATGGAAGCGACGCACCGGGCCGGTGGAGAATCTGGACCTCGTGCGGCCGTTGTACGAGCTGCTGCGCCGACGTCCTGAGCTTCGGGTGGCATGGATCAAGGCGCACGCCGGTCACCGCTGGAACGAACACGCCGATCAGCTCGCCTTCGACGCGGGTCGACGCCAGGCCTGAGCTTGCCGACGTCGGCGACGAGACGCTGGTTTCGTGGCCTTTCTAGGCCCACCCGACGAGACGCACGAGCGCGGTGACTGCAGCGCCGGTGAGCACGACGAGCCCGAACGGTGCACGCAGCGCGACTGCCACTGCTGCTGCCGCGACACCGGCGATGCGGGCGTCGATGGCCAGTTCGGCGCCTGCGGCGAGCGTCTGATTCGCAACGAGTGCTGCGAGCAGTGCCGCGGGCAGCAACTCGGCAAGTTGCCGGCCGCGTGGCGGCAGGTCGCGGCCTGCTGCGGCGAGTGGACCGATCGCCTTCATCAGGTAGGTGCCCACCGCCAGCGCGACGAGGCTCGCGATCATCATCTGGGCGTGCCGTTCACTCGAGGGCTGTCGGCTACATCGCTGGAGGCGTTCGTGGCGCCGGTGTGTCCGTCGCGTTGCGCCGCACGCCGTTCTTCGCGCTGCAGCAACGGCAGTGCCGCCAGCGCACCGACGGCCGCGACGAGGATCGGCACTCCTGGCGGGCTCAGCGGGGTGAGGCCAACGGCGAGGACGGCGCCGAGCAGTGCCGCGAGACGGCCCGACGGGCGTCGCAGCCACGGCGCCAGCAGCGCCAGGAAGCCTGCAGGGAACGCGGCGTCGAGGCCGATGACCTCCGGGTCGCCGAGCAGGCTGCCCGCGTAGGCGCCGATGGCGGTGGCGCCGATCCAAGCGACGACCACGGTCCAGGCGGTGATCCGAAAGCGGCGTGCGACGTGTTCGTGCGGGCCGTCGAGGCCGATCGCGACCGACTCGTCGACGACGAGATAGCCGTCGAGTGCACGCCGGGCCAGCCCCGCGCGCGGCAGGTGGGCCGCGATCGCGAAACCGAAGGCGAGGTAGCGCACGTTGAGCAGTAGCCCACCGAGCGCCCCCATCGCCGGGGAGCCGCCCGCTGCGAGTACACCCACGAACGCGAACTGCGACCCTCCGGCAAGCACCACGATGCTCGACAACGTCGCGAGCCAAGGGGAAAGCCCTGCAGCGACAGCAAGCACGCCGTACGAGAGCCCGTAGGCGGCCACAGCGACGCCGACCGGCACCGCTTTGGCGAGAACCGGATCGAAGCTGCCGACGTCGAACGTCCGGAAAGGCGACCGCATCGTGCGGTATGCTGCACGAGCGTCGTCCCGGATGCACATCGACCGACCGCTCCGAGCGTTCGGCGCACGCGGCGGCGCCGCATGAGCCGCTGGGGGACACGGCGATCGGGGGGGATGCGGCGCTCCGCGTGCGATACTGCCCTGCCACGGCCCTCGAGGGGCCTCGGGGACAGGATGCGCTGATGGGACGCGGATGGCAGCCGCAGGCCGACGTCGACAACGCTGCGACGGTCCGTGAACGCGTGGCCACGACGGTGCGCACGTTGCGCCAGGAACAGCGGCGAAGCCTGCAGGATCTCGCGGAGGCTGCGGGCATCGGCAAGTCGACCCTGCACGCCATCGAATCTGGCGACGCCAATCCGGGCATCGAGACCCTGTGGGCGCTGGCGCGCGCACTGGAGGTGCCCTTCGGCGCACTGCTCGAGCCGCCTGCTCCCCAGATACGCGTCGTACGCGCCGGTGAAGGGCCGCGTGTGGACAACGCGGACGCCACGATGCGTGCCCGGCTGCTCGCCTCGTCGGCACACGGCAGCCGCGTCGAGCTGTACGCAATCCATCTGTCGCCGCCTGGCGGTCGTGAAGCCGAACCACACAGCGCAGGCACGGTCGAACATGTCCTGGCCATTTCGGGGCGGCTGTCTGTGGGGCCGGCGGAGAGCCCGGTGGAACTCGCCCCGGGCGACTATGCATCGTTCGCCGCCGACCGTGCGCACCGTTACGACGCGCTCGACGACGACGTCGAAGCCGTCATGCTGATCGAGTACCCGTGACGCGGATCACGGCCGTCCGGCCGCCCACGCGTTTCAGGCCTCCGGGGGTCGCCGCAGTCGTTTGAGCTGCGCACGGTGTTCCTTTGCGCGCCGTCGTCGCTGCTTGGCCGCGCGGGACGGACGCGTCGCCTGACGCGGCGTGGGTGGCTCGAGCGCCTCGCCCACCACCGCCGCGAATCGACTGACGAGCGCGTCACGGTTTCGATGCTGAGAGCGGTGCTCGGACGAGCGCAGGATCAGCACACCGTCAGCGGTCAGTCGCGCGGCAAGGCGGTCGAGCAGCCGCGCACGCTGACGTTCGTCGAGTGCCTGTGACGCTGGCACCGACCAGCGCAGCTCGACGCGCGAATCGGTGGTGTTGGCGTGTTGGCCGCCGGGGCCCGACGAGCGTGACGTGCGGAACTCGATCTCGCGCTCCGGGATGACGACACCGTGGGACAGGCGGATGCTGGCCATGACGCGAGCGTAGAGGATCAGCGGACCGCCTCCTGCGGTTGGTGCACGGCTCGGCCGAACGTTTGGGAGGCTGCCTTCGGCAGGGCCTCGTCGCGGCGGTAGCGCTGCCGGTAGGCGGCGGGCGACGAACTGGTTGCCGCCCGAAAATGGGTGCGCAGGTTGGTCGCGGTGCCAAGCCCCACCCGCCGCGCGATCGCGTCGACAGGCAGGTCGGTGGTCTCCAGCAGATCCTGTGCGCGCGCAACCCGCCGGTGTATCAACCACCGCATCGGCGTGGTTCCGGTCGCGTCCCGAAAGCGGCGGGCAAGGGTTCGCGGGCTCATCGCCGCCAGCCGCGCGACATCGTCGACGGTGACGGGCTCGTCGAGGTGTTCCTCCATCCACTCGAGGACGGGCTGGATCCCGTCGCGGTAGGGCACTGTCGGCACGGGACGGAACACGAACTGCGACTGTCCCCCTTCTCGATGCGGAGCGATGACCATGCGACGTGCGACCTGGTTCGCGATCTCGCTGCCGTAATCGCAACGCACGATGTGCAGGGCAAGATCGATGCCGCCTGCCGTTCCCGCGGAGGTCAGTACCTGCCCGTCGTCGACGTAGAGCACGTCCGGGTCGAACGACACGCGCGGGTAGCGCGTCGCGAGCTCCTCGGCGTACATCCAGTGCGTCGTTGCCGTGCGCCCGTCGAGAATCCCTGCTGCAGCCAACGCGAACGCCCCGGAGCAGAACGACACCATCCTGGCACCCCGGTCGTAGGCGTCGCGAAGCGCGCTGACTGCCGACGGCGGCGGATCGAGGGGGCATGCGGGGACGACGATGGTGTCCGCATCGGCAAGCGCATCGAGACCGTGCGGCGTATCGATCGTCCATCCGCCGTTGACCACCAGGGGACGGACGACGGCCGCCAGGCGATGCTCGTACCACGCAACGCCCAGTTCGGGCCGTGTGAGGTCGAACACCTCGCAGGCGACGGCGAACTCGAACGGGTTTGCGCCGGGCATGAGCAGGGTCACGACACGGTGTGCCATCGTCGCGCTCCTTCCGATGCGGCGTGGCCTGTCGATCGTCGCCGCAGGCGGGTGCAGGTGACTGTACGCCTACTCACAGCCGCTTGGCAGGATCCTTTCGGTGTACGGCCGGCTTGTTGCGCACTGGCAGGAACCTTTCGGTGCGCGTCGTTGCCGCCACTCGCGGCCGTCGGATGCGCATGCGACGTTGCCGGTGCACGCCAAGCGAGCGCATGGCGTGCCCGCAAACGGAGACCACCGATGGACCACGACATGCACGTCCCACCGACCAACGACGACGCGCTCGCCGTGCTCGCCAACCTCGTCGCAGACGCTGCGATGACGACTCCCGACGACAGCGCTGCGCTGCACCTGCTGCGGCAACGCGCCACGACCACCTTCGCCGCGTTGCGTCGCTTGGGCGTGGCACCTGCCCATCTGCGGCTCGAGGCACGCGACAACGAGGCCACGGTGCTGCGTGCCATCGCTGCAGCAGCACGCCATGCGCGCGCCCATCAGGTCCGGGTGGCATCCTCAGGAGGCCGAACCGTCCCCGAGGATCTCGTCGAGCGTCGCCGTTTCGACCAGGATGCGAGCAGCAGCCGTGACCAGCGGGATGGCGAGTGCGGCGCCGCTGGCTTCACCGAGGCGCATGTCGAGTTCGAACAGTGGATCGAGGCCCAGAGCGCGCAGGACGTGGGACGCGCCCGGCTCGGCCGAGCGGTGTGAGGCGATCGTGTAGCTGGTGATGGCGGGCTCGATGGCGTGTGCGACCAGCGCTGCGGCTCCGACGACGAAGCCGTCGAGGATGACGGGGATCCGTCTGGCCGCCGCGGCGGCCATCGCACCGACGAGCGCGGCGTGCTCGTAGCCGCCGAGCGAGGCAAGCACGCCTGCGGGATCCCGGTCTGGCCCGTGTCGGGCGAGCGCGCGCTCGACGACGTCGACCTTGCGCGCCACCTTGCTGCCGTCGAGGTTGGCGCCCTGGCCGGTCACCTCGGCTGCGGGCAACCCGGTCAGCGCTGCGACCAGGCACGACGACGTCGTGGTGTTGCCGATGCCGAGATCACCAAGCGCCAACAGATCCGGTCCCGGTATGGCCGGGTCGGCAAAGGCGTCGTCGATCGCGCGGCGCCCCGCGTCGACGGCCGCCTGGCAGTCGCGTCGTGACATCGCGGCGTCCTGGGTCACATCAGCGGTCCCCGGTCCGATAGACGCAGCGATCCAGCGCATCTCGCGCCCCGGTTGTTCGTCAGTCGGGCTGAAGCGAGGCGTGTCGATGCCGACGTCGAGCAGCCACACCGGCGCCGAGACGCAGCGTGCGATCGCGCTTGCGGCGGAGGCGCCGCGGGCGAGCGTGGCGGCAACCAGCGCCGTGACCTCACGTGGCCAATCGGAGATCCCCTGGGCGTGCACCCCATGATCACCTGCGGCAACGAGCACGACCGGGTTGCGGGGAACCGGCGGCGGACAGTGCTGGGCGATGGCGGCCAGCTGCGCGCCGAGCGTCTCGAGCCGCCCGAGACTGCCCGGCGGTGTCGCGAGTTCGCCGTGACGTCGCATCGCAGCGTCACGGTGAGTCCCGGACACGGGGGCAATGGCGGGAAGGGTGATCATCGTGTCCATGCCGGACTCGGCGCGGGCCGCGACTCGTCGAGCGCCTCGGCGATCGCGGCGACGACACGCCGGTTCGTGGCGCTGTCTCGGACAGCCAGGCGCACGTAGCTGTGGTCGAGGCCGGGAAAGGAGCGGCAGTCGCGTACCGCGATGCCCCGCTCGAGCAGTGCGCTGCGAAGGTCGCCGTGGCCGGTGCGCAGGAGAACGAAGTTCGCGTGGCGTCCCCACACCTGCGTGCCGTCAATGGTCTGCAGCCCGTCATGCAGCTCGTCGCGGCGAGATGCGATGTCGGCCGCGCGTCGGCGACGTTCGGGCTCGGCATCAGCAAGCAACACAGCCGCAGTCGCTGCCAGGCTCGACACCGGCCAGGGCTGACGGACGCCGTCGATCCTGCTGACGAGCGCCTCGGGTCCGGTGATGTAGCCGACCCGCAGACCTGCCAGTCCCCACATCTTCGTGAAGCTGCGCAGACACACGACGTCGTCGAGGTCGGTGCGATCTGCGAAGCCTCCCGCGTCATCGCAGAACTCCATGAACGCCTCGTCGACGACCAGCACCCGGCCGGGCCGGCGAAGCTGTTCGATCGTGGCGACGTCGTCGAAGGCGCCGCTCGGGTTGTCGGGCCGGCCCACCACGACCATGTCGGCCGCGTCGGGAACGTCGGCCGGATCGAAACGCCAATGCACGGGATCGCGGAACACGCGCACGACCTCGGCCCCTGATGCGCGAACCGCGGCCTCGGGCTCGGTGAACGACGGGTGGACACACGCCACGAGTCGGGGGCGGAGCAACGCCGGCAACACCCACATCGCGTCGGCGGCACCTGCGGTCACGGCGCATGTCGTCGCAGGACGATCGTGGCGTGCCGCCACCGCAGCGGTGGCGTCGCGCAGGTCGGGGTAGCGGTCCGTGTCGTTGAGCGCGTCCGCGAGCCGTTCACGCAGCCACGCCGGTGGGCCGGGTTCGACGTTGACGGCCAGGTCGATGTGCCCGGCGGGCACCTGCGTGTCGCCGTGTTCGCGCAGTGCCGCCGCCTTCCCGCCCCCTTGCAGCGGCTCGGCAACGGGTCCCTGTCGCTCGTCAGCGCCAGTCCCGTCCAGGTGCGCATGGGGAACGTCGAGTGCACGTCCGGCCACCATCAACAGCACCTGTTCGGCGTGCTCGGCCAGACGCTGCAGCGCAACGCCGTGAAGATCGACGTAGAGGCGGCTTGCCGCACCCATCGCGTGTGCGCCAAGTCCGGGTTGGCCGGCGACGATCACCGCCGGCCCCTCGCGGCGGGCCTGCGCGGCGACAAGTGCATCGATCTGTTCGCACACCTGCCGCTGAGCATGCTGTGCGAGGTCGTCGCAGAGCCTGTCGTCGGTGATGCCGATCTCGAGGAGGGTTTCGGCGAGCCAGGTGTCGAGCGCGTCGACCAACACCGCAGTGCGCGCTCCGGCATCGTCGAGCGCGGCGGTGAGATCGAACGATTCGATCGTGCGCCAGTCGGCGGGTCGGTCTGCCTGGTGACGTGCGACGCGGCGGGCGAACTCCTCGTCCCGGACTGCCGCAGGAGTGATGACGACGACGGGCAGGCCCGACGCCGCGACGATTCGGGCCGCCTGCGAACTCTTGCCCGATTTCTGACCGCCGAGCACCAACGAGAGCGCCCGGGAGGTCCGCGCGGAACGTTGCATGGGATCCTCCATCAGGCACCGTGCCTGTGGAGGGCGACGGTGGCCGCCATGACGAGCAGGGCGCAGACGCGGACACACGCACCGAGGACGTCCCCATTGATACCGCCCAGGCGGCGATGAGCCGTGCGCCGCACGATCATCATGCCGGCCGCAGCCGCGGCGAGCAGCGCCGGCGACCACACGCCGCCGCCGAGCCAGACGGCAGCCGCCAAGGCGAGCGATGCGACAACCCAGCCAGGGATGCTGCGGGGCCGCGCGCGCTGTGATGCCTCGCTGCCCGCAACCGCGCGCATCGTGGCCGCGAGAACGAGCGGGGCGAACCTGCCCGCCACCTCGCTTGCGAGCATCGCCCGGATGAAGCCGACGGTGTCCACCGACGCGAGCAACGCGACACGAAGTGCGACGTCGCCGACGATCGCGGTCACACCAAAGGTTCCCAGACGGCTGTCATGCATGATCTGAAGGCGCCGCTCGGGCGTCGCACCGCCCCAGAGCCCGTCGGCGCTGTCGGCCAGGCCGTCCTCGTGGTACGCGCCGGTCATCACGATGCTGGCGAGCACCGCGACGATCGTTGCGGTGAACACACCCAACAACGGTTCGACGCCGTAGCGGACGGCCACGGCGACACCGGCGACGATGATGCCCACCGAGGGAAACCATGCCGCGGCCGGCTGCCCGTTGCCGGCCAGCGGCAGACGCGTCAGTTGCGCGATGGCATCACGGGGATCGCCGATCGCGCGTGGGGCTTCCACGGACATGATCGCTGCCGCTCAGTAGTCAATGCCGCGGCGTGCACGGACACCGCGTTGAAACGCGTGCTTGACCTCACGCATCTCGGTCACCGTGTCGGCGATGTCGATCAGGGCGTCTGGAGCTTCCCTGCCAGTGCAGATGACCGTCGTCGTGGCTGCGCGCGACCGCAGCACCTCCACGACCTCGTCGAGCGGGATCCAACCCCAGTTGATCGGGTAGGTGATCTCGTCGAGCAGCACCACGTGATGCTCGCCACGTGCGAGCAGCTGCTTGGTGTGTTCCCAGGCCGCGTGCGCACGCGCCTCGGATTCGTCGAGGTCCTCCGAGTCCCACGAGAACCCGTCACCCAGAGCCCACCAGTCCGCACCCAGCTGTGTGAGGATCTGTTCCTCGCCGGTTCGCCAGTCCCCGGACTTGATGAACTGCACCACCGCAACCGACCATCCGCGCGCCAGCGCGCGCACGGCTGTGCCGAAGGCCGCCGTGGACTTGCCTTTGCCGTTGCCGGTGTTGACCAGTAACAACGATTCCGCGTGGACGCGCGGCGGCATGGGTGGCCGTTCGCGGCGGGGTTCGGTGTGCTCACGGTCGTGTGCGTTGTCGTTCATGTGGCCCTCGCAAGTCGTGACAGCGGTGCGGTGTCGAGATGTTCATCGACGAGGTCAGCGAGCATCTCGAAGGTGTCCTCGAGTGTTCGTGTCGGCCGCCGCCCGAAGATCGCTTCGAGCACGCACGCCTCTTCGAGCAGGCCGTGGGGCAGCCAGCCCAGCACGTGTCCTCGCGCCCATGCCCCGGCGTCAGCGACCTCACGGCCCTCCTCGTGGCACACGACCCGGCCGTGACGCAGTTCGTAGCCGTCGGCTCGACGGCCTGCGAGCGCCTGCCACGGCGCAGGCAGCACCTCGGAGAACGCCACGCTACGCCGGTCGTAGTGCTTGTCGGCGACGAACGTCGTGGTCAGCGGGAGCAGGCCCAAGCCGTCTGCGTCGCCGTCCACATCCGCTTCATCCTGCAGGTGTTCGCCGAGCATCTGGGCGCCGCCACAGATACCGAGCAGCCGGGTGCCCTTCGCCACAGCGTCCACGAGTGCGTTGGCCAGGCCATGGTCACGCAACCAGGCGAGGTCAGCGGTGACGTGCTTGGAGCCCGGGAGGATGACAAGTTCGGCACCCGCGAGATCATTGGCTCCGGCGACCCACACGATCTCGGCCACCTGCTCCAACGCGGTGAACTCGTCGAGGTTGGACGCTCGCGGGTAACGCACGACGTGGACGCGTGGCAGCCCACCGCGGCGAGGAACGCGATGCAGGGCCGCACCGTCCTCATCGGGAAGGTCGTGCTCGACCAGCGGGACGGTGCCCAGGACACGCACGCCCGTGCGTTCCTCGAGCATCTGCGGGCCCGGCGCGAGCAGCGCCGGATCGCCACGGAAACGGTTGAGAACGAATCCGGCGATGCGTGCGCGATCGGGTTCGTCGAGCAGCGCCCACGTGCCGTACAGATGCGCGAATGCGCCGCCCCGGTCGATATCGGCGACCAGGAGCACCGGAGCGTCCGCGTGCGCGGCGGTGCGCATGTTGGCGATGTCGAGCGCTGCCAGGTTGATTTCAGCGGGGCTGCCGGCCCCCTCGATCACGACGACGTCGAAGGCGTCGAGCAGCTCGTCGAGCGCATCGCGCGCCTGCGGCCAGAGGAGCCGGGCGCGCTCCTGATAGGGGAGGGCAGACAGATGCGGATCGACCTGGCCTCGCACCACGACCTGGCTGCCGTCGGCCTCGGGTTTGACGAGCACCGGATTCATGCGGACGTCGGGCTCGACGCCTGCTGCCAGCGCCTGGTGCCACTGGGCGGCACCGATCTCTCCACCGCCTCGGACGACACGCGCGTTGTTCGACATGTTCTGCGCCTTGAACGGCGCGACCGACAGTCCCTGGCGCGCAAACCAGCGGCACAACGCGGTCGCAAGCCAGCTCTTGCCCGACCAGCTCGTGCAACCCTGCACCATCAGTGCCGGCATCGTCGCCTCGCGATCGTTGTGCGACATCGGTGCAACAGGCTGGTGACGACGGCGAGGACGCACGCGAGCTGCCAGGCGGCACGGTGCACGTGCCGCAACGCTTCGGCGGTGTCGTCAGCTCGTGGGGTGCGTCCCGTCGCGTTGAGCACGTAGGTGTCGGGTTTTCCCAGGCGTACACCGAGGCGCGTGGCGATCGCAGCCATCGGCCAGCCGGCGTTGGGCGACGGGGTGTGTGACGCCTCCCGGGACAACTGCGCGACCCGGATCGAGGGACCCGCGAGTGCCAGGCCGGTGAGCCGCGCTGGCACGAGGTTCGCGACGTCGTCGGCGCGTGCGGCAGCGCGTCCCGCGTCGATCCAGCGCTGGTCGCGGTGGCCCCACATGGCATCGGCCGTGTTGATGAACCGGTAGGCGTACGCACCTGCCAGACCGAAGGCCGAGTACCACACCAGCGGCGCGACCCATGCGTCCGACAGGTTCTCGGCCAGCGACCCGATAGCGGCTTCACGGACGTCGGCGGCCTCGAGCGACGCGGTGGGGCGTGAGACGATCCGTGCGAGGTTGCGGCGTGCGCGATCGATGTCGAGCGCCAGCGATCGTTCGACGGCGGCGACCTCGTCGACGAGCATGCGCAGCGAGATCAGTGGCCACAACGCGACCGCGTGCACGGCGGTGGCGGCACCTCGCGGCAGCCGCGCCGCCAGCACGTCGATGAGGCGACCAGCGGCCGTGAAGGCGACCAATCCAGCCATCCAGGCGGCCGCGCCGCGTCGCCGTGCAACCGCAGGCGGTGTGGCGGGGACATGGCGGGCGGCGGCGTCGAGCATCACGCCCATCAGGCGAACGGGATGGGCCTTGAGCGGTGGTTCGCGCAGCGTCGAATCGAGCGCGCCGGCGAGCACGACGGCGGTGGCGTTCATGCCGAACGCTCGCGGGGTGCCCGTCGTGGTCGCACAGGAACCAGCGCAGTGTGGCCGTGTTCGTCTCGCACGACGCTGACATTCGCGCCGTAGTGGCGCGCGATCGCCTCGGTCGTGAGCACCTCCTGAGCGGTGCCCCGGGCCACGATCCGCCCGTCGACCAGCAGCACCAGTTCGTCCGAGAACTGCCCGGCGAGGTTGAGGTCGTGAAGTGCGCTCAGCACGGTCAACTGGCGTTCGATGCGCAGGTCGTCGACCAGTTCGAGCACCTGCTGGGCGTGGCCGAGGTCGAGCGAACTGGTGGGTTCGTCGAGCAGCAGCACCGGCGCCTGCTGCGCCAATGCGCGCGCGAGCACGGCACGCTGGAACTCGCCGCCCGAAACGGCGTCGACGGCTCGCTCTGCCAGCTCGAGCAGGTCGAGGCGTCGCAGCTGTGCCTCGGCGATGTGGAGGTCGGCGGCACGTTCGGTTCCGAGGTACGGGACATAGGCGCTGCGCCCGAGCAGGACGTAATCGATGATGCGCATGCCCTGCGGACGCTCGGGCTGCTGGGGGACGACGGCCAGTGTCCGGGCGCGCTCCCGGTGCGACGTCGTCCGTGCCGTCGCACCGTCGAAGGTGACGTGCCCGTCGTAGGCGACAGCGCCGGCCACGGCTCGAAGCAACGTCGTC
This sequence comes from Nitriliruptoraceae bacterium, assembly GCA_050480705.1. Classification (GTDB taxonomy): domain Bacteria; phylum Actinomycetota; class Nitriliruptoria; order Nitriliruptorales; family Nitriliruptoraceae; genus JBJHAX01. The sequence continues at coordinate 32,957 of JBJHAX010000008.1, forward strand.
TTGCCTGCGCCGTTGGGGCCGATCAGCGACGTCCACGATCCCGCCGGCACGTCGAGCACGACGTCGCGCAGCACGGGTGTCTCCAGCAGGGTGACACCGAGGTCGTGGAGGCCCAGATGCGTCATCGTGCGCGCGCCTGGCGTAGGACGAGAAGGAAGAACGGCGCTCCCACGAACGCGGTCACGACCCCGATGGGCAGCTCACCGGGAGAGATGACCGTGCGGGCGACGAGATCGGCGATGATCAGCCCCGCGGCACCAACGATCAACGCCAGCGGCATCACCACGCGGTACGAGGTCCCCACCAGCAGGCGCACCGTGTGGGGCACGACGATGCCAACGAAACCGATCAGGCCCGACACCGACACTGCGGCGGCGGTGCCGAGCGTGGCTGCGCCGACGACCGCGAGACGCACCCTCGTCGCCGGCACGCCCAGCGTCTCCGCTTCGTCGTTGCCGACCGCGAGTACATCGAGCAGGCGCCGATGTGCGACGAGGACCGCCATCGACACGACGATGTAGGGCGTGACCATCACGACGTCGCCCCAACCGGCGGTGAGCAGCCTGCCGAGCAGCCACCCGTAGACCTCCCGGAGCGAGTCGGCGTGCCGCTGCTGCACGAACGTCTGGGCTGCGGTCAGAAACGCGGCCACGGCGACCCCTGCGAGGATCAACGACGCCGGTGTTCGTCCCCCGACGCTGCTGCCCAGCACGTAGGTGGCGACCACACCGATGACCGCACCGGCGAACGCTGCCAGCGGCAGGCTCAGACGACCGAACTCCGAGACGATCGCGATGGTGGCGCCCAGGCCTGCACCTGAGGCCACCCCCAGCAGATAGGGATCAGCGAGCGGGTTGCGGAACACCCCCTGATAGCCGGCGCCGGCAACGGCGAGCATGCCCCCGACCAGGCCGCCCAGCACCAGACGCGGTGCACGCAACTGCCACAGGATCGCTTCCTGGCGTTCCGACAGGCCGGTGTCGAGGCGGATGCCAGGTAGCGCGTCGAGAAGCGCCAGCACGACAGTTCGTGCGGGAAGCCCCGCGGGGCCGAGCAGCAGCGTCGCAATCGACGCTACTGCGAGCAGCGCGAAGGCGGCGAGCACCCAGCGCAGCGGCACACGCAGCGGCTGGATGCTGCCCGAGTGAGCCCGAGGCTTGGTCCCGCTGGTGTCGGCGACGGTCATCGCGGTCAGTCGAGCGCAGCGATGTGGCCAGCGACATCGCGCATCAGATCGACGATGCGCGGGCCCCAGCGGCTCGCGATGTCCTCGTCGAGTTCGACGATCGCGCCGGTGCGCACTGCGGTGATCGACGACCATCCGGGACGGGCGGCGACCTCTTCGGGGGTGACCCCGCAGCAGTCGGCGTCCGCGAGCAGGATGAGGTCGGGGTCCGCGTCGATGATGAATTCCGGGGTCAGCTGCGGGTACTGACCCGCCGCGTCACCCACCGCGTCGGCGATGCTCTCCAATCCCAACAGCCGGTAGGCGTCGCCAATGAACGTGTCGCTTCGCACCGAGTAGTAGTCGGGCGTGAGCTCGTGGTAATAGGTAAAGGTGGTATCGAGGGTGTCGACATCCGCCACGATCTGGGCGATGTCGGCGCGCATGCGGTCGACCACCGACTGCGCCGTGTCGGCATTGCCGGTGGCGTCACCGAGCCAGGCCAACTGCTCGTAGACCTCGTCGATGCTGCGTGCTGACGGCAGCAGCAGCGTCGGGATGTCGAGCGCCGCAAGCGATTCGCGCATGTCGCCGGGATTGTCGGAAGCGACGACGAGATCCGGTTCGTACGCCGAGATCGCCTCGATGTTGGGTTGGAATCCCGACAGGTCCGTGGTCGGCGCGTCGGGGGGATAGTTCGAGTACTCGTCGGCTGCGACGACGGCATCACCGGCGCCGACAGCGAACAGCAGCTCAGTGGTTGATGCGGACAGCGACACGATGCGCTCGGGCCGGCGGGCGATTTCGACACCGTCGACGGTGACGGGAAACGCTTCGGATGTCGCGTCGTCGTTCGACGTCGCACCGGAGCTTTCGTCCGCAGCCGGATCGGTGGCAGAATCGTCAACGGCGCCGCAGGCCGCGAGCATCACCGTGGCGACGAGGGCGAGAATGGCGGGAGTCCACCGCAGCATGCGGCGGGTGAACAGCTTCGACACGTGTCGTCCTCCTCCTGAGGGAGGAGTCAGAGACGTCGCTGGGCAGCGCGGCAACGCCCTGCGTGGGCGTGTGGAAATGCCATCGACTGCTGCCGCACGAACGGCCCTTCCTCCGAGGGTCACGGATTCGCGGCCACGAGGCAGGCGACCTGGCTCGTCCCGGCCCGCAGGGGGCCGGGCTTCACAGTTGCGGGACAGCGCCGGAGTTGCACCGGACTTCGCTGACACCCGTGGCAGTCGCGGCGGATCCGATCGCCAGCGACCGTCGGGGACGTTAGCCGAGACGCGAGGCGGGTCAAATCATCGGCGGGGAATATCACGGCCGGCGTGTCGGCGATGACACTGGCCGTGCTCGGAGCTGGCGTCAGGCGTAGAGCGCCGCGCCGTACATGAGTTCGTCAGCGCAGGCGAGCCGGTCGATCCAGCGTCCAGGCCAGGCGTCGCTGCCGTCGCGAGCGCCGAGCAGCCCGCCGGTGATCGCGCCGTTGGTGTCGGCGTCACCGCCGAGGCGCACGACCTCGACGAGCATCTCCGCGGCCGGCCGTGCGGCCGTCACAGCGGTGACGGCCACCTCGAGGCTGGTGAGCACCCAGCCTTCGGCAGCCCCGTTGACGGTCGCCACCTTCCCAACATCGCCGTCATGCGACAGCGCGCGTTCGAGTGCGTCCGTCACGTCGGTGTGCAGGTCAGAACGGCCGATTGCGGCGTGTGCCATGTCGCGAGCGGCGCTGGCGGCGTCGGCGGCGGTGGCAACGTCGGACGTGATCATGGCCGCGACGAGGTCGCAGTATGCGACACATGCGTCGAGACAGACCGGATGGGCGTGGGTAATCGCCGAGATCGCCCGGGCGTGATCGGCCCGACGTATGGGATCCTCCAGATTGGCCAGCGCGACCGCGACGGTGCGCATCAGCGAGCCGTTGCCCTGGCTGCGCTCATCGGTCTCGCCGCTGCAGGACGCATCGTGTGTCGAGAGAAAGCGTGTGAGCGCCCGCGACGTGGCGCCACCGACGTCACGCGGATCGGTCCGAAACCACGCTGCCATGTGCTCGGCCGCGGCGTGGCTGAGGCGGTCAATATGGGCGTCGAGGCCGACGTCGCGGTAGGCACGGTGGACGGCCAGCGTCAGGTCCGTGTCATCGGTCGGGTCGCCCGGCGCCCAGCCGAACACGCCGCCTCCGACCACGTCGACGTCATCGACCGTGCTTGCGAACGCGGTACGGGCGCTCTCTCGTGACGCGAACTCCGTCGTCGCCCCCAGCGCGTCCCCGACATGCACGCCCAGCAACACACCGACGGTGCGTGCGTGCCGCGCCTGCCGGCCCTCAAGAGGCGTCACCGGTCAGCCGATGCTCGGATGGACGACAGCGAATGCCGACGTGGCGACCTGACCACGGTCCGCATGTCTGGCATCACGGCAACCTCACGGAACACCTGCCAGCTACCGGCGGTGTCCGACGCGATATTCGCGGAGCAACTGTGCTCGGGCGGCTAACGTCAGCCACGGGTCCCGGCGGACCCAGGGGGAGGGCGCCGATGGGTGGACACCCCCCGCAGAGCGTGATGCGATGGCGTCTGTCGCTCCTGCGTGGCCTGTTGCGGTTCGTGCTCGCACTCGGTGTCGTCGTCGCCGCTCCGAGCATCTGGTTCGCGTTCACGGTCGACCGTATCGACATCGTCGTCGTGGATGCGGCGGCAGTCGCGATCGTTGCGGTCATCACCTTCGTCGAACGGATCCCGTACCGGGTACGCGCGTTCGTGCTCGCCTGCACCGCCTACGGGCTCGGCCTCTTCTTCATCGGCACGATCGGCGTGGTCGGCCACGTCTACCTCGTCGCCTTCCCCGTCCTCCTCGCGGTGCTGCTTGGCCTTCGCGCGGCGATCGCCGGCCTCGCCGTCAACGCCGTGACGCTCGTACTCGTCGGGATCACGGGTCTCTACGACCCGCGCATGAACGTCCCGGGCGTCGACGGCACACTCGAATGGCTGCTGATCACACTCAACTTCCTGTTCGCCAACACCGTGGTTGCGCTGCCGTGCGCGGTTCTGCTGCAACGTCTCGAACGCTCCCTTGCCGATGAAGAGCACGCCGCAGCGTCGCTCGCTGAGCGTCACGAACAGCTCGTCGCAAAGACCGATGAGCTCGAACGTGAGATGGTGCGCCGTCAACAGATGGAGGAGCGTGCCCGGCGCCAGGACCGCCTCGAGTTGCTGGGAACGCTCGCCACGGGCATCGCACACGACGTCAACAACGTTCTGGCGTCCATCCTCGCGCTCGCAGAGATGCGCCGGGCGCGGCCGCACGACGACGGGCTCGAGCGCGACATGGATCTGCTCGTGGCAGCCGTTCGCCGTGCGAGCGACATCGTGCGTCGCGTGACCGTCTTCGGGCAGGCCGCCGACATCGACCGTCAACCGATCGTGCTGCGTGAGCGTGTCGACGAGATCGTGCCGCTGCTTCGCGCCGCGCTGCCCCGCAACGTGACGTTGCGTGTCGCAATCGAGGATGACGCGCAGGTGTGGCTGCATGCCGCCGAGGTCGACCAGTTGCTGTCGAACCTCGTGGTCAACGCGGCGCAGGCGTGCGGCTCTGTCTCCGGTGCGCTGGTCACGGTGAGCGCAGCGACGATCAACCTCGACGCTCGAGCCGCACTCGAAGTCGACCCACCCGACGGATTGTCCTGTGCGCCCGACCGTGTCCTGGAGTTGCGTGTCGACGACAACGGCCCTGGTATCCCTGCCGACATCCGCGACCGGGTCTTCGACCCGTTCTTCACTACCAAGCCCGGCGGCGACAACAGCGGGCTCGGTCTGGCCAGCGTGCACGCGATCGTGACCGGGGTCGGAGGCGTGACCGACATCGAGGACACCGATGTTGGCGCGTCGATCCGCACCCTGCTGCCGGTTGCCGCGGTCGAAGGTGTCCGCAGCGACGATGCAGGCAACCGGGCTCGTGCCGGTGTCCCGCATGAGCGTTCGTCGACGATCCTGCTCGTCGACGACGAAACGCTGCTGCTGGCCATCACTGCGCGTGCGCTGCGCAACGCAGGGCACACGGTCATCGACACCGGCGACCTCGACCAGGCGCTACGAGCCTTCGACGAACATGCTTCGGCGGTCGAACTCGTCATCACCGACATGTCGCTGCCGGACGGCAGTGGCCATGTGCTGTTCGAGCACGTGAGTCGGCGGCGTCCGGAGGTTCCTGTGGTGCTGACCAGCGGCGGGCCCGTCGAGCTGCCCGAACACGACGAGGGGCCTGCGCCTGCCGGGCTGCTCGCGAAACCCTACGACCTGGACACGCTGCTTTCGCTGGTGCAGCGTGTCCTCAGCCCGCAGACCACGGTCGGCACCTCACGGACGGACGGGCCCGGCGGTGACTGAGACGCTCGTCGGTGCGATCGACCAGGGGACGACGAGCAGCCGCTTCATGGTCTTCGACCACGCCGGCCGCGAAATCGTGCGGCGGCAGCTCGAACACACCCAGCTGCTGCCGCGGGCCGGCTGGGTCGAACACGACCCGATCGAAATCTGGGAACGTGTGCGCACCGTCGTCGAATCGGGGCTCGCCCAGGCCGGACTGCGCGGCAGCGACCTGTGCGCGCTCGGCGTCACCAACCAACGCGAGACCACCGTCGTGTGGGACCGGACGACCGGCCGCCCGCTCTACAACGCGATCGTGTGGCAGGACACGCGTACGGACCGGATCGCAGCGCACCTGGAGCGAACGGGCGCCGGGGAGTTGATCCGCCACCGCACGGGACTTCCGCCTGCGACCTACTTCTCCGGTGCCAAGCTGCAGTGGATCCTCGAGAACGTCGACGGGGTCCGTGAGCGTGTCCAACGTGGCGACGCGGTGTTCGGAACGACCGACACCTGGCTGCTGTGGCACCTCACCGGTGGCCGCGACGGCGGCGTCCACATCACCGATCCCACCAACGCGAGCCGCACGATGCTCATGGATCTCGCGACGCTCGACTGGGACGATGAGCTGCTCGAACTCTTCGACGTTCCACGGTCGATGCTGCCGGCGATCCGGCCTTCGAGTGACCCGTCGGCGTACGGATCGACCCGGGCTGATGGGCCGTTCGGCGCCGAGGTCCCCATCACCGGCGATCTCGGCGACCAGCAGGCGGCAACCGTCGGGCAAGCCTGCTTCGAACCTGGCGAGGTCAAGAACACCTACGGCACCGGCAACTTCCTGCTGCTCAATACCGGCGTTGAGGCGGTGCGGTCCGCGAATGGGCTCCTGACGACGGTCGGCTATCAGTTCGAGGCATCCGATCCGGTCTACTGCCTCGAGGGATCGATCGCCGTCAGCGGCGCCGCCGTGCAGTGGCTACGCGACCAGCTGGGCGTGATCACGCACGCGGACGAATCGGCGGCACTCGCCGCGTCGGTTGACGACACCGAGGGCGCGTACTTCGTGCCGGCGTTCTCGGGTCTCTTCGCCCCTTACTGGCGCTCCGACGCGCGCGGCGCGATTGTCGGGCTGACCCGCGCGCACAGCAAGGCGCATCTGGTACGTGCCACGCTCGAGGCCATCTGCTACCAGACCCGCGACATTGCGGGGGCGATGTCCAACGACGCCGGCGTCGACGTCGACGTGTTCAAGGTCGATGGCGGCGCGACGGTCAACGACGTCCTCATGCAACTGCAGGCCGACATCCTCGGCGTGCCGGTCGTACGCCCTGTGGTCGCCGAGACGACGTCACTCGGCGCTGCGTACGCAGCAGGTCTGGCTGTCGGCTTCTGGCGTGGCACCGACGAAGTTCGTGCGAACTGGCGGGCCGACCGGCGCTGGGAGCCGACATGGAGCGACGAGCGTCGCGACGAGGGTTACGCCGGATGGCGACGCGCCGTGCAGCGGACACTGGACTGGGTCGACGTCGAATGAGCGTTCGCTCGTCGCGGGGGGTCGCCGCGTGGGCTGTGGAGTTCGGCCTTTCCGCTGTAGCCGTCCGTCAGGCCAGCTGGTGGCCGTAGCGGCGGAACCAGTCGACGGTCTGTGCGAGCGCCTCGGCGTGGCCGGTCACCTCACCGGGGCCGAACGTTGCCTCGAAATCGCGCGCCTCGACCACGTAAGGCCGGTTCCACTGGTCGACGAGTTCACGCGCCTGCCGCAGGTTGCGATCGAACACACCAGCGACGCGCAGCATCATCGGTGACACGTGGCCCCGTTCGACAGGTCCACCGACCGCAGCTTCGAGAAGGTCGACGAACTCGCGCTGTGTGACCGCCGGCGCGGCGGGAAGGATCCACGAACGCCCGTCACCGCGTGGCTGTTCGACCAGGGTGACGAGGCTGTTCGCCGCGTCGGGCAGGTAGGCGAACGTATGCGGCTGGTCGTCGGCGATGTAGGTACGCACCGGCTTGCCGTCGAGAGCAGGCCCGATCATCAACTGGTGCGCGACAGAATTTGTGCCGCCCGGCCCGTAGTAGTCGCTGATCCGTGCGACGCTGACCGCGGTATCGCCGCGTTCGTGGGCTGAGAGCAACGACGCGACGAGGTCACGTCGCAGCATGCCCTTGCGTGATGTCGGGGCCTCCGGCGTGCGGTCGGTGATGGGTGTGGAGGGCGACCCGAACGCGTACAGGTTGTCGACCATCACCAGGCGCGCACCCGCGGCGACGGCGGCGTCGCGTGCGTTGTCGACCATCGTCGGCAGCAGGCGTGCCCAGTTGCGGTAGCCGACGTTGGCCGCCATCACGACCACATCGCAGTGGGATGCCGCGCGACGCGCCTGCTCGGCGTCCAGCAGGTCGGCGGACACGACACGGGTTCCGGTCGGGAGCAGGGCCAGATCAGCCGACGGATTGGCAGCCACAGGTTCGTGGCCACGGGTGAGCAATTCGTGCACGACCGCGCGACCGATTCCTCCGGTCGCACCGAATACCGTCACGCGCATCAGGCAGCCCTCGAGGACGTGTGACCACATTCTGCCGGGTGCGTCGCGCGCGCGCTTCGTCGACACACCGGATTGTGCGAACGATGATCTGGAGGTCGCCAGCACGGAGTGGAGATGAACGTCGCAGAGATCTACGCCGAGGCCTACCGCCGCATCACCGAAGTCGTGCGGCAAGCTGTGGAGGCAATGAGCCTCGACAACGTCCTGTGGCGCCCCGAACCGGGCTCGAACCCGATCGCATGGCTGGTGTGGCATCTGAGTCGCATCCAGGACGATCATGTCGCGGAGATAGCGGGACACCCTCAGCAGTGGGAGACGGGCCGGTGGGCCGGGCGGTTCGGGTTGGCCGAGGGGACGGCAGAGACCGGCCACGGGCACACCGCCGAGCAGGTTGCGGCGTTGCGTCCCGACGACGTCGCCACCCTGCTCGACTACCACCAGCGGGTCGCAGATGCGTCGCAGTCCTACCTCGGCGGCGTCGACGAGGCCGAGCTCGGCCGCATCATCGACACGCGCTACGACCCGCCCGTCACGGTGGGGGTGCGGTTGGTCAGCGTGCTGAGCGACAACCTGCAGCATGCGGGTCAGGCCCGCTATCTGCGCGGCATGATCGAACGCCTCGAGGCGTAGACGGCGTTGCGCACCCTGCGCGGGGGAGGGGCCGGCCAGGGCCACAGGACCCGACCGCACGGGCACTAGGGCGCGTCGAGGTGGGGCACCGCTGCCCTGAGCACATCTCGCAGCCACCTCTAGTCTGAGCCCATCAGCCACAGAGCCGACAGGAGCAGCTACGCGATGAACCTCCGCAAAACCGCATCCATGGGCGCCGTCATCTTCGGTGTCATCCTGATCGTCGGCGCCATCGGGACATGGACGATGGTGACCAGCACGCTCTCCGACCAGCGCATCACGACCCCCGACGACGCGGTGTGCATGGCCGACCGTCCGGTGCGTGGCCCGTTCACCGCCTACTGCCAGGCGATGACGATCGACCGCAACGTCCTCGAATCGACCGACGGCATGCGTTACGCGGAACTGCCACGCGAGGACGAGCGCCGTGGCCTCGCACAGAGCGCCTCGTTCCTGCAGGCGTCGCTGTTCACCTCGGTGCTGTCCTTCGGTGTCGCCGCAATGGCAGCCGGCATGGGCGTGCTGTTCGTGCTCATCGGCCTCGGGATGCGCGACGTCAGTCAACACGTCGCCGCCTCATCCTCGGCGCGCCGCGAGACCTGACCAGTCCCACCGCCACGATCAATACGACCGCCGGGCACGCCAATCGCGCGCCCGGCGGTCGGTCGCGTTCAAGGGCGTTGCCGTCGGTGCCGATGATCCGCTTCAGGAGCGGCGGATCATGGTGCAACGGAACTCGACGTCGGGCGATCCGCTCGAGCGCGTCAAGCGCAGGGCGTACCTCAGCGCATGCCTGCTCGGAATCCCGATCGACGCGGCCGGCTACGTCATCGCGACCGACCGAGCCATCTCGACGGCGTACCTCGTCACCGCACTGAGCCTCATCGTCGTCGCTGCGCTGACCGTGTCTCCGATCGCGTTGCATCGCGCGGAGTTGATCGGCTTTGTCCTGATCACCACGACGTTTCTTTGGCGGGCCGGTGTCGTCGTGTTCTCGACGGCGTCACTGGGCATCGAGTTCGCCGAACTGATCACGACCGTGGTCATGCTGTGCGTCGTCTACCTGCTCGCCTTCCTGTTCTATCCGCGCCGTCTCGCGCTCGGACTGTCGATCGGGGTGCTGAGCCTGACCGCGGTCATCATCAGCGCAGGGCTTGCCGCGACGGCGATCAGCGAGCTGCCGCACCGCGGGATGCCCCTGTACAAGGCGTTCACGATGCAGGCGGTGTTCGTCGCCCTGCTCTACATCCTCGCCGTCACCAAGGAACAGATGAGCGCCTCCCAAGCCCGTGCCCAGGCGCTGGCCGAGATCGCGACCACGGACGCGTTGACCGGCGCCCACAACCGCAGGCATCTGACGGCGGTCCTCGAACAGCACGTCGCCGACGCGCAGCGCACCCAGCGCGCCGTTTCGGTCCTGCTGTTCGACCTCGACCGTTTCAAACGCATCAACGACACCTACGGGCACGATGCGGGTGACGAGGTGCTGCGAGGTTTCGTGTCGCGTATCTCGGGGGTACTCCGCGACGCGGACACGTTCGGGCGCTGGGGAGGCGAGGAGTTCCTCGTCGTCGCGCCTGGCGCGGATGCTGCCGCTGCAGCAACGCTTGCGGAACGCTGCCGCGTCGCGTTGCGCACCCTGCTGTTGCCGTCGGGTGACGCGGTCACCGTCAGCGTCGGTGTGGCAACCCGCGGCGCCGACGACCGTTGGGACGCCCTGGTGCGAGCCGCGGACCATGCGCTCTACGAGGCCAAGGAGCGCGGCCGCGACCGCGTGGTGACCGCCGGTACGTGAGTCCAGCATCGTGGCCATGGAAAGCCGCGACGCGAACCTCACGCGTCGGCAGGCGTCACCAGTGGAAGCCGAGCAGCCGCCAGTGGTAGAGAACGGGCACCAGGGCGACGAAGATGACGGCGAGCACGGCTGAGTGAACCCGCGCGAAAGGCGTCGAAGCACGCCGGGCGATGCTGGTGACCGCGACGACCGACAGTGCGATCGTTCCCGGCACCAGCAGCAGCGCGCCTGCGAGCAGCGCGATGGTGACCGTCCCCGGTGCGAGCATCGTTCCAGGATCGACGACGAACTGCGCGAGCATGCCGAGGAGCAGGATCACTCCAATGGTGCCGTTCAGGCCGGCGATGCGGCGTGACAGTGCCGGCCGCTGCGCCTGATCGCGCCTGCGCCGTCGACGTGCCCTGAGCCATCCGAGAGGCCAGCCGACCGCGGCGACCAGGGAGGTCACGGCGAACAGGGCGAGCAGCGTTCCGTGCCACGCCGGGGTCTGATACCAGGCGATTCGTTCCATGGGGAACAGTTGCGTTCCGGCGATGTGCAGCATCGTCGCGTTGTCGCCGGCGAGGTCGAACGCGAGCGTGCGCTGCCCGTCGATTTCGTGGAACACCTCGGGATCGTCGGACGGCGCCCAGTGGCCGTCATCGACGAGGCCGGGCGCCATGACCGTGGTCAGCGTTCCGTCCGCGTCCTGGTCGACCCGCATCGTCGGGGTCCCGAGGAGTGAGACGACGCGCATGAACGTGTGGCGGTCGTAGCGGATCCACCGGTAGGTGCCGGTGTAGTGATCGGGGTCGAATGTTGCCGGCGCCGGCTCGATGCGCTCGACGGGCTCAGGTGTTGTTGCAGCGAGCACCGCGTCGACGACACGTCCAGCTGCCAGGGATCCCGATCCGTGGTTGAACGCAAGGAATACCCCGAGATCCTGTTCAGGGGCGAGGACGAGCAGGCTGCCGAACCCGATCCATCCGCCACCGTGCCCCACGGTCGCCCGGCCGTGCGAGGAACCCTGGAAGAAGCCGTAGCCGATGCCTGGCACGGCCGGGTGGGACGTGAACTGCGGCGTCTGCATCCGCTCGATCGCCTCGGCGCCGAGCACGACGTCGTGGTGATCCGCGTGGCCGAGGTGGGCGAGCATGAACGCCGCCATGTCTTCGCCGGTCGTCCAGAGCCCGCCCGCAGGTCGAAGGTGCAGATACCACGGTTCGACCGGTTGCGCGTCCGGACCGAATGGCTGGTAGCCGACAGCGTCGTAGGCGTCGGCTGCCGGTGGCCCGCCGAATGTCGTACGGTCCATGCCCAGCGGTTCGAGAATCTGTTCGGTGATGTAGACGTCGAAGGGTTCGCCGCTCACCGTCTCCACCGCGTGACCGGCCAGTCCGATGCCGTGGTTGTTGTACTGGTGGCGCTGGCCGGGTGGGCGGATTCGCGGCGGCAGGTTGTGCGCCAGGTTCTCGCCGAGCGGTTCGACGGCGTCGAGGTCGAGGGTGAACCAGCCGACCCAGTGCCGCTCGTCGAATCCGGCCGTGTGGGTGAGCAGGTGGTGGAGCGTCACCGGTTCGGCGAACGTCTCGGGCACCTGCACGTCGGCCAGATAATGGTTGACGTCGACGTCGAGCTCGAGCTGATGCTGTTCGACGAGCTGCATGACCGCTGTCGCCGTGAACAGTTTCGTGACCGAGCCGATGTCGAAACGGGTCTCGCGCCAGTCGACGGTGACGTCGTTCTCCCGGTCGGCGTGGCCATAGCCGCGCGCGACGGCGATGTCACCGTCGCGCACGACGACGGCGACCGCGCCGGGGATGCCGTAGCGCTCCATCTCGGCCTCGACGGCGTCGTCGACGACCTGTGCGAGCGTGTCGGGTGACGTTTCGTCCTGTGTCGGCTCGGCATGCGCAGCAAGGGCGACGGCACCCAATGCCGTCACGGCGAGCACGGTGGAGAAGGTTTTCCAGCGCAACATTGGCGACCCTGGAGGACAGCTGTGATGACGACGGACGCGAACGGCGCATCATGCCCGCTCGACACGCGGATTCCTACTCGGCGTTCGCCGCCGCATCGAGAGACCTGATGAGCGCGCGCGGGGCGCGGGTGCGGTAGCTGTCCTCGAGCAGTTCAGCGAGCAGCTCCGGGTCGACATCGTCCAGACGCACCAGCAGCGCCGGGTAACCGGCGTAGTGCGGCGTGGAGAACAGAACGCCCTGGTGCGCGTCGAGCAGTGCTTCTTTCTCGTCCGGATCGCAGAACACGACCAGCACCTGGCTGTCGTGGACGTCGTCGCGGGCGTGCTCTGAGGGCGCCCATAGCCGGCAGAACGGGCGTGTGCGGACCTTGAGGGCCGGGCTGCCGCGGTAGGAAGGCGCTTCGACGACCTCGGGCAGCCGCATGCCGAGCCGGCGCACATCGTCGAAATCAGCCATGCGGTCATCGATCCGATGGACAGCGCACCGTGGCGCAGTAGCGTCACACTAGCCGTCGACGGGCCGAGGATCTCGATGACTGATGTTGCATGCGCGATCGCTCAGGGCGAGGTGTCCGTCAACGTCGCCGACCGGCGGCTGGTCGCCGTCTATGCGACGCCGTTGTCGGGCGTGCTGCTCCATTGGGCGCGAGAGCTCGGCTTCGACACCGTTCTCCTCGAGCCCGACGTCGCGCGCCACGACGACCCGGCAGTAGCGCAGGCGGCACGGCTGATCGGCGATCCCGGGTCAGCCGGCGTCGATGAACTGACCGATGTCGTCGTGACCGACCATCATCGTGACGATCTCGGGGAGGTCATGGCGTCGCTGCTCGCGGCGCACCCACGCTGGATCGGCATCATCGGATCCCCCCGCCACGAAGCGCCGCACGTGGCTGCCCTGCGCGAACGGGGCGTCGACGAGCCGGCCATTGCATCGGTGCACCGGCCGATCGGACTCGACATCGGTTCGCGCACACCGCCCGAGATCGCGCTGTCGGTGCTCGCAGGCCTGCTGGCCGACCGCAACGGCCGCGCGGCGTAACGCCGCACGGGTCGTTCATCTACGAAGGAGCGTGGCGGATGCTGCTGCGCCGTTCGCGCATCACACCCGTCGCCCTGTGGGGCGCAATGCGCCTGAGTGCGCGCGGCGCACCGCGGGTGTCGGGACGGCTGGCGGCGTGGCTGTGGAGCGTGCCGTGGCAGCGCATGCGGTCGACGAATCATGCGGCGCCGCTGACGCCTGCCGTTGCCTGGCGAGCCGAGACGATCGAGTTGGCGCTTGCGTCGACCGGCGGCTTGCCGCCGATGCGACGGCGCGTCGTGGTGCGTACGGCAGGCAGTGGCCCGACGGTGCTGCTGGCGCACGGGTGGGCCGACAACTGGACGGGCCTGTCCGAGATCGCGCGCGTGCTGCACGGTGAAGGCTTCCGTGTCGCCACGGCCGACTTGCCGTCGCACGGGACGACGCGGGGAATGCGCACCGATGGCATCCAGTTCGCAGACGCAATCACCACGTTGGCGACGCACGTTCGCGCCGACCATGTCGTCGCGCACTCGATGGGTGCGCTCGGCACCCTCATCGCGCTGCGCGACGGGCTCGATGTCGCAAAGGTCGGCCTGCTCGCGCCGGTGGTCAGCATCGAAACCGCGTTCGACGGTTTTCGCGCGATCGCACCGATGCCGCACAGGACCGCTGACGAACTGCGCCGGTTCATCAGCCGCCGCTACGGCCCCGACGTCTGGACGCGGCTTTCGTTCGACACCCAGCCTCCGCGGCGAGACATCCCGGCGATCGTGTTCCACGACCACGACGATGAACGCGTCGGAATCGCCACGTCACGTCGTCTCGTCGACGCCTGGGAGAACGCGATGCTGGTCGAGTCGAGCGGACTGGGCCATCGTCGTCTCGTTCAGAGCGAGGAGACGGCGATGCGGCTCGCACGGTTTCTCCGCGCGTCGTGAGTTGCGATCGTCAGGGCTGCTTGCTCTCCTTCAAAAAAGTCCGTACATTTCCGTTTTTGCGCGTTGCAGGGACGACATGCAGATCGTCACGATCGAAACCCCGTCACTGGGTGACCGCAGCTACGTGATCAGCGACGGTGACGTCGCGGTCGTCATCGATCCCCAGCGCGACATCGATCGCATCGTCGATGTGATCGAGTCGAATTCGTGGCGTATCACGCATGTGCTCGAGACCCACATGCACAACGACTACGTCTCCGGGGGGCTCGAGCTCGCGCGCGTCAGCGCTGCGCGTTACGTCATGGCTGCCGCCGAGGAGGCGTTTTTCGACTTCGACGGCGTCGCCGACGGCGACACGATCCGCACCGGGCGACTCGAACTCACGGCGCTCCACACACCTGGACACACGCCGACCCACATGTCCTATGTGGTCGAGGGCCCCGGCGGACAGCCGGCGGTGTTCAGCGGTGGGTCGCTGCTGTACGGCTCGGTCGGGCGCACCGACCTGATCTCGCTCGCCCGGCGTGACGAACTCACCCGCCTGCAGCACGCATCGGCACGTCGCCTCGCGGACGAACTCGACGACGCGACCACGGTGCTGCCGACCCACGGGTTCGGTTCGTTCTGCTCCTCGGCCGCCGCCGACGAACACACCAGCAACGTCGACGAGCGCACCGGCGTTCAGATCTCCACGATCGGCGAACAGCGCCGCACGAACCTGGCGTTGGTGACCGCCGACGTCGACGAGTTCGTGTCCATGATCGTCGATGGTCTCGACGCCTACCCGCGCTACTACGCGCATATGGCGCCACGCAACAAGGTCGGCGCTGGCCCGATCGATCTGACCCCTGCGGTCGAGGCCGATCCCGCCGAACTGGCCCGACGCATCCACGCAGGGGAGTGGGTGGTCGATCTGCGTTCCCGCACAGCGTTCGCAGCCGACCACGTCACCGGGACGATCAACGTCGAAGTGGGAACGTCGTTCGTGACGTACCTGGCGTGGCTGGTCCCGTGGGGTATGCCGGTCACACTGGTCGGCGATGCGCAACACGAGGTCGACGAAGCGCAACGGCAACTCGTCCGTGTCGGCATCGAACGCCCCGCTGCGCAGGCCACAGGCGGCGTCGACGCCTTCGGTGTCGGCTTGGACCGCAGCGGCTACCGGGTGAGCGACCTCGAGGATCTCGCCAAGCGCGTCGCTGCCGACGAGCGGCTCCACATCCTCGATGTGCGTCGCGGCGATGAACGGCGTGCGGGAGGAATCGCGGGCTCGCAACACATCCCCATTCACGAGCTCGAGCGCCGCATGGACGAGGTGCCTGCCGGCATCGACGTCTGGGTGCACTGCGCCTCGGGCTACCGGGCGTCGATCGCTGCCTCACTGCTCGTTCGGGGCGGGCGACGCTGTGTGCTCGTCGATGACGATGACGCGCGGCTGCGCGAGCTCGGATTCGAACTGGTGTCGTCGTGAACCTGCGTCGCATTCGAAGCGGCGCGCTACCCACACAGGCGCGCCATCGTGGCTGAACGATCCGCACCCCTGTGGCAGCAGGTGCGTGACGATCTCGAGCGGCGCATCGCCACCGGTGATTTCGCGGATCGGTTCCCAACCGATCGCGAGCTGGTCGAGCATTACCACGTGAGCCGCCATACGGCACGCGAGGCGGTGCGCCGGATGCGCAGCCGCGGGGCGGTGGAGCGGCACCGTGGACGCGGAAGCTTCGTCAACAGTGCGCGGCTGACCCAGCCCCTCGGAGGCCTCTACAGCCTGTTCCGGTCCGTCGAGGACCAGGGCCTGGAGCAGCGCTCCGAGGTGAGGGCGCTCGAGTGCGTTCGTGATGTCCTCGCAGCCTCACAACTCGGCCTCGCACCCGACGCCGAGCTGGTGCATCTCGCACGGACACGTTTCGCCGCCGACGAGCCGCTGGCCGTGGATGATGTCTGGATGCCGTACGAGGTCGGTGCGCCGCTGCTCGGCGTCGATTTCACGCGTACCGCGCTCTACGAGGAGCTGTTGCGTCGGACCGGTCGGCGTCTGACGGCAGTCGAGGAGGAACTCGAACCGCGTATCGCTGACGACGCCACAACCCGCGAGCTCCGGCTCGCCGAAGGCGAGGCGCTTCTCGCCGTGCGTCGACGCGGATTCAGCGGGAGCGAGACCATCGAGTACCGCACGATGCTCATCCGTGGTCAGCGTCTGACCTACACCTACAGATGGCAGGCCGAGGACGCCGACGCCTGAACGCGACTGCTCGGCGACGTCAGGGCGCCGCGCGCCGCGTCGACGCCGCGAAGGCGAGTACCGCAGACAGCGCCGTGAGCAGCACACCGAGCGGCACATGGACCGCAGACGCGACGACGAGGCCGCCACGATGGCCCGCGTAGCCGAGCCCGATCTGCGCGAACGATCCGAGTACGAGCGCCATCGCGACCAGCGACATCCATCCAGGTCGGCGGCCGAAGAACGCCATCATCGCGGCGAGTGCTGCAAGCACCAGGGTGAGCATGCCGAGCCAACCGTGCAGCTCGAAGAGTCCCGGATTCATGAACGCCGCAGGACCGGCCAACGCAGCCTGGACGAGCAACGTGGCCAGCAGCGCGATGGCGACGACACGAAAGCCGCCTCCCGATGTGGTCGCAGCGTCAGGGGCGGCGTCGGGCGACGGAGATGACATGGCGGCTCCCTACGGGTCGGCTCGAAGGGCGGTCGGGTTCACGGGCATAGTAAGGGCCGGCGCGTGGCATCCACGCCACCCGCCAGCGCGGTCATGGCGAGGCCGACGGCCGCATCAGTAGCGCAGGATCGCAGCGGGTAGCCCCATCGCGACACGGTCCACACTGAGTCGGACGACGTCGCCTGCGTGCTCGAGCGTCGCGCGGATCGCTTCGTTGACGGCATCGCGCATGACGTCGTCACGCCCTGCCGCACCGGCCGCGGGCACCAGCAGCATCGCAACACGACCGTTGTGCGCGGCCCGGGTGATCGCCGCCATGTCCAGCGACTCGGTGAGGCCCTGATCATTCGCCCGGTCGAATCGCGCGAGTGCCCGAGCTTGCGCCGTGTGGCCCGAGTCGTCGGCGACGCCCCATGCGGCATCGAGCAGGGCTGTGGGTGCGGTGTCATGCGGCGTGCCGGGGATGGTGCCGATGATCTCGAAGCCGGCGGCCTTGCGGAACTCGTCGACGAGATCCGCGACGCCTGCGACAACCACGGGAAGGCTCCGTTCGATGACCACCGGCCTGAGTGCGCGGTCGACGGCATGGAGAAAGCTCGCTCGCCGTGCGTCCGAGAGGTCCTTCGCTCCGCCATGACCGTGATAGAACGCCGCGTCACCCGGCCCGCTGGAAGCGGCACGCATCTGCAGGGTGTGTTCACGGTCACCCGGCTCGAGCAGGCCGGCCAGCTCATCCTCCAAACCGGGGAGCGCCACGTCGGTGACCATGTGCCGCGCGGCCTCGAACAGTTGCACCTGGTGAAGGCTCAGACCGATCACGAGCAGTCGTTCATCCGGTCCAAACGCCTCCGCGATGGGCCACAGGTCCGGCACGTGCGAGATCGCGACGTACTCGTCGACCGGCACGGGCAGCTGCAGGACACGTGCGTCGTCCGTCGTGAGTAGCAGTGCGAGACCTCGTGCCTGCGCGTAGGGCCGTGTCGTCGTGTCACGGAGCGCAACCGCTGGTGCGAGCAGTCGTTCAATCGCGGCATCGTCGATGTCGTCGGCCTCGAGGCGTCGACGGGCGTCGTTGATCAGGGAACGCAGCCGTGTCGGTTCCCGGCCCTGACGCGACGTGGGCGGTTCGACCGGCAGGAACATCGATACGCACGGCGACGTCGCCGATCGCGCGAACGCCAGCAGATCCTCACGGTCAGGCATCTCCACGGGGTCCTCCTCGTCGTGGTCGCTCCCAGATGTTCCTCAGAGGAACCGTCTGACGCCAGATGCACAAGACCTCCCGGACAGGGCACTTGGGGAGGTGTGTGCCGCCGGATACTGCACAGGTGGGGGCGTGGCCCGCCTTGGTGGACGGTGAGCGTTCGACGACGTGCCACGCGTGTGCGAACCAGGTGCGGTGACGCCCATGTACTTACATGAAACGTCTGACAACGGGCCGTTTGGCACTGAAACGAGCGTCTCGGCGGCGCCATCATCGGCTGGCACGTACAAAGGAGGCGCTGGCCATGAGCGCCGAAGCGCATGCCGTACAACACCATCCGCTGTCGATTCCGAGAACAGCGGGTGCCGAGATCGCCTCGGAGGCAACAGACATCGACGAGTGGGCAGTCGTCGAAGCGCGCGTCGTGTGCGCCAACGTCGCCGAGCAGTTGGTCGACGCTGGCGCGTCGCTCGCGCACCTGTCCGCGACGGGGGGACTCGACGCGGTGACCCTGCAGTCGCTGGTGGAGGCGACCGAAGCGATCGACCACGCGCACCGCGCAATCACCGACGCGCTGCACGGGCCGACGGTCCACGCCGCCTGAGGCGAACGGGCAGGCCGCGTGGGCGAGCCCGGCTGTCGCACACGGCTGCCGACCCGGCAGCGACACCGACTGCGCAGCTGCGAAAACGGGCAATCGGCCCGTGGTTCGTGCGTCTGTTCGCGGTCGCGCTCGTCGCGGTGCTGCTGGTCGGGGTCCCACGACCTGCAGGAGCAGACGAACCCGTCGAACTCGTCTACTTCGGCGCCGAGGGCTGCCCGTTCTGCGCACAGATGGAGCAGTTGCTCGACGACCTCGAAGTCGAGCACGCTGACGAGCTCGTCGTTCGCCGCTATGACGTGAGTCGCGACCCGGTAGCGCGACAACGGTGGATCGACGAGCTCGCGGTTCGTGGACAGGACGCGTCCGGCGTACCCACCGTGGTCCTCGGACAGCGAGTCTGGGTGGGATTCGACCGTGGCGTCGCCGCGGGCATCAGGGTCGCCGTCTCAGATGCGGTCGCCACCGGTGTTCTACCCGAGGTGGCCGATCCCTCCACGAGCATCGATATGCCGTTCATCGGCGCGATCGATGCGGCTTCGGGATCCGCGATCGCGGCGACCATGCTCATCGCATTCGTTGACGGCTTCAACCCTTGCTCGTTGTGGGTGTTGATGGTGCTGCTCGCAATGGTCGTCAACGCTGGTGCGAGCCGAGGGCGGATCGCACTGATCGGCGCGACCTTCCTGACGGTGACCGGACTGATCTACGGGGTGTTCATCGCTGGCGTGTTCACCGTCCTCGGATTCGTCGAGCACCTGGGCGCGATTCGCGTCGGTGTTGCCGCGCTCGCGCTCGTCATCGGTGCGGTGAACATCAAGGACTACCTCACGCACGGCAGAGGCTTCTCGTTCTCGATTCCGCAGCGCGCGAAGCCGCGCATCTATCGCGGTGGCCGGGCCCTTCGCGACACGGATCGCTCGCTACTGGCCACCTTCGGTCTCACGATCGCGATGGCGGCCGGGATCGCGCTGGTCGAGCTGCCCTGCACGGCCGGCTTGCCCGTGATCTGGTCGGGGATCATGCACACGCAAGGTGTCGCCGGCGCCGAGTTCGCTGCTCTGCTCGCGCTCTACCTGGCCATCTACGTTGCAGACGAACTCCTCGTCTTCTTTGTCGTGCTCGTCACCCTGCGGATCGAACGGCTGCAGCAGCATCAGGGACGGCTGCTCAAACTCGTCGGCGGCATGGTGATGGGGACCCTCGGTGTGATTCTGCTCACCGCGCCGGGACTCATGGAGCGCATCGGACCCGCGTCGCTGACGATCCTCGGGGCGGTCGTCGCCGCGCTGCTCATCGACGTTGTACGCCGCGCGCGAGCATCCTGATCTGGTTGCCGAGCGATCGCGGCATCGTCGAGCCCCCCGCCGTCGCGCCACCGCGGCCACGCAACCCATCAGGAGCCGGTGACGTCAGAACAGTGCCGGTGCGTCGGTCACGGGAATCGACACCGGGATCGGACTGCTGATGTCCCTGTCGATGCGTTGGGCAGGTCTGTTCATGCTGGCGGCCGTCGCCGCAGGTTGCACGTCCACGGGGGACGTGGATGCGCAGCCCGAGGAACCAGAGACCCCGGCTGTAGAAGAGCCGGCCGACGAGCCCATGGAGGACCTGAGCGGACTGGTCGCCGACTGGGAGGCGGCGTTCACGCTGACGCTGCCGAACGGCTGGACGGTGTCGCACTGCGAAGGAGAGGCACCCATGCTGTGCTTCTTCGACGGCGACCGTTATGTCGGCGTCGTCGAACTGACGGACTATCCGACGCCGAACGACGTGGATGACGCCGATGAATATCTCGAAGCCAGGGGCGCCGACTTCATCGACACGATGCGTGACGATCGAGCGATCGGTTGCCCGACGTTGACGTTCGAGGAGATCCCCGCGACCGTCGTCGACGTCGCCGGCCAGCGCGGGCTACGCGTCGGGTTCCGCCTCACCGACGCCCAGATGCGCGAGGTCGAACGCCACAGCGTGTACTACACGATCCACGACGGCTCGCACGTCACGATCACCGCCGGCGCGTACGCCGATGACGGGTGCGTCGAACGCCTCGGAGAATTCACTCCCGACGATCTCGGTCTCGTCCAGCTCTACATCGACGCGATCGTGGCGAACACGCCGCTCCCGGCGCTGTCGAGCTTCGACGACGGGGCCGGGGTGGCGTTGACCGACGGCACCCATCTCGCGCGGATCGTTCGTTTCGACCCGCCGGTCAACGTCGTCGACATCGAGCTGGTCGAGATGCTCGATGGCCAGGCCGCGATCGACGCGGCACGCGATGCCGGGGAAATCGGTGCCGGCGAGGATCTTCCCAACGACTTCTACATTCGCGACCTCGATGCTGCCATGGTGTCGATCGACGTCGCGGGAGCGTCGGTCGAGGTGATCGATTGCTCGCAGTTGTGCGAGCGGGCGGAGGTCGGACTCGCCGACTTCCTGTCCGGGCGCCGCCCAGC
Organism: Nitriliruptoraceae bacterium; assembly: GCA_050480705.1. Taxonomy (GTDB): domain Bacteria; phylum Actinomycetota; class Nitriliruptoria; order Nitriliruptorales; family Nitriliruptoraceae; genus JBJHAX01. The sequence continues at coordinate 54,309 of JBJHAX010000008.1, forward strand.
CATGAACCGTGAGTTCGCCATCTTCGAGATCGAGGTGGCAGGAGGCCGGGTCACGCACATCGCCGAGATCTACCTGCCATGACACCACGGGGGTACTGGCGTGGGGTCGGATTACAGGCGCAGGTCGCCGGCCTCGGCGCGCCGCAGTGCAGCATCGAGGGATCTGGCCTTGCGGACGATGACCTCCATGAGTTCCTCCGGCGGATCGAACTTGCGGATCGAGCCGGAAGGAGCCAGCGTGCCGGTGTAGGGGTCGTAGAACGGGTTTGCGAAGATCAGGTCCGCCGCGAAGTGGCCGATGATGGTGGTTTCGTCGACCGGCAGGTCGTTGCGGTGCAGGAATGCGACCGCGACATAGACCGTCTGCGTGAGCTGGTCGGGGGTGATCCCGAACACAGGTGAATGCTCGCCGCTGAACTCGCCGCTTTCGATCTCCACACCCTGCGCGAACTCGTTCACACCGAGCGCGTGCGCCGGCCAGCGCTGATCGTCGGTGAACAGGTCGTAGACGCGTGCCTGCTCGTCGATGAAGAACTGCACGCGATGGGGAGTGATCGCCCGCACGAAATGGTCGACGTCGTCGTAGCCGGCCGCTGTCCAGTGCACGACGAACAATCCGGGTTCGATCGATTCGTGGTAGTTCTCGGCGGATGCGAACACGCCGCGTCGGCTGGTGTCGATCGTGAATTGTTCGTACCCGTCGACGGTGACGTTGGCGAGCCGGTCGAGCGCGGCGATGTGCGCAATCTGTTCAGCGACACGATCGGCCACCGCGGGTTCATTGGTCAGCGCCGCCAACTCTTCGAGTCGTGGCAGGTTGCCGAGCATCTGTTGGGCGTTGGCGTGGAACTCCGGCAACGGCAGTCGTCGTTCGCCCGGCGGTTCGTCTTCGGTCAGCGTCTCCGACTCGCCCGGGTCGGGCACCTCGCCTCGGTCGTCGATATCGGCAGCCTCGCTGTCGGCAGGGCCGCGTGCCTCGTCGATGTCGGCGAACAAGCCGAACACGTCATGGCGCCCACCCAGGCCCAGGACACCACCGACGGCGACCAGCCCCGCCAACACGATGACGAGCGTTCGCCGTCCGGCGGCGCGGGGTGCGGGCAGCGTGGAACGGATGCCGCCGGACGGCGATAGCCGCGGCGGTACCGGGCGGGACGAGGTCATCGCCCGGTACCGCGCGCAGACGTTGCATGAGCCATGCGCAGCAGTATCCCACGCAAGGCTCCCTCATGGAGCTGCCCTAACCGCCAGGGGCCCCACGAGGTGATTGGCCGCTCATGTACGTGCAGCGTGTGAGGCGGTCTCGGTCGCGACCTCCGCGCGCGCTTCTCGTTCGCCGGCGGCGATGAACCCGATCGCCCACACGATGGCGAGCACCGCCCACAGGGTCGACAACTGGGATGCCGCGTCGATGCCGAGCGATGCGACACCGAGTGCAGCGACCATCAGTGCCGACACCCACACGACGAAACGCCAGCCCGAGACCTTCCAAGCCGCGACCGCAGCCAGCACGGGCGCGAGCAACGCGTACACGGCCATGATCACCCAGTGGCCGAATGCGTAGTGCTCGTCGTGCGGACCCGAGGCAGCGTGGATGTTGAGCTGCCCGGCCGCGTACACCACGAGCGGTACGGCTGCGACGGCGACCAGGACGAACAGCAGGGCGCTTGGGCGTGCAACCGAGCTGAACTTCGCACGCAACGAAGAAGGGTGAACGACGAACGCCAAGGCTGCGATGACGATCGCCGCCGCGACCACGCCGACGACGTCGGCCGGCAGGTCGACCATCGCCAGCACCATGGTGAACGCCAGTACCGACGCGACGCCGTACACCCACGCGGCTCCGACCTGCCGGGCAGGACGACGCAACTGGACGAGAACGGCGGCGACGAGCACCCAGGCGAACACTCCCTGCGCGAACATATGGATCTCGTGTGTGGCGCCCGCACCTTCCGGGTAGCCACCGAACGCGGTGACGACGAACCCGAGTTGCTCGGGTCGCTCGCCAAGATGCAGGACCAGCAGGATGAGCAACAGCAGCCAGAAGACGACGAGGCGCCACCGTGGGGTCCGGGTCGTGGTTGTCTCGGTCATCATTTCTCCTTGTCGGTTCGATTGGTGCGGTCAGGTGGTGCGTCAGCGCCGTGGCGCAGGCGCACCGTCGAAGGTCACAACGACGGCATCCCAGGATGGTCGGGGCGAAGCGACGTGGCGGATTCGATGGCGTGCATCGCGGCCAGGACCAGATCTTCGCGCCAGTGGCGCGCAGCGACCTGCACGCCGACCGGAAGCCCCGCGCTGCCCTGCTCGGCCGTGATGGCGGCGCGTATCGCAGCGTCACGGCTCGATGGCCGGTCGGACTCCTCGGACGGCTCGACGCGCGTCACCGGCACCACACCGGTGGGAAGACCGATGTTGGTGAACATCACCGACGGTGCGTGCACATCGGGCAGCTTCGTCGACAGGCCGTGGGGCACGGCCGGCAGAGGCGTGGCGGGTGCGAGGATGAGATCGAACTGGCCGTCGTCGAGGGCGGAGACGAACCGCGCGACGTAACTCATCCGATCGCCGAGGACGTCCATCAACTCCCGGGCCGATGATGTGCGCATGCGGCGAACCGCCCGTGCGGCGCGGTGCTGCCCACTCGCTGCCAGGAGGGCGCCGAGCAGTCGCACCGCTGCGTTCGGCCATGTCGCAGCCTGCACGTCCGCCTTGATCAACGCATGCGGTTTCTCGCCCGCGAGGAGCTGGGACATCCACGCGCCACCGTCGGCCGTGAACGCCCGAAACGCCAGCGTGATCGCTTCGGCGGGGTCGGGAGCCGAGGTCCATGGCTCGACGTGCGCGCCCGCGCTGCGCAGCGCATCCGCGGCGATGCCAAGTGAACGGCGGATCGCTGGGGATGGTGTGAACCCGTCGATCTCGGTCAACAGTGCGACCCGGCGTCCTTCGACTCCGGCCGTGTGCGGCTCGCGCCACGCCACGGGTGGGTTGAGTTCCGTGGGCCGCTCGACGACCGCTTCCACCATGACCCGCAGCGCAAGCGCGACGTCGTCGGTGGAGCGTGCGAACGGCCCCGCCTGGGCGAACTCGAATCCTGCCCCGGTCCGCGTCGGTGGTCGGTCGATCGGCAGGCGCCGCACGGTCGGTACCAGCGTGTAGACGCCGCACCACGCGGCAGGGATGCGCAGGCTTCCCCCCAGGTCGGCTCCGAGACTGAGCGGAACCCCGCCCGCCGCGACGACGGCAGCGTCCGCGCCGCTGCTGCCGCCCGGTGTGCGCGACAGATCCCAGGGGTTGTTGGTACGCCCGAATAGGTCGTTGTCGGTCTCGATGGCGCCGAGCCCCGGCGGCACGTTGGTCTTGGCGAGCACGATCGCTCCGGCGGCACGCAGCGCGGCGACCATCCGTCCGTCCGTGCGCGCAGCCTGATCGGCGAGCCGACTGACGCCGAACGTCGTGGGCAGCCCTGCGACGTCGAACTGATCCTTGATCGTGACCGGCACTCCGTGGAGCCGCCCGATCCTTTCTCCACGCCGGAGCGCGGCGTCTGCCTCGCCTGCTTCCCGTCGTGCATCGTCGTAGCGGCGTGCGACGATCGCATTGAGCGGACCGTCGATCTCTTCGATGCGGTCGATGTGGGCGTCCACGGCGCCGCTGGCCGATACGTCGCCAGCCGCAATGCTCGCGACGAGTTCGGATGCTGTCAGGCGGGTCAGCGACACCGTGGTCTGCATCGACGTCCTTTTGACGGGTCTGGCTTCTCCGGTTCGCATGGGCGTGCGTACCGTTCGAGCCCATGTCTACGGATTCACCGTCAAGGCGGCGTCACCCAAAGGTCGTAAAGACGTGCACACCGGGTCGTAGTTGCTTGCGGCCGGCTCGTGCTGGACGTGGCAGCGGCGGTCACAGCAGCCGTAGTTCGCGTGCGCGAGCCACCGCGTGGGTGCGGGAGGAGGCGTCGAGTTTGCGCAGAATGCGAGTCAGATGGGTCTTGACGGTCGCTTCGCTGATGTGCAGATCCTCGGCGATCTGGCGATTCGATGCCCCTGTCGAGACCATGTCGAGCACTTCCGCTTCACGTGCCGAGATTGCCTCGTCAGTTCCGGGGATCGTCAACGGCCGGCCTCGGGCACGTGTCTGACCGCTCGCCGAGAGGACAACGCGCAGTACGTCGCTGTGCACGCCGGCGCGCACGCAGCGTTCGAGGACCGAGCGATGCGAACGTGACTCGGGCAGCAAGACGCCAGGGCCGATGCGGGATGCCGCATCGAGCGTTGGCATGGCCGCTTCGATCGCGGCCGCGGCACGTCCCTGCTCGAGAAGGATGTCGGCGCGTTCCAGGCCCGGCAGCCCCGCCCACAACCAGCAGCGCCCTGCATGCTGGATCTGCTCGGCCTCGGTGAGGATGTCGAGCGCATCAGCAACGCGTCCGGTGGCCCGCGCGACCATCGCCTCGGCCATCATCTGTGCGACACGCCCCTCGGCGTGGGGAGCCGCCGGCCGGCCGGGGAGCAGCTCGTCATGGGTAGCGACCACCTGGTCGTGGTCACCTGCGAGCCAGTGGGAGCGCATCGCCGCGTAGGCGTAGACGTGGCGGAACTGCCGGTACACGGGCCCGTCGATGCGTGGCAGGGCGTCGCCGATGATCCGTGCGACGCTTGCATGGTCCCCGATGCCTCGTGAGAGCGCCATGAGGAGCAGCTCGGCCTCCTGGTGCTTCCACGCCATACGGCCGTAACCGTTCGATTCTGCAAGGCATGCCCGCAGTTCACGCGAGGCGTGCTCGACGTCGAGTTTGAGAAGCGGGGTGGTTGCGCGGGCCGGCCGCATACCGGTGAAGGTCGCCTGGTCGTCAGCGTCGAGCACGGCCGCGATCCGGGCTGTCGCATCGGCGAGCCACTCGTACCCCTGATCGACGAAGGCCATGACCGGCGACAGTGCCGGGCCGACGAGTCGGCCCATGCTCGCGTCGCCCGAACGCACCGTGAGATCAACGGCCTGCCCGATGCAATGTGACAGCCCGGGCCAATCATTGCGGTAGAAGTGCCACCAGGTCGCCGCGGCGAGCACGGTGGGCCGCCACGCGTCGCTGACGTGCGCCAACGCGTGTTCCACGGCCTGGCCGACACGGTCCTGGTCGCCGAGCTGCAGGAAGGCCTCGGCAAGCATCGTGTTCACTTCCGCGGCCTGCGGATCCCGGCCGGTCGCGATCAGTTCATCGCGCAGTGGTTCGAGCGCGCGGACGATCGCATGCGCCTCTCCCTTCACGTGTTCGGGCCACACCATCAGCATCATCAGGCGATGGTTGGTCGCGAGCACCTCCGGGGGCAGTGCACGCACGGCAGGTCCGAGTGCGATGATCGTGTTCGTTTCGAGCCCTGACGTTCCGATCTCGAGGATGATCTGCGCCGCGCGCGTGTGCTCGTTCGCAGCGGCGAGGTGGGGAAGCGCACGCATCGGGGCAAGCGCGCCAGCGGCGCGCCGGTGAAGCTCGGTGATCTGCTCGGGCGTGTACGAGGCCCGCAACTGTTCACGCAGAAAGGTGCTGAACAGATCGTGGACGCGCCAGGTGTCGACGCCGATCGAACGATGCCGGGTGACGAACAGGTTGCGTCGGTCGAGGTCTGTCAGCACGGATTCACTGTCGCTGCGACCGGTGACCGCATCACACACCTCGACGGAGAGCTCGTCCAGGATGGAGGTTTCGAGAAGAAACGTGCGTAGCTGCTCGGGCAGTTCGTCGATGATCTCTGCGGCGAGGAACGAGTGCAGATCGTCCTGCAGGCGGGGCAGTGTCCCGCCTGGGGACGCCGGTCCCTGCCGCTGACCAGCCGACACCCGGGTGGTCGCGAGCCGCACCGCGGCCGGCCAGCCGCCGCTGGCCCGCGCGACGGCGTCGATGTCCTCGTCGGTCGCCGTTGCTTCGTGGCCCAGCACACGTGCGATCGCGTCGTTGTCGAGGAGCAGGTCTTCGAGGCCGAACTCCGTGGTTTCGCCGCGAACACGCCGGCGCGGCAGGGCGAGTTGCGGCTCGGTTCGGCTGCCGAGGACGATGCGGACGTGGGGTGGAAGGTGCTCGAGTACTTCGTCGAGCAGCTGCCACGTGTCCTCGCCGGTGAGCTCGTGCGTGTCGTCGAGGACGAGGGCGACCGGGTCGCACTCGCCGAGGTCGTTGACGAGCGCGACGGCATACTGGCGTGCCGTCGCTGCCGGTCCGGTGTAGGTGAGCAGGTGGCCGAGCCGCGCACCGAATCCGGCGTCGATCTGGCGGCGCCCACCTTCGAGCAGTGCGACGGCCAGGCCTGATGGTTCATCGTCGTCGGGGCCGAGCCGAACCCAGACGACATCCGTCGCCGCCGTCGCGGCCCACGCGGCCAGTGCTGTGGTCTTGCCTGAGCCCGCGGGCGCGGTGAGCATCGTCAGTGGCCGGGCAGTGATCGCCTCAGCCAGGCGGGCGACGACATGGTCGGTGGCGACACGGTCGTCGAGTGCCGGTGGGACGAATTTCGTGTACGCAAAGCGTTCCACGGCCGCATGATGCGCCCGCGATGTGGTCGTTGGTGTCCCGTTCACCGGTCAAGTATGCAAGATCGAACGGCGTGTGGCCCGGTTCCACGACTCGGGAACCGGGCCACACGGTTGAACTGTCGGACGGACGACGAATCAGAACTCGTTGGCGAGCTCGGGGCAGTTGCGCTCCATCGCTTCGATCATCTCGTCGTCCGAGATGCCGGCGTCGTTGGCGCGCTGCTCGAGTTCGGCGATCCGCATGAACGCGTCGTCGAGCTCGTCCATGGCGTCCATGTCGCCGTCCATGACCTGCTCATCGAGGCCCTGAAGCTCCGCGATGAGGTCACAGGCGTCCTGGGCGATCGCGTCGGCTTCGCTGGCGGGGCCGCCGCCGCAGCCGGCGAGGGCCAAGGCTGCGGCGAACATTGCGGCAGTCAGAGTGCGGGTCAGCTTCGAGGTCACGCTGGTCCTTCGGTCGTGTGCGTCGGATGACTCAACGATCGGTGCGCGCGAGGTGCGAATGCACGGATCGAGCTCGCGACGCTACCGTCCGTGCCTGAGCGTGCACGATCGTGCCCCCGCTGTATGGCCAGGTGAACCCTGCGTGCGCCCGCACCTTGTCCTGGGCGGGGGAGAGGCGGCGATGTGGTGGTCCAGACCGTTCACGCCTGGAGTGTCCTGGTCGCCCTGCACTCCGCAGCGGCAGGACTCGCCATGGTGCTCGGCCCGGCGAACCTGATCCGTCGCCCTCGAGGCGATCGTCCGCACCGGATCATCGGCCGGATCTGGGTGGGGTTGATGTATCTGACGGCGCTGTCGTCGTTTTTCATCCAGACGATCCGCCCGGGCTCGTTCAGCTGGATTCACGTGCTGAGCGCGCTGACGATCGCAACGTTGACGATGGGGTTGTGGCACGCGCGCCGCGGTGAGCGTGTTTCGCACGCCGCACACATGATCGGGACCTACATCGGCCTGTGGGGTGCGTTCATCGGGGTCGTCGCCTTCCCGGACCGCCTCATCCCTCAGGCGTTCCAGGCCAGCTGGCCGGCCGCGACTGCTGTCACCACCGCCTTGGTGCTTGCTGGGCTCGTCGTCATTCGCCTCATCGTGCGGTCCCGCCTGGTCGTCCGTCCCTGACGCTGCGGGTCCTCGCGAGCGGTGCCGACTGGCGCCTACGTCGTCCGGGGCCAATCGGGGGCATCAACGGGGACCTTGTCCTCTCGCTGGGTGTGACCTGCCCGGGCACGCTCGTGACACTCAGTTGCGGTGCCCCGATGCATCGCGGCGAGCAGTCGGCCCTGGGGGGTCGGCACGTTTCCGTCGAAAGGTCTGCGACATGGGAATGCTGGATGGCAAGGTCGCCATCGTGACCGGTGGTGCACGCGGCATGGGCGAAGGGGAAGTCCGTCGTCTGGTCGACGAAGGCGCCAAGGTCGTCATCGCCGACATTCTTGACGATGAAGGGCAGGCCCTCGCCGACGAGCTCGGCGACGCGGCCGTGTTCGTGCACCTCGACGTCACCAGTGCGGCGTCATGGGCGTCCGCGATCGACGCGACCCACGAGGCGTTCGGACCGGTCGATGTGCTGGTGAACAACGCCGGCATCCTCGGCCAGGCGCCGGTCGACGTCATGCCCGAAGACGAGCTGCGGCGGATCTACGACGTCAACCTGGTTGGCCCCTTCCTGGGGATCCAGGCGGTCGTTGCCGACATGCGAGCCAAGGGCAAGGGATCCATCATCAACATCGCGTCGGCTGCCGGCGTCGTTCCGATGCAGGGACTCAGCGCCTACTCATCGAGCAAGTGGGGACTTCGCGGTCTGACGAAATGCGCCGCGATGGACCTCGGGCGTGACGGCATCCGGGTCAACGCGATCAACCCGGGTGGGGTGCGCACACCGATGGCCGCAGGTGCTGAGGACGCGATGTTCGCCGCGTTCGCGATCCCGCGGATCGGAGAACCGTTCGAGATCGGTGCCGCGGTCGCCTTCCTTGCCAGCGACGAGTCGTCCTTCGTCACCGGTGCGGACCTGACCGTCGACGGCGGCATGGTGCTCGGCGCGATGGCGCCTGCCCAGTAGCAGGCGATGCGGTCGCAAGCGATCAGCTCTCCCGGTGGGTGAGCAGCAGGTCCACGGCGTCGTCGACGAGGCGACGCCAACGCTGCCCGCCGGGATCGTTGCTCGCCTGCTGGGTGGCCAGCCCGGTCACCATCGCAGTCCACAGGTCGATCACCCGTTCGTCGGTGAGTCCTGCCTCGGCGCACCACGTGCGTAGCCGCTCGAGCATCTGCTCGGCGAGCGTGTAGGACGCTGGGGACGGCTCGAAGTCGGGGATGACCCGGAGAAACAACAGCTGCAGGCGAGCCGGGTCAGCGACACCGAAGTCGACGAATGTGCGCGCAACCCATCGCAGTCGCTGCTGGGGATCGCCGTCGGGGATCTGTTCCTCGAGTTCGAGCAGTTGCTCGTAGCCCTGCGCGAACATCGCGTCGTAGATCGCGTCCTTGCCGTCGAAGTAGCCGTACAGCGACGGGGCCTGCATCCCCACCGCGTTTGCGAGTTCGCGCAACGACCAGCCCGTGAGTCCCTTGTCGCGCGCCAGTGTCCACGCGGCAGCGAGAATCTCCTGGCGGGTCTGTTCGTGGCGTCGCGTCCGGCGATCCATGGGTGCCTTTGGGACGGTGACGCCACACGTTACCAAAATGGCATTCGGAAATCCGTTGCATATTCGGCGCACGGCCGGTAGGGTGAATGCCGTTCGGAAATGCGTACAGTGATCGGCATACGTGGTGGGTGGGGTGGCCTTGGGTGCGCCGGCCAGTGGCGTCGACGCCGGTCGCGTCGTTCCACCAGAACCAATCGCTGGCGCAGCCTGGTCGGTCGTGGTGTTCTCCGACGTCGCCTGTCCGTGGGCGACCGTGGTGGTCGTGCGGCTTCACGAGGCTCGCGCTGCGCTCGGTCTCGACGACGACGTGGCGATCGTGCATCTCGCGCATCCCCTCGAAGTGCTCAACGACCGCCCCTTGTCGCGTCGCGTCATCGACGCGGAGATCCCGCTGTGCGCGAGCCTGACCCCGCAGTTCGGGTGGTCGCTGTGGCAGAGCCGACTCGACGAGTACCCGGTGACGTCGCTGCTGGCCGCCCAGGCTGTCCAGGCGGCCCGACGTCAGTCCGAGCGTGCGGCCGAGCAGCTCGACCTCGCCCTGCGGCACGCGTTCTTCGTACGGTCACGCTGTATCAGCGTGCACGGCGAGATCCGTGCGGCAGCAATGACCTGTGACGAGCTCGATGCCACGCGCCTGTTCAGCGACCTCGCCGACGGTGCGTCCCATGAAGCGGTCATGCGACAGTCCGCCGCAGCCATGGCGGGTGCGGCGAGCTGTTCTGGCTACATCGTGCTGCCGGATGGCAGCGGCCACTGCAATCCAGGCGTCAAGACACGATGGATCGGCCGCATTCCCCACGGGACACCCGTGCTGCAGGCCGACGACCCGGACGTGTACCGCAGACTGGTCGCAGCAGCAGCGGCTACACCGGCTTCGGACGCAGGCGCCACGTGCGAGCTGCTTCGGGGCAATCACGACCCTCAGGAGGAGAAGGCCGATGGCGACCATTGTGGATGTTGACGCGATCACGCGCATCCATCGGGACACCGATGCGCGCATGCTGGCCGAGCGCGTTTACGACCGTCTCCTCGCGCTGCTCGACGAGCTCGACGAACACGAATGGCATGCACAGACCGAATGTCCCGCGTGGACGGTCGCCGACATGACCGGCCACCTGATCGGGGCTGCCAAGAGCCATGCGTCGATGCGCGAGCAGCTTCGTCAACAGTCATGGGCAGCGCGTCACCGCCACGAACACGGCGGCAATCGGCTCGATGCCATGAACGCGCTGCAGGTGAGCGAACATGCCCACGTGAACAACTCCGAGCGGGCGGCGATGCTCCGTTCGCTCGCGTCGGCAGCGGTCGACGGACGCATGCGTACCCCGGGCCTTCTGCGCCGCAAGAAGATAAATCTCGATACGGGTGGTTCGACAGCCGAGGGGATGCCCGCCACGATCCGGCTGGGTGCGCTGATGGATGTGATCCTTAGCCGCGATGTGTGGCTCCACCACCTCGACATCGCACGGGCCGTTGGCCGCTCCTTCGATGAGGACGCCGAGGTGGATGGCCGGATCGTGGAGGACGTCGTCGCCGAATGGGCTCGCCGGCACGGGCAACCGTTCGACCTCGACCTGACCGGTCCTGCGGGCGGACACTTCCGCCGGGGTGTTGGCGGTGAACGCATCGAGATGGCTGCGCTCGAGTTCGCGCGGATCCTGTCGGGACGAGCACAGGGCGACGGCCTGCTCGCGGTGCGTGTCGTCTTCTGACGACCGGCAGGTGCCGCACCTGCGGGCGTGACTCGGCGCCGCAGTGAGGAGCTTCGTCCACGCCGATCAGACGCTGCTCGGCGTGCGGACTGGATCGTCGCGGGCGATCTGCGATGTGCCCGCGGGGGGCCGACCATCCCGGTGCTGGGGCGAGATCGGCTCGCGTCGCGAGGTCCACACCGACAGCTGCATGCCACGCGGCGTGCGTTGCCGGCCCGGCCGGCCGCGTCGCGTCGGGCGCTGGTCGAAGCGATCCCACAGCGCAAGCACGCTCGGCAGGACAAGCACGGCCGCGACGAACGAGTACACGATCGCGTACACGATGACGTAGCCGAGTTGTTCGAACGGACGCAGGGTCGATGTCGTGAGCACGCCGAACCCGATCGCGGTCGTCAATGCGGAGCCCGCGAGTGCGCCGCCGGTCTGAGCCACGGTGCGTCGCAGTGCGCCGTCACGTGCTGCAGGTGGCCTGCCGTCGATGATGTCGTGCTCGCGCTCCTCGAGAAACCGTCCGGTGACGTGGATCGTGAACGGCACGCCAATCCCGATGGACAGCGCCGCGAGGGTGGCGGTGACCGCGTTGAGCGGAATGCCGGTCAACGCCATCGTCCCGAACGTGGCGGCGAGAACCAGTACGACCGGCAGGACGGTCACCGGACCGAGAATCGCCCGTCGCAGGCTCACCCGGTAGTACAACGAGAGGAGCACCATCGCCGCTCCCAACGCGATCAGCAGCGAGGTGATCTGCGCGTCCTCGATGTCTTCGCCGATCCGCGCCTGCACGAGCCGCGATGAGGTCACGGCCACCTCTATCCCGCTGTCTTCGAGTGGCGTGAGCGCGGCACTGATGTCCTCGGCCAGCTGCGACGCGCCGGACTGGCCCGCTGTCGTCCGTAGCTCGAGTCGGCCAAGACGTCCGTCCTCGGTGATCGTGATGGTCGCGTCAGCGGTGTCACCGAGCCGCTCGACACCGTCGACGCGGGCGAGGTCGCGGACGGCGTTGTCGATGCTGCCTTCACGTTGCGCGTCGCGAACTTCGCCGCGCAGCAGAACCTGGGTCGTTTCCTCGAAACCACCGTTGAAGGACGTTGCGATCGTTTCGAACGTCTCGAGACGCGGGGAGTCCTGCGGTACGAAGTCGGTGAGTTCGAATTCGGTGTCGAGCTGGGTGAATCCGACGGCGCCGAGCACCGTCAGGGCGATTGCCACGACGACGGTCGTCCCGGGAATGCGCTCTGCCAGCACCGAGGTGGCTGCCATCGCCCGTGGAAGGCCGCGGTGCTGGGCGTCGCCGAGGGTGTGCGCCGGCAGCGTGCCGCGGCGCTGTGCGCGCCGGTCGAGCAGCGTGCGTGCGGCAGGCAGCAGGGTGAGTGCGAGGACGAACGCGGCCGTGATGCCGAGCGCAGCGAGCACTCCGAGGGTGGCCAGGAAGTCGACCGGGCTCGCCAGGTTGGTCAGGAAGCCGATCGCTGTCGCGGCGGTGCACAGCGCCAAGGTCGGGCCGACGGTCCGCATCGTGCCGTCGAGGCCCTGGGCGACGTCATTGGAGGCCGCCGTCTGTGTGCGGTAGCGGGCGAGCAGATGGATGGCGAAGTCCACGCCGAGGCCGACGATGAGGATCGGCACGATCTGGGTCTGCGGTGAGAAGGGACCGATGAGTCCGGCGAAGGCCGGTCCGAGCAGGACGCCGGCGCCCTGCATCCAGACGACGGCGAGGACGATGACGAGCAGGGTCAGTGAGACGTCTGCCGTTGTTCGCCGTGCGATACGAATCCGCTGACCGGCGCCCGGCGGGACCCAGTAGACGACGAACAGCACCAGGAGGATGATCACGAGTGCCGTACCGAAGAGCCGGCCGACCTCGGGCCCGATGTCGCTGCCGCCGAGCAGAAGTCCGAAGCTGAAGGCCTCCGCACTGAAACCCTCGGGCAGCTCGGCGCCTTCGACCGCCCTCTCGAGGTCCTGCTGCACCGACAGCGCCGCGTCATCGTCGAGATCCGCCAGATCGAGAAACACCAGGACCAGGCCACGTGTGGGCGTGCTGGTGTCGTCAACCAGCTCATCGAGCAGCGCGGCGAACTCTGCGGGCAGCTGGCTGCGGGCAGTGGAAGCGAGTTCGTCAAGCTGATCGTCGTCCAACATGGCCGTGTCCAGTCCAGCCATGGAGGCGGCCATCTGGACATCGGCAACAGGCCCGACGATCGGCGGCTGTCCGTTCGCGTCGACGAGGCGGGGCGCGGCGGGCGAGGAGCGAACTGCGGTTTCGATCGCCTCGTTGGCACGCAAGCCGTCGACGCTGATCAACGAACCGTGCGGAGCCTCGACGAGAATCTGAACGACCGTTCGTGGCTGCCCGAACGCCCCGTCGATTGCCTGCTGGGTGCGTGCCGGAGGATTGTCGACGGCGATCGCATCGTCCATCATCGCTTGTGGGACGACGGCAGCAAGGCCACCACTGATGGCCAGGATCGAGGTGATGACGAGCCATGGACGAGCGATCGCCATGCGCGTCAACGGGGCGAGGGGTCGCATCAGCGTTCCGTCGTGATGATCAAGAGCATGTCGTCGGCAGTCGTTGCGACTTCAGCACGGAGGGTGCTGGCTGTGCCATGTGATGTTCGCAACGAGCGCAGCCGTGGACGGCTCCAGCCGTGGACTGCGCGGTATCTTCCGGGCGGTTCACGGTCGTCGGGGCGGCCGCTGCCCGGGTCCGTGGCCGTCACCCCAGCCCGTGACCATGCCCCTGTGTCCGGGCGATGGCTGCCTGTTGGCACTGCCGGTGCGCGTGGAGACCGAGTCGACGATGACGGCCGACGCCACGACCTTCGACGTCACAAACGCTGTCGACGCCTGCGAAGGCGAGACTCGGGTTGCCACCCGACGCTGGGTGCACAAGATCCCCCGCGACCACAACTGATGGCCGCTGCCGTCAGTCCGGGTAGTACCAGCGGGTGTAGGACGACGAACTCGCGTTGTAGTTGATGTCCGGATCCGCCAGGATCTCGGTGAAGGCGTCACGGCTGGGGAAGTATGCCAACCCCGCGCACGTGAAGTCGGCGTCAGGGCAGTCCTCGGGCAAGCCGTCGGGAATCTGTTCCTCGAGTTCGAGCAGTTGCTCGTAGCCCTGCGCGAACATCGCGTCGTAGATCGCTTCCTTGCCCCGGAGCGCGCCTCAGGGCGCGACGACTGGGCGGTCGGCAGCGCTGCCACATCGTCGACACGAACCTACTGCGTTGCTTCCGCCACAGCGGACCACGAGCATGACGCGGGACGATGAACGGCCGGCCCGGGGCTCGATGACGCGCGAATGCCTGCCCCCCGATCGCGAGTTGGCCCTGATCACTCAAACACGTGCGCGACGGGCCGTCCCAGGACGCGGTTGGCGGCCGCGAGTGCCCGGAGAGTCTGTCGGCCCAGTGCGCGGACCTGCGACGTGGTGAGGGGTTCACACACCCAGTCCCAGTGCAGCGACACCCTCATGCCCTCGCGCAGGTCGCCGGCAAGCCCGAAGCCGTTGGCCGCGACGGTGGCGGTCTCGGTCGTGGGTTCGCCGAGGTGGAGCCGGCTGCCGTCGTAGACGATCGGACGCACCCGAAGCAGCGCCCGTGCCGCCTCGAGCTTTTCGATGGTGCCCCACCTGATGCGGCAACGGTCGAGGACGCGCAGTGGCTCATCGACCGTTCCGAGCCGGAGCATGCCGACCCATGGGTAGACCACGAACACATGGAAGTTGTGATGCGGCACGCTGTCGTCCAACGGGGTGTCCGCGAGCGCCCTCCAGCGGCGACCCATGCGCGGTTTGAATCGTTGTTCGAGCGAGTCATACAACGCTGCGGGACCAACCTGGTCGAGTAGCGGGCTACCGATCCAGTAGGCCTCAACCACTCGCGCATCAAGTGCGCCGGTGCCGTTGGCGGCGGCGATCAACTGCAGGTACGGCCACGCGCCGTCGAAGCCACGAGCGAGCGCGGCCAGCCCCGGGTCGGCGACCTTCGTTGCGGCCTGCTCCAGCAGCGTCCGGGATTCGTCGGGTCCGCAGTAGCCGAGCTCGTTCGGCGGGTAGGCGTAGCGAGCGAACCGGAGCATCCCCGCTTCGGCGCGTCGTTGGGCGATGTCGGCGCTCACGTCTGGGCCTCGATGACCTCGACGCGGGCGGCACGCACCCCGCCCGCCGCGGCGAACGCGGTACCGACGCTGATCAGGGCCAGAGCCGTGACGTCGGGACGCAGCGCCACCCCGGCGTATGCCGCCGATAGCACAGCCGTGACGACCTGCCCGAACACGAGAACGGCCGTCACATCGATCGCCTGCGCCCGGGCGAGCGCCGCATACCACGAGGCGACGAATGCGGCCAGGATGAAGCCTGTGATGATCGCCCACGTCCATTGCTGGGCGGTTAGCGTCGCCAGCAGGCCGCCCCGGCCCGTTGCTAGCACCCAGACGCCGAGGATGCCGATACCGATGCCGAGACGAGCCGTACCGACCGCGAGTGAACCGAGCGAGGCCAGCAGCCGCTTCGCGAGCACGAATTCGATCGCCCACAGCAGGGTGGCCAGCAGCACCATCCTCTCGCCCGTACCGAGACGCAGCAGCGCCAGGTGGTCGACCAGAAGCACCTGGCCGGCGAGCAGCAGCACGATTGCGGCAAGATGCCACAGTGTGAATCTCTCCCGCAGCCACGGGACGGCCAGTAGCACCACCCAGACCACCAGCGTCTTGTGGATGAATCCGGCGTGTGCGGCCGAGTCGGCGCGAGCGAGACCTTCGAAGAAGAGCACGAACGGCACGCTGCCGCCGATCACACCGATCGCCATCAGTGCGGGCAGGTGACGACGGGCAGGCGTGTGTTCTGCGACGCGCATGCCGCGCCGCAGCGTCGTGAGGCCAAGTGCCGCGAGCAGGACCAGTGCGGCCACGCCGTTCTTGGCGGTGGTGTAGACGGTGGCGTCGCCGACCTGCCGGACGAAATGTGCGTTGACGAAGATCGCCACACCGCTGATGCAGGCGGTGACGAATGCCAGGCCCAGTCCCCAGGCGCGTGTGCGCGGAATCCCGGCGCGTGCGGCTGTGCGGGTCTGCTGTGTCATGGTGGTTCCTCACCTGCCAGGAAGGCCTCGAGGGCGCGTGCTTCGTTGTCGTCGATGGTGGCGAACGCCAGGCCGACGCTGATGAGCACCCAGTCGCCTTCGCGCACCTCGACGCCGTCGAGGCTCAACGGCGCGAGCGATATCCGGCGCTGCACGCCCCGGACACGCACGTCAGCTTCGCTGCGGTCGCGCGAGATCGAGAGGAGCTGGGCCGGTTCACTCATGCACATCGGCCGTCACCCTCTCCCGACACAACTCGTCAACGACGCGGTCGATCGCGGCACGCACCTGAGGCGACACACCCTGGCCGTGGCCGAACGCGGCGCCGGTGATGCCGACGAGGAGCAGGTGGTCGGGCAGCCGGTCGAGCGCGCGGCCAAATTCGACCGCGTGACCGAGCCCCATCGCGTGCGTCGACCGGCGGTCGTGCGACGCCGGGGCCACTCGGTCGTCGGGACCGATGACGATCCGGTGGATCGTGCCGGGGGGATCGTCCGAGGCGACCGCGTCGACTACCACGACGGTTCCGGCACGCGACCAGGCATCGACGAGCCCGCTGGGCTCGCCATCGAGTTCCATGACCTCGATGCCAGCGGGCGCCCGTGCGCGCACGCACCGGGCGACCTCGAGACCCGCGGCGTCGTCGCAGCGGAAATCGTTGCCGATGCCGATCACCAGCATTCCGGTCATGTCGCCACCACCGTGAGATCGAGGAAGTGGGTGGCGCAGGAGATGCAGGGGTCGTAGTTGCGGATCGCCTGTTCGCAGCGTGCGGTCAGCTCGTGATGGGCCATGTCGAGCCGGGGTTCGACGAACCGCCGCAGGTCGTGCTCGATTTGGGCCTGGTTCTGCGAGGTGGGCGGGACAATCGTCGCGTCGAGGATCGTGCCGGTGTCGTCGATGCTGTAGCGGTGGTAGAGCAGCCCGCGGGGTGCTTCGCTGGCCCCGTGTCCCGTCGCGGCGCGGGGCGTGAGGGCGACGGCCGCTTCGGCCGGTTGTTCGTAGTCGTCGAGGATGCGCAATGCTTCGTCGACGGCGTGCAGGGTCTCCACGGCGCGCACCATGATGCTGCGGAACGGGTTGCGGCAGGGACGTTCGAGCCCGACCTCGTCCGCGAGTCGCTGAGCGAGCGGGGTCAGCTGCGTGCCGTTGAGC
>JBJHAX010000009.1:0-70270 GCA_050480705.1 Nitriliruptoraceae bacterium
GGGTCGTCGAACTGTTCCTCAGGGCGGCTGACCGTCAGCCTTCCTCGCTGGCGGTGCGCACGGTGTCCGAGTCGGTGACCTACCGGGCGCTGGAGGGGCTGGCGGGCGGTGTCGCGCGTCGCTTGGAGGGGACTCGAGACGGGGCTGCGCTGCTACTGGCGACCACCGGGATCGACCTGGCTGCGGGCGCGCTTGGGGTGCTGGCCAGCGGCAGGGCTCTCGTCCCGGTCGATCCACGCTCGCCACCCGACCGAATCGCCGAGCTGG
Organism: Nitriliruptoraceae bacterium; assembly: GCA_050480705.1. Lineage (GTDB taxonomy): Bacteria > Actinomycetota > Nitriliruptoria > Nitriliruptorales > Nitriliruptoraceae > JBJHAX01. Next base: position 268 of record JBJHAX010000009.1, read on the forward strand.
CGCAGACCGCCGACGCATCGAGCGTGGTGACGAGCGATCTCGAGCTGGTCGGCGCTGTGGGCCTCGCGTCCGACGTGTCGGTTGTCGCCACGCGCGGGTCTGCGCCCGCGCCGCTTGAGCCGCGACCAGTCGACGAAGGGTCGGTGGCGATGATCGGTTTTACCTCGGGAACCACAGGGGGGCCTCCGCGACTGGTCGGTGAAACACACAAACAGATCATCACGCAAGCAAACCAGCATGCGCTGGGTGATCCGGATGCGCACGAGCGCGTCGGCACGCTGCTCGGCGCCACGCGGTCGGTCGTGCGGCGTGTGTTGTTCCCGCTGATCGACGGTGGGATCGTCAGCTGTCTCGATGCGCGCACGGCCGACCCGATCGATCTCGTGCGAACGTTCGCAGACCACGACGTGACCTATCTGATGGTCATCTCGACATACCTGCGCCGGATGCTCGGCGCGGTTGACGTCGGTCCTGCACTGCCCTCGCTGCGAGTGCTGGTCTCGAACGGGGAGTCCATCGAGTGGAGCGACGTGGCCGCGATCCGTGAGCGGCTGTCCAGATCCTGCCAGGTCAGGCACGGCTACGGGTTGAGCGAGGCCGGACGGGTCGCTCGGCGTCTCATCGAGCCGGATGAGCCGATCGGCCAGGGAACGGTGCCCGTGGGCTGGCCGTACCCCTGGGCGGACATATCGATCGAGACCGAAACCGGCGAGCCGGTGCCCGACGGACAGGTCGGCGAGTTCGTCTTGACCTCCCGGATGATCCGTCCAGGTGTCGACGCCGACGAGCTTCCCGATGGCAGGCGCCGCTACCGCACCAGCGACCTTGGCTACCGGATGCCCGACGGCCAGCTCGTCATCGTGGGCCGACGCGACCGTATGGTCAAGATCGGCGGTATCCGTATCGAACCCGAACGCGTCGAAGCGATCCTGCGCCAGGTCGACGGCATCCGTGAGGTCGTCGTGCTGCGCACACACGGCGACGACGCCACCGCCGGCCTGGTGGCGCACATCGCCGGTGACCCCGGCGACCACACCGTCGAACGGACCCTGACAGCGCACGCAACCCAGCGACTCCACGAAGCGGCCGTGCCGACACAGTTCGTGTGGCACCCACAAGGCCTGCCGACCCTGCCCAGCGGCAAAATCAACATCGTGGCGCTTGAACTGAACGGCGCGGGACGCGACAGCGCTGCCGTGCAGGTGCCCAGCGACCCATCCACCGGACCCGAGTGACCGTGTTCGGCGCCGTGCCGACAGCAGCTCAACCGCAGGCCATGGTCCTCTCGCACCGATCGCACAACGCTGACGATCGAACAGCACAAGAGACCCGCGTCTGCTTCGGTCTGCCCTTCGAGACCGGACGCGACAACAATTGACGTCAGGGTGATCGTGCGAGTCATCGAATTCGTCGGACCCTCCGGCGCTGGAAAATCGAGCCTGTGCGACCTCGCCCTGGCCGCGAGGAAGCGATCCGCCCAGTGGCGATCATTCGAGGAGATCCGACGCGATATCTCCCTCGAACTGACCGAACGCCCGGGACACGATGAGGCTCGACGTGGCCGAGCCAGGCGGTGACGACGGCGCGCAGCGTCATCATCTGTCGGCCCGAGCGAGCGCGATCCGGTCGTTGCACGCTACGAGCGTCGCGCCTGGAAGCAGGCCCTGTCCCCTGGGTCTGCGTTTTCCATCGTCTTCGATCAATGGATCGAGTCCCTGTCGCGACCCGACAAATCGGCGCTGGAGCGCTGGAACTCGATCAACTTCTTCTACCGCAGTCGCATGACCGAGTTCGTTGTCCTCCACTTCCTGAACCCGTCGGTCACAGGCGTCCACGACTCCGGATTGTTCCAGAACGCCGGCCTCGACGAGCGAACCTCCGAAGGGCTGCGGGCTGGAGACGGCGTCGTCCCGGACGCCGCGATCGTCGTCCACATTTCGATGGACGAGAATCTCCGCTGACGTGAGAAGCGTGTTGCGGCCGGGCGGCCGACGTACCTCGAGCGGGGCAAGTCCCCGGACGAGCTCTATGCGCTGTGCGAGCGTTCCCATGCCCGCGCCGAGGTCAAGCACAGGATGTTGGACCGTCTGGGTGTGCCTCAGAGGCACATCGATGCCGAGGACGATCCGAGCATCAACGTCCGGCACTGCCTCGAGGCGCTTGACGCGTTCACAGCCTCATGGTCGAACTGACCCGCCACTGCGAGGCGCTCCCGTCCTCATGGCGCCCCGCTGCGCAACGGTCACCCAGCCGACATCGACGTCTCCTCGACCGCCACCGATGCTCGCCTGACGCGTCGAGATCACACAGGGCACCCCAACGTCTCCAGACAACCCGGAGGAGTTCAATCTTCGAGGGCCGTCACCAGGTCGTCCACGGACACGAGACGTAGCGCGTCGCTCAGTGCTACCTCGACGACGAAGGACTGATCTGCGCCGAGTTCGAGAGGAAGTCACGTCATACGACGCCGAGCGACCGGTACACCTCGAGGTAGCGCTCGGCGTTGCGTTCCCAGGTGTGATGGGTGAGGACCTGCTCGCGGGCCGCACGGCCGAGCGTCTCGCGCCTGTCGGGGTCGTCGACGAGTTCGCGCATGCGCGTAGAAAGGTCGTCTGGGTCCTCGGGTTCGAATACCAGGCCGGTCACGCCGTCCTCGACGATGTCGCGCAGCACGGGCGTGCCCGACACGACCATCGCTCGACGTGTCGCCATCGCCTCATAGGGCTTCAACGGGCTCACCAGCCGGCACACCCGCGCGTTGGTGCGGGGCACGACGAACACGTCGATGAGCCGGTAGTAGTCGCCGACCTGCGCGTGCGGCACCCGACCGGTGAAGATCACCTCTTCGGCGATACCCAGGGTCCGTGCCTGGCGTTCGAGTTCGGGACGCACCGCCCCGTCACCCACCAGCAGGCCCCGCACCGGCGCGCCCGAGCGCCGCAGCGTCGCGATGGCGTCGAGCAGGATGTGGATGCCTTCGTAGCCGACGAAGCTCGACACGTAGCCGACGACGACCTCGCCGTCGGCAATGCCGAGGTCGGCGGCGAGTTCGGTGTCGCGGTCACATTCGGGGAAGTCGTCGGGTGACACGGCGTTGGGTGCGAGGCTGATCCGTTCGGCGTCGACGCCGCGGGCGACGAGTTCGTCGCGCATGGTCGGCGCGAGCGTGACGACGTGCGCGGCCCGTTGGGCGACTTCGAGTTCGCGTTCACGGCGCAGCCGGTAGGTGTCACGGTCCATGGCGTGCTCGCCGTGGCGGGCGAGCCACGTCTCCTCCCAGAAGCCGCGCATCTCGTAGATCACCGGGATGCCGAGCCGCTCCCCCGCCTCGATCGCGACTACGCCGTTGCGAAAGTCGCTGGCGGCATGAAGCGCGGCGGGACACAGCTCACGGGCACGTTCGACGAGCGCGTCGACGTGGCGGCGCAACCGTTCGTCGAGTGGGATCGGCAGGCGGGCGTCGGCGGGAACGGGCAGGCGGTGATGGGGCACGCCGTCGACGTCCTCGACACGGTCGGGCTCGTGGCCGTCCTCCCAGGGAAAACCGAGCTGGGAGACGACCTGTGCGTCGATGCCGAGGGCCCGCTGGGCACGCACCGTGTGGTGGGTGCGCACGGCATAGCCCGACGACGCATACGGCACGGTGCGGCCGACGACATGCAGGATCCGACCGGCGACCGGCGGACCCGCGCTTCCGTCTGGCGCACTCGCGTGCGGGGCAGCGTCGCCGGGTGGTTGCCGCCAGGCGTCGGTGAACACGGCGAGCACGCCGGCGGCCAGGTCGCGCGCCTGGCGAAGCTCGGGGTGCTCCGGGTATGCGGCGACGGCGTCGTCGGCGAACGCGGCGGCGAGCTCGAGGTGGCCGTCGTCACGAAGCGCGTGGATCAGCTCGAGGCAGGCGTCCTCGCCGCGCCGGTTCGCGGGCAGGCCGGTGAGCAGCTCGTGCGCGCCGGCGGCGTCGCCGATGCGTCCACGGAAGAACGCGACGGCGCGCACCGCGTCGGGGCTCGCGTCACCTTCAAGCTCGCCGATCTCGCGCGCGGCATCGTCGGCGCGGCCGAGTTCGACGAGCGTGACCGCACGGGCAGCGCGGGCGCCGGGGGCGCCGCCCGTGGCGCCGACGAGCCGTTCGGCGACCTCGAGGGCGAGTTCGAGTTCGCGGGCCCGCATCACCCCGACCCACGCCCAGCGCAGCTCGGCGTCGGTCGCATCCGGTGAAGCGAGCAGCCGCCGCCAGCAGGCGACGCTGCGGGGCCGGTCTCCCAGCTGCTGGTAGAGGATGCCCAGATGCACCACCGCCGGGCACCAGACCGGCTCGGACTCAGCGGCCGTCTCACCGGCCAGCCGCGACTCCTCGAGTCGTCCCAACCGCCGCAGGGTGACCGCACGCCACGTCCAGGTGTTGGGGGTCGGGCCGGCTTCGTGGTGTGCGCGGTCGAACCAGTGGAGCGCGTCCGCATCGTCGCGCCGGTCGAGCGAGAGCCGTGCACGGCGCAGCAGCGCCACTTCGTGCAGCCGCCGGGTGCCGGCACGGTCACGTCCGCGTGCACGGCGAGCGGTGGTGCGATCGATGATGCGCTCGAGCGCTGCCGTGTCGGTCAATTCGTGGGCGAGCGGGATCAGCAGCCAGGTGGGAAGCGGCAGCCGGCGTGCACGCAGCAGCACGCCGAGCAGGCGTTCGGTGCGGCGCACGACGACACGCAGGATGCGCCGGGCGGCCCGAACAGCCGGACGCAGGAATGCGAGGCGCCGACGCAGCGGCGCCGTCGTGCGCCGGCTCACGGCCGGCACGACGCGGCGACCGACAGGTCGACGTCGCGCAGCTCGACGAGCCGCTGGCAGCCGGTGACCCCCATCGCGCGGCGAAGCCCGCCAATCAGGTTCACCGACCCGTCGTCGCGGTGCGCGGGGCCGCGAAGCACGACCTCCATGGGCCCGAGCGGATCGAGGCGCACGTAGCGTCCGCGGGGCAGTTCGTGGTGGGCGGCAGACAGCCCCCAGTAGGCGCCGTGGCCGGGAGCTTCGTCGGCGCTCGCGAGCGGACGGCCGAGCATCACCGCATCCGCGCCACACGCGAACGCCTTGGCGAGGTCCCCGCCGGTGGTCATCCCGCCTGCGGCGATCACCTGCACGTAGCGCCCCGACTCTTCGAGGTAGCGGGCACGGGCGGAGGCGACCTCAGCGATGGCGGTGGCGAGCGGCACATGCACACCGAGCGCAGCCGCAGTCGTCGACACCGACGACGCACCCATGCCGACCAGCACCCCCACCGCACCGGTGCGCATCAGGTGCAGCGCCGGCTGGGCGTGCGCGACGCCACCGACGACGACCGGGATGTCGTAGCGGGCGGTGAACGAGCGCAGGTCGAGCGGCTGTTCACCTTCAGCGGCGACATGCTGGGCGGTGACGGTGACCCCGTGGACGACGAGCAGGTCGAGGCCCGCCTCGAGCGCCGCGGCGTGGTAGCGCTCGACCTTCTGCGGGGTGAGCGACCCGGCGGCGAACCCGTTGGCGCGCAGCTGCTCGATGCGCCGGCCGATGAGCTCCTCGCGCACCGGCACGTCGTAGAGCTCCTGCAAGCGAACGGTCGCGTCCGGTCCGGGGGCGAGCCCAGCGATCTCGGCGAGCACCTCGTCGGGTTCGTCGTAGCGGGTCCAGAGCCCTTCGAGATTGAGCACGCCGACGCCGCCGAGGCTGCCGAGCAGACCGGCGGAAGACGGCGAGACGACCGCGTCGAGCGGGGCGCCGAGGACCGGCAGGTCGAAGCGGTAGGCGTCGAGCTGCCAGGACACGTCGACCTGCGATTCGGCGCGTGTACGCCGGCGCGGCACGAGGCTCACGTCGTCGAGTTCGAACCCGGCGCGCGCGATTCGGGCGCCGCCGATGGTCGTCTCGAGCATGCGGGCTCCTGGTGAGGGCGCAGGCCAGCCTACTTGCCCCATCCGCGGAGCCCGACGGCCCGCGGATACGCTGCGTGACACGACGACGGAGAACGTGTGACCGACGACAACGACGAACGCGACGACGACTTCGGCGACGACGAGTTCGATGGCTCGTTCGACGACGACCTCGACGACGGGGTCGAAGCGGAAGCGTCCGCGTTCGAGATGCTCGACGAACGCGAAGCGGCGATGGTCGAGCAGGACCTCGCCGACCTGGACGAGTTCGAGGCGGCGTTCGGCTCCGAGGGCTACCGGGGTGTGGCCGTGTGGTGCCACGACTGCGCCGAGGAGCACTACTACCCGTGGGCGATGCTGCGCGAGAACCTGACGTTGCTGCTGCGTACCGGCGAGGCGCCCGTCCACGAGCCGGCGTTCGCACCCGAACCGTCCCGCTACGTGCCCTGGGACTATGCGCGCGGCTACGTCGACGCGTTGCGTGACGCCGGCCTGGCCGATCTGGATGCCACCGGTGCGTGCCCCCGCTGCGGACTCGAGCTTGGTGAGGGCGGCAAGAAGGCCAACTTCTGTCCCCGCTGCGGCGGGCCGCTGCTGGGCGCGCGGCTCGCCGACGCGCTCGCCGCCGCCGGCCTCGACGAAGAGGCGGTCCACCGCATCCTCGGCTCCATCGGGCTGCCCCGGCCGACCTGACCCCTATCGGCCGTCAGGTCGAGATGTCAGCGTCGCGGTACCAGGCGACGGTGCGCGCGAGCCCTTCCCGCAACGGCGTCGTGGCGTGCCATCCGAGGATCGTCTGCGCGCGGGTGATGTCGGGCCGTCGCACCTCGGGGTCGTCGACCGGACGGGGATGCTCGACGATCGTGGAGGTCGAGCCGACGACGTCGACGATCGCGCGCGCCAACTTGAGGATCGACAGCTCCTCGTCGCTGCCCAGGTTCACCGGTTCGGACTCGTCGGCGAGCAGCAGCCGTACGAGCCCGTCGACGAGATCGTCGACGTAGACCAGCGAGCGGGTCTGGGCGCCGCTTCCGTGGACGGTCAGCGGCTCGTTGTCGAGCGCCTGGGTGATGAACGTCGGAACGGCCCTCCCATCGTCCATGCGCATCCGGGGTCCGTAGGTGTTGAAGATGCGTGCGACCCGCACCTCGACGTCGTGGGTGCGGTGGTAGGCGTAGGTGAGCGCTTCGGCGTACCGCTTCGCTTCGTCGTAGACCCCGCGCGGCCCGATCGGGTTGACGTGCCCCCAGTAGGTCTCGGGCTGCGGGTGGACCTGCGGGTCGCCGTACACCTCGGAGGTCGACGCGAGCAGGAACCGGGCCTGTTTCGCCTTCGCGAGTCCGAGTGCGTTGTGGGTGCCGAGCGCCCCGACCTTCAACGTTTGGATGGGCAGACGCAGGTAGTCGATCGGCGAGGCAGGCGAAGCGAGGTGCACGACCGCATCGACCGGACCGGGGACGAACAGATACTCAGTGACATCTTGGCGCACGAACACGAACCGCGGATTGCCGAGGTGGTGCGCGACGTTGTGCTCGTCACCGGTCGAGAGGTTGTCCAAGCACACGACCGAGGCGCCTTCGCCAATTAGGTGATCGAGCAAGTGTGACCCAAGGAAGCCAGCGCCTCCTGTCACGACTATCCGCGATCCTTCGATATCCACGATCGAACGTCCTCCCCGGGTCACGATTACGCACGATGTGCCACAGTAATGCTTCCCGCGTGGTCACGTCCGTCGCACTCCGACTCCTCGAACCGCGAACTGCCAGATCGACGGACCGGAACACGATCAGGCAGCGCCCGGGAGCTGCCTCCCGTCGTCAGGACGGGCCTGGCGAGGCGACAAGAAGGCGACCGACGACCCCGGGCGCGGCATCGGGGCAGCGCCAACGCCGCCGGACTGCGCCCACCCGCTTCAACAGCCCTACTCGGAAGGACCCAGGCGTGCACCACGTTGACGGTGCTACACAGATCGTGATTCGTGTTCCGGTGGGACGTCGTTGCCGCAATACCCGCCAATGCTTGAGGGGGTCATCGGTCCACCCATTCGAGAATCTGGTCAATTGGCGCCGGACCATCTGAATTCTTGTCACCTTTGCCGCTGGACACACTGCTGTAATCCAGTTGCATCGCATGCGCGAGCCACCGATAGTGATGAGCTTCGCGGCCGGAGAATATTTCGAGCACGCGGGTCCCTGACTGGGCGAACAGAAGGTTCGTCAACCCTGCGCCATGCTGCGCCACAATCGTGTCCGCTTCGCGGAACATCGAAATCTGGTCGCGTTGCGGGATCTGCTCAAGGTAGACGATTGAGAATCCGCGGCGCCGGAGGAGGTCTTGGAGCATCATCTCATTTGTGAAACGGCGTCGCGTTGCAAACTCCCTCGAGACATAAATCAGTTTGCGCGACGCCGAGGGCTCAAGGCTGTAGCGGGATTCGACGGCAGCACGAACTCTTGCAGCGACCTGCGGATCTACCGTCGCAGCGTTGAAATCGGACGAGCGGGGCAGAAGGATCAGATGGGATGCTCGGACCCTGCGATGACGACTAATCGGACTGAGCGGAAAGGTGCTCGGGAGAACTGCACGCAAGAGAGACCGTTGCTCCCTCGTGAGTGAAGGATCGATGAGAATCTCGACGTGATCCTGAAAATCATCTGAGCACACAGCGATCGCTGCTGCACGACATACGTAGTCGATCCACCAATGGTAGTAATTCGTTGGGCGCCAAAGAGTCGCCAAGACAACGACCGGAACATCGATTCGATCAGTCGGATAGCGTCGCAACGCACCTTTTTCGGCTTGAATCCGCAGCTTGTATTCCTCATAGGCGCTGTCGAGGACGATCCGCCCAGAGGCATCTTCGACGACCCCATTCCTCGTCCAGACCCTGACGTCGTGAAGATGCGTGATCCGCCGTTCCGGACTATCAATCTCAATGACCGGTTTCGTCGCCCATTCGGCTCGGTGCTCGAGCTTTCGGTGAGGTGTGATGATCTTCGCATCCCGGATTTCTGATGGAAGGAGCGTCCGTAGCCGCCGTTCGAGATGCCGTCCATTGCGAATGCGCCGTGGCGCACGCCGCGCGACCCATCGTGCGACACGATTCGGAAGATGCGCGTCGGTTGTGACGTGTAGGGAACCATCATCAGTACTGATGGAGCGCGGCAGAAGCTCGGAAGCGTTCTGAGCATCCTCCGGATCGCTGTTGCTGCTCATTCCACCTCGTCTCCGTAACTCGATCGAGCGGCTGTCTCGAACGTCACCTCCTGCATGCTGCCAGGAGCCTTCTCGTTTCCCCATCACGTAGGCGCCTGCGCATGCAGGTGCCCAACGTTGCCAGACGGCCTGCTCAGCACCGTCTTCGCGCCCGAAGCCTCCGACGGTGATCCCGAAGCCCGGCCTGATGGTCCCGCCAACGACTCGTCGTCGCAACCGAACGGTCACGGCCGGAAGACCCATCTGGACAGATGCTCACAGTCGCCGGGCCAGCACCACCCAGACGGTCTTGAGCAGGATCTCGAGGTCGAGCACCGGCGACCAGTTCACCAGGTACTGCAGGTCGTAGCCAAGCTTGTGTTCAGCGTCAGTGTGGTAGCGCCCGTAGATCTGCGCCAACCCGGTCATGCCCGGCGGCACCTCGTGCCGTCGTTCGTAGCCGGGGATGCGGGCGGCGAGGTCCTCGACGAGTTCGGGCCTCTCAGGCCGCGGACCGACGAGCGACATCTCGCCTCTGACCACGTTGAACAGCTGCGGGAGCTCGTCCATGCGACTCGCGCGAACCCAGCGGCACGCGGGCACGACCCGCGGATCGTCGCGGCTCGCCAGCCGCGCCCCGAGCCCATCGGCTTCCGCGTCGAGCCGCATCGTGCGGAACTTGACCATCTGGAAGGTCGTGCCGTTGCGTCCGACGCGTTCCTGCCAGTACAGCAGGGGGCGTCCGACAGCGAACCCCTGGTAAGTGGCCATGAACGCGAGCACCAGCAGCCACACCGGTGACGCGGCGAGCAGCACCAGAAGTTCGAACAGGCGCTTGAGTCGTGCCCTGCTCGCCGGCACCGCGTGCGGGCGCACCAGCAGGAACGGCATGCCGCCGACCTCGCGCACCCGGTCGATGCCGAGCAGGGTCTCGCGAGCGGTGACCCGCATGAGCATCGTGATGCTGGCGTCCTCGAGCACACCGACGACGTCCGGGTAGATCGCGTCCAGCCAGTCGCGCGACAGCAGCAGCACGTCGGTGGCGCGCTCGTCGCCGACGACACGCACGAGTTGGGTCGCGTCGTCGACCTCGCCGACCACGATCGCGCGCGCCCCCTTCTGTTCGAGATCGTCGGTCGCCGACGCGCGCTCCTCGTCGGTGCCGACGAGCACCACGCGCGGGAAGCCTTCCCGGCCGGTGCGCACCAGATGGGCGAGCCGCCGGTGGGCGGTGGCGAGCATCGCGCCGACGACGATCACGATCGCGAGGTTGAGGATCGGATACGGCAGCGCACGGGCCGTCGTCAACCCGAATTCGCGCGCCGCACCGGTCGCGGCGAGGTTGACCAGTGCGATGAACCCGCCGGCGACGACCGCCTGCGGCAGCGCGCGGGGCAGCACCGGCGGGGCGCCGAGCCGCGGTTCGCGTTCGTAGAGCCCGCCCAGATAGAAACTGCCGACGAACACCAGCGCGGTGATCGCGAACGACACCAGATACAGCCACACGGGATAGTCGGGCCAGTCCAGCGAGAACCGCCACAGCATCACGGCGATGCTCGCGGCGAACACCATCACCGCATCCAGGATCATGAGCAGGCGAAAGCCCCGCTGGTTGAGCCTGCCCAGCAGCGTCGCGGGCGCCTCGTCGTCGGCGGGCACGGTGCGCAGCTGCGACGGCGTGTCGCCGTCGCGCAGGCCGCGCTCAGATCCGGTCATCGAGAATCCGCCGGGGGCCGGGCGGGGAAGCGAGGGCCGAGCAGGAATCCGACGCCCCAGGCAAGGTGCATCGTCGCGAGCGCAACGGCGACGCGCAACCCGACGATCGGTCGCCGGGCGCTGGCGAGCCCGCCTGCGACGACGAGCAGCACGTACCCGCCTGCGCCGGCGACGATCGGCCACGGTGCAGCGGCGGCCGCGCTCACGACGGCGAGCAGCACCAGGCCGACGACGAGCACCGGCGCGGCGAGCTGGCGCGCACGCAGCGACCCGCGGTGGCGCCGGGCGGTGGCGCGCCGCCACCTTCCGTACTCGAAATACTGGCGGGCAAGCGCCCGCACGCTGCCGCGCGGGCGGTAGGCGACCTCGAGGGAGGGGTCGAACCAGACGGTGTGGCCTGCGGCTCTGAGCCGCTCGTTCAGTTCGGCGTCCTGGTTGCGCACGAACGTTTCGTCGAACCCGCCGACCTGCTCGAGCGCCTCGCGCCGGTAGATGCCCAGATACACGGTGTCGGCCGGGCCCGGGGCCGTGCCGGTGCGGTAGGCGGCGCCCCCGGCACCCAGCGGCGAGCGCATCGCGATCGCGACGGCGCGGGCGAAACCGTGTGTGGCGTCGGCTGCCTGGCGGCCGCCGACGTTCGCTGCGCCGGTGCGTGCGAGCACGTCGAGTGCGGCCGCGACGTAGCCCTCGGGCAGCCGTGCGTGCGTGTCGAGCCGCACCAGCACGTCGCCGGACGCGGCTTCGACGGCGCGGTTGAGTGCGGCGGAGGTGCCCCCGTCGGGGTTGTCGACGACACGCACGCGCGGGTCGGTCGCGGCGATCCGGGCTGCTTCGGCGGCGGTGGTGGCGTCGGCGGCGGCGATGACGACCTCTGCGACCGGGGGGTGCTGCGCGAGCGCGGAGGCGACGGTGGCTGCGAGCGTGACAGCAGCGTGGCGTGCTGGGATCACGACGCTCACGGTGGGGTCGTCGAGCGGCGGCAGCGCGCCGGTGCGGCTGCGGTCGGCCACGGTGGTCACGTCCCGCCGCGCTGGGCGCGGGCACGCTTGATCCGTTCGTTGTGCTCGCGGTAGGCCTCGGTGATCGGCGACGGGTCGCCGTCGGCGATGAGTTCGCCGTGGTCGAGCCACAGCACCCGGTCGCACACGTCGGTGACGGCACTCATCACGTGTGTGGCGACGAACACGGTGCCTGCGCCGCTGATCACGTCACGGATGCGCGCATCGCTGCGTTCCTTGAAGTCGGCGTCGCCGGTTGCAAGCGCCTCGTCGACGATGAGGATGTCGGGGGTGACGGCCGTGGCGATGGAGAACTGCAGCCGTGCACGCATCCCGGAGCTGTAGGCGCGGAGCGGCAGGTCGATGAAGTCGCCGAGCCCGGAAAACTCGATGATGTCGTCGATGCGTTCGTCGATCTCGCTGCGGCGAAGCCCCATGGCGGTCGCACCGAGCACAATGTTGCGTCGGCCCGACAGGTCCGGCAGCAGCGCGGCGGAGACCCCGAGCAGGACCGGGGTCGCGCAGGTGAACACACGGCCGTTCTCGGGCGGCACGAGCCCGGCGATGGCGCGCAGCATCGTCGACTTGCCCGACCCGTTGTGGCCGATGACGCCAATGGCCTGACCGCGCTCGGCGATGAAACTGACGTCCTTGAGGGCCTCGACACGCCGGTGCTCGCGTCCGGTGCCCCGCAGGCGCCCGCGCACGCCGCGGGCCCGGTCGGCGTAGATGCGGTAGGTGACGTCGAGATGGTCGACGACGACCGCCGGGTCGGTCGCGACGGCCGTCGCGGGCGCGTGCGTGAGCTGCTCAGACATGCGCGTACTCGCTCTCGGCACGCCGGAACAGCGAGAAGCCGACGATGAGCGTCGCGACCGCCCAGCCGGTGCCGACGAGCCAGATGCGCGCGTCGACGGTGCCGTAGAGCACCGCGCCGCGCACCATCTCGAGCAGGTTGAACACCGGGTTGGCCTGCAGGATCGCGAGCAGGGTGGTGTTGGGGATCAGGTCGGCGTTGAGCGGGATCAGCACCCCCGAGCCGTACAGCAGCAGGCGCAGCGCATAGGGCAGGAACTGCTGGATGTCGCGGAACCGCACGCTGATGCGCGCCACGATCATCATCGCGCCGAGGTTGAACATCGCCTGCACGACCAGTGCGGGCACGAGCAGCAGCCAGCTCGCCATCGGCAGCGGCCCGCCGGGCGCGGCCATGACCAGTGCGAGCATGATCGGCAGCGCGTACAGGTAGCTGACGGTCTCGGCGAAGAGACCCGACAGTGGCAGCACGCTGCGCGGGAAGCTGATGGACTGGATGAGCCGGCGGTTTCGGATCAGCACGCTGCCGCCGGCCTGGGTGGCGCCGCGCGTGTAGTCGAACGCGATCACGCCGACGATGAGAAACGGCAGGTAGGCGTCGACGCCGCCGCGCGTCTCGATGTTGAGCACCACGCCGAAGATCAGGTAGTAGACGGCGATGAGCAGCAGCGGGTTGAGCAGATTCCACAGCTGGCCGAACACCGAATCCTGGTTGCGGGCCTTGCGCTCCCCCATCGGGATGCGCACCAGGAAGTCACGCCATTCCCACACCGAACGCAGGTAGGCGACCAGGCCGAGCGGCGCACCGACCCGTTTCAGGCCCGGCCAGTGCGCGATCGGGTCGTCGGGCAGCTCGGGCGCGACCGGGCGCGGCAGGTCGTTCTCCGGACGCAGCTCGGTCTCGGGCAGGGACAACAGGGCACCTCGACACGATGTCGGCGGGTCGCGGCAAGCACGCCGGCGTGCTCGTGACCTCGCGCCGCTTGCCCCACGAGGCTACACGACCACTGGTGGCAGCCTCCGGCTGGCGGTGCCGGTCAGCGGCGCCGGTCAGCGGCGCCGGCGCGACAGGCGCCCGAGCAGGCGCATCGTGCGCTGGCCGACAGCGAGCAGGACACGCAGCTGGCGGGCGGACAGCTGCGTCAGCCCCGTGCGGGCGACCTCGACGACGCGCTGCTGTTGCTGCGGGTCGAGCCGGCCGAGCACCTCACCGAGCGACTGCAGTTCGCCGCGGATCGCCACGGCCGTGCCGGGGCTGTCGAGGTCGCTCAGCGGATCGACCGTGGCGGCCTCACCGACCGACAGCTGTGTGCCCGACAGCCACACGCGCCCGTGCACCTGCGCGACACGGTCGAGCAGGTCGTCACCGGGTGCGAGCCAACTGCGTGCGTTCGCCGCGTCGCCAGTCGCCGCAGCGTCGGTCGCGTCCGGCACGGCGCGGGACCCTGCAGCGGAGGCTGCCGCGGCGTCGGCCTGCAGGATCCGGCACACCGCACGGGTGCTCCACGCCACCAGCCGGCGGTCCTCGGGCCGTGCCGGCGGGACGGTCGCATACACCACGCCGACCGGCTCGTCGGGCGCCATCAGCCGCTCGAGCAGCTGCTCGACGGTCTCCATCCCGACCACCATCGGGGCGTCCAGCAGCATCCGGAACGGGGTCGCCGGGTGGAGCGCGTCGAGGTCGAACACCACCCGCGCGTCGTGTTCGAACTGGCGCTCGATCCAGCGGCGGTGCTGGAGGTCTTCGGGCGCTTCGACGTGCACCACCAGGTCGCTGACACTGCTCGCCAGCAGCGACTCGATCGCACCCAGCGCCGCGCCCGCGTCGACGTCGCCGGCGCGCACGGTCGCCGCGACCCGGGGCACGAGGTAGGTGCGGCCGCGGCGCACCCTCCTGAAGCCGTGGTGGGCGATCAACTGCGCGAGCTTGGGGCGCTGCTCGACGAGCGACACGCGCTCGCCCGCATCCGGCTCGTGGCCCTCGCCCTGATGCCAGCAGCGCGCCTGCCCGTCGTGGATCAGCAGGCCACCGCCGACGAACAGCCGGTAGCCGAGTTCGGTGTCCTCACCCCCCCACTGGTCGAACGACTCGTCGAAGCCACCCACCTGGTCGAACAGGGCCCGTGACACGCCGAGGTTGCCGCTGGCCACCACCCTGAACAGGTCGTGGTCGGCGCTCGTCAGCCCGCCGGTGCGGCGCAGATGGTCGCTGATCCATTCGGGTTCGGTCTGCTCGCGACCGGCGAACAGCTCGGTGAGCGCGCCGTCGCGGCCTGCCGTGACGACGTCGTCGGCGGCCAGCCCGCCGGTGTCGACGTGGGTGCGCGGCCCGAGCGTGACCGCATACCCGCAGGCGTGATGCCAGCGGGCGTGCGCCTCCACGGCGGTCGGTTCGGCGAGCATGTCGGCGTCGAGGAACAGCAGGATCTGACCGCGGGCGCGCCGGGCGCCGAGGTTGCGTGCCCGGGGCGCTCCGAATCCGCGGCGCTGTTGGCGCACCACGGTGACGTCGAGCCCCAGATGGCGCTCGGGCAGCTCCAGGGGCTCCTCGGAGCCGTCGTCGGCGACGACGACCTGCAGCAGCGACGACGGGTAGGTCTGTGCAGCGAGTGCGGCGAGCGTGAGCTCGAGTGCGTCGTGTGCCTGGTAGTAGGGGATGACGACCGAGACGGTGTGCTTCGGCGTCCACGCACCGACGTCGGGGACCTCGAGCAGGTCCCACCGGTTGTGCGCAATCACCGAGGTCATCCGCCACCTGTCGCACGACAAAGGCCGCACCGTACTTCGCGTCGGCGTGTCGGGTGCATGACCGATGAACCTGCCGGCCCACGCTCAGCGCAGAAAGCGTTCCATGCGCGCCTGCGCTTCGTCGCTGCCGATCATCAAG
Organism: Nitriliruptoraceae bacterium; assembly: GCA_050480705.1. Taxonomy (GTDB): domain Bacteria; phylum Actinomycetota; class Nitriliruptoria; order Nitriliruptorales; family Nitriliruptoraceae; genus JBJHAX01. The sequence goes on from JBJHAX010000009.1 coordinate 15,777, forward strand.
GCCTGGGAGGTGGCATCGACCAGCCGGTGTGCGTCGCCGGTGACACGCATCGCCTCCTTGGCGAGCCGCACGGCGTCGATGGAGGTCTTGGCGACGTCGTCGAGGAACGCCGAGACCGCAGCATCGAGTTCGTCGGGTTCGGTCAGTCGCTGAACGAGTCCGAGCCGGAACGCTTCCTCGCCGTCGATGCGCCGGCCGGTGAGCACCAGATCGCTCGCCGCGCCGCGCCCGACGAGTTCGGGCAGCCGTGTCAGCCCTCCGGCGCTGGGCACCAGCCCGAGCCGCACTTCGGGCAGTCCCCACACCGAGCGGGTCGAAGCGATCCGCACGTCGCAGGCGAGCGCGAGCTCGCAGCCTCCACCGAGTGCGGGACCGTCGACCGCGGCGATCGTGGGTGACGGACGGCGGTAGATGCGGTCGAACAGGCCCGCGGTGGGGCGGCGCATGCTCTCGGCGTACGTGCGCTGCCTGAGCGCCGCGACATCGGTGCCGGCGACGAACATCCCCGCGGTGGCGCTGGAGATCACCAGTGGCAGGGGATGGTCGTCGTATTCCTCGACGGCGGCCGACAGCTCACCGACCACCTCGACGCTCAAGGCGTTGTGCTTTTCGGGGCGGTCGATCCGTACATGGATCGCGGAGCCCGTCTCCTCCACCGTGATCCATCTCATGGCGGCCTCGTTGGTCGGTGGCTGTGATCGTCAGCCGTCGCGCTGCGGGGTGTCAGCCGTCAAGGTGCGGTAGGACGTCACCGCCGAGGGTTTCGAGCTGGCGGAGCACGTCGGCCTGCTTCATGCCGGGCCAGTGGACCCGAAGCAGGAAGTGGTTGGCGCCGATCCGCTCGTTGTAGCGGCCGAGCTCGTCGACGCATTCCTGCGGGCTGCCGATGATGAAACGGTCGGCGGCGAGCTCGTCGAATGGTGCCGACAGCGTCTCGTCCTCCGGCATGGGCTTGTCGAGGCCCCAGTTGGCGTACGCCCCGTACTTCTTTTCGAGCGCCGCACGTGAGATCTTCACCGCGTCATCGCGTGTCGTGCCGACCGCGAGTTCGCGGAACAACGGCACGACGTCGGGCGCCGCCTGGCCGTGCTCGTCGAGCGATTCGTTGAACAGGCCCATCTGGCGCTCGACGGTGCCGATGGTGGCGTGCGGGTTGATGAGCCAGGGCATGCCGTAGCGTCCTGCCCGTTTGACCGCCGGATCGCCGCTGCCTGCGATCCACACGGGCGGGTAGGGCTTCTGGACCGGCTTGAGGAGCAGCCGTGCCTGTTCGAGCGTGAAGTGCTGGCCGTGATGATCGACGGTCTCCTCGGTCCACAGCCGTATGGCGGTCTCGAGGCACTCCTCGAAGCGCGAAACACGCTTCTTGGGGTTGACATCGAACGCGAGGAACTCCTCGTCGCGGAAGCCCAGACCGATGCCGAACACGAAGCGTCCACCGGTGAGCACGTCGAGTGTGGCCGCCTGCTCCGCCGCGTAGACGGGATTCGACAGCGTGAGCTGGAAGATGCCTGTGCCGACGGTCATCTCGCCGGCGTCCGCGGTGACACGGCCGATGAACGGCATCTGCTGGAGCATCTGGTAGGGCTCGGCGAGGAAGTGCTGGATGATCCAGATCGAGTCGAGCCCGACGTCGCGCGCGGTGCGGACCTGCTCGAGCAGCTCCTCGGTCCGTTCGACCGGGTCGTCTCCGACGACGAACTGCGAGTTGAGGACGATTCCCAGCTTGATGCCCACCTTGGCTCCTTCACATTCATTGTCGGTGGCGGCGTGTGCAGCGCACCGTCGTCACGTCGTTCCTCGGGTCGTCAGGCGACGCGGTCCGGTCGCCGGTCGAGGTAGCGGCCATGGCCCGGCTCGACCGTGATCTCACCGTCCTGCATCGCGACCACACCCCGCACCATCGTCATCACGGGCCAGCCCGTGAGTTCGAGCCCGTCATAGATGCTGAAATCCGATCGCGACCGCAGGTCGGAGGCGTCCACCGTGCGTGTCAGCTCCGGATCGACGAGCACGACGTCAGCGTCGGCGCCGACCTGCAGCGCACCCTTGCGCGGGTAGGTGTTGAAGATGCGCGCGGTGTTCTCCGATGCGACCTTGGCGACGGTGGCGAGGTCGATCCGCTGCTCACGTACGCCGGTCATGAGCACCGGCAGCATCGTTGCCATGCCCGAGAACCCGGGGACGGCCGACCAGATGTCGGTGTCCTTGTCGGCGCGCAGCACACCGCAGTGGTCGGTCCCCATCGTGTCGACGTCGCCCGCCGCGATGCCGGACCACATCGCCTCGATGTCGCCGGCCTCGCGCACGGGCGGGTTGACCTTCGCGAGCGCACCGGCGGCGTGGTTCTTGGTGTGCGTCAGGTAATGGGGGCAGGTCTCGACCCACACGTCGTTGGTTCGCCGGGCGCGATGCTCGCGCACCACCTCGAGCGAAGCCTCACACGACAGGTGCGGGATGTAGACGGGGCAGCCCACCTGCTCACCGAGGAACAACGCGCGCCGGATGCTCTCGGCTTCGACGAAACCAGGACGCGAATCGGTCCAGGCGGCCAGACTGTCCTCGCCGGCGTCGACGAGGCGCTTGCGCAGCATCGCGATGATGTCCGGATTCTCCGGATGGACCATCGCCATCGCGCCCGGCAGCGCCGTGATCCGCTCGATCGCGTCGAGGAACAGCCCGTCGTCGTAGCGGTTGTAGACGTTGCCGGTGGCTTTGGCCTCTTCGCCTTTGTAGACCATGTAGAACTTGAACGACGAGACGCCGAACTCCTCGTAGTAGTGCGGGATGCCGGCGACCTGCAGGTCGTTGGTGATGCCCAGGCTGTAGCCGAAGTCGATGCGGGAGTTGCGCTCGCCGGCGTCGCGCATCTCCTCGAAGATGTCCTCGAACGGCTCGGCGTTGCGGTAGGTGACCGCGATCGAGGTGACCCCGCCGACCAGCGCGCTCGCGCTTTCGGTGTCGAAGTGTTCGGGAAGTGCGTCGAGTGGCATGCCTGCATACCCGGAGTAGCCGATGTGGACGTGGGGGTCGATCATGCCGGGCAGCGCCACCAGACCGGAGGCGTCGATGGTCCGGGTCGCCGGCAGCTCGACGGACGCATCGACGACGGCGCTGATGCGTTCCCCGGAGATGCCTAGTGTCATCGGCCGCGGCGTCGCGCCGGGCGTGACGACACTCGCTCCTCGGATTGCGATATCCAGGGTCATGACTGCTCCACGGGTCGTGACAGGTCGGGGAAGGATGCCGACGCCAGTCGATAGACATCGGGGCGCAGATCGGCGAACACCGGTCGACGCATCCGCTCGTCGAGCAGCACCGCATCGGTGAGCTGTGCAGTCACCGTGTGCTCGTCGTGCAACGGGGCGCGCGCCACGACAACGCCTGGTGGGCACGCGACGACGCTGCCACCGCCGTAGGCGACCTCGTTGTCGCTGCCGACACGGTTGACGATCGCGACGTGCTGCATGTTCTCGTAGGCACGCACGCTGGCCAACTGTTCGATCCGGTGTGCGATCTCGTCGCGATGGGGGATGTTCGCAAGGCCGAGGAGCACCTCGGCTCCCTGCAGTGCCGCGAATCGCGCGACCTCGGGGATGTGCAGGTCGTAACAGATCTGGGCGGTGAGCACACCGATATCGGTCGCAACGACCTCGATGGAGTCACCACGTGCGAAGTAGTGGCGTTCTTCGCCAGGAAGATGCAGCTTGCGTTGCACGGCAATGCGTTCACCGGACGGTGCGAGGATCACCGCGGAGTTGCAGATGGCGTGGGCGAGCACCGGATGACGCTCAGCCATGCCGAAGGCGACGTAGACACCGAGCTCGCGTGCGAGCTCAGCGATGGTGCGCTCGAAGGGCCCGTCGAGCGCCTCGGCGGCACGTGCGTACTCGCGTGCGAACGAGCGGTCGAACGACGGCACCTGGCCGATGTTGGCGAGTTCGGGGAGCAGCAGCAGCTCGGCACCTGCCTGGTGGAGCACACGGCAGGTGCGATCGATGATCTCGAGGTTGGCGGCCGGCGCCAACTGCGCGACAGCGATCTGGCCGAGTCCGACCGTGACGGTGTCGATCATCGTCGTCCGTCCCACCACGACGTCACACCGGCATCCCCGAGACGTCGCACTATCTTGATCGGCCACGTCTGCCACGCACGTTCGCGCTCCGCGGTCGATCGGTCGAACACGATGGGACCCCTCGCTGTCGGTCGCGGTGTTGCGCGTGCATGGTGCCTGCGAACACCGCCGGAGGCGACGCGCCGTGTGGCGGCGGACGCAGCGCACACGCGCTGGTCGCGCCGGTCGTGGTGGCCTGCGCGCTACGGCGCACATCCCGCCACCACGATCCGATCCGACGATCACGTCACAGCAGACATCACCCAACGCACTCCGAGCACTTATACTATGGATTCTATGGAATCTGGTCAACAATACGCGGCAGGCGACCTTCGTTCCAATAGAGTATGGAGACGTACCCGGCCAGCGTGGCCGGCGACGTGGGGACCCGCACCACGCGGAACGCGACCGCGGCCGCATCCGCGCGTGAGTCTCGACGCCGGCCCGCAGAGGGAAACGGACCGACGAGGGACGACCATGCGATGCACGCCCGGAGCGCACCATGTCGGATGAAACTGCGGTTGCCACGAACGCACTGCCCCCGGTCAGCAAGACCGCGTACGTGCTCGAGCGCATCCGTGACGACATCGCTTCCGGGCGGATCCTGCCCGGCCAGGCACTGCGCCAGGCCGACATCGCCACCCGCTACGGCGTGAGCGCGACGCCGGTGCGCGAGGCGCTCCGCGTGCTCGAATCCGATGGCACGATCACCTACTCCCCCCATCGCGGCGCGACGGTCACCGAACTGTCGCCCGAGCAGGTGCGCGATCTGTACCTGTTGCGCGCGGAGGTCGAAGGACTGGCCACCCAGCTCGCGGTCGAGCGCAGTGACCAGGCACACATCGAGCAAGTCATTGCGGTGCACGAACGCCTGGCCGCAACAGAGGGCGTCGGCGACGGCCTCGAGTTGTCCGAGCAGAACCGGCAGTTCCATTTCGCGATCTACGACGGCGGCTCGCAGCTGATCACCGACTACCTCAAAGGCATCTGGACGATGATGCCGCCACGCGTGACGCTGTGGCAGATTCCTGAGCAGGCGTGCACCCTCATCGAACAGCACGCGACGATCGTCGAAGCGATCACTGCCGGCGACCCGAAACTCGCCCGCGAACGCATGATCGACCACATCATGACGGCGGAAGAACTGCGCCAGCGCCAGCCACGCGAGGGCTGACACGCCCCGTCGGCCGGCGCCTCACCGGGTGGCGGGCTCATCCGGCAGCCTCACGGCAACGACATCGTCGGTGAGCGACACCGGGTAGGTCGCGACATCACGACGCGCCGGTGGCGAGAGCACCTCGCCGGTCGCGACGCGGAACTCGCTGCCGTGACACGGGCAGATGAGCACGTCGTCCATCACCACACCCTCGGACAACGCACAGGCGGCATGCGTGCAACGGTCCGCGAGCGCATGGACACGATCACCGTCGCGCAGCAGCACGATCTGGGTGCCCTGGACCACGACCGGATGCGGCACACCGCTGTCAAGGTCCGCCAGGCGCGCGACCTGCACGAACCTGCCACCGTCGACGTCTTCCATTACCGCACCTCGTCGATGTCGCTGCGCTCAGGTGTCCCATTCGATGCGCAGTCGCTGGGGGCCGCGGAACACCCATCCGCGGATCAGTGCGGCGTCGTCACCGGCCAGCCGGATCCCAGGCAGCCGCTCCAGAACGAGCGGGAGCGCGCACCCTCCGATCTCCTCACGCGCGATCCAGGCACCGACGCAGAAATGCGGGCCGCTCGAGAACGCGACGTGCTTGCTGCGCGGGCGCTGGACGTCGAATCGGTCGGGGTCGTCCCAGTGACGCTCGTCCCGGTTCGCCGACGCGACGACCACGCCAAGCTTGGCTCCCTCGGGCAGGTCCACGCCGGCGAGCGTGGTGGGCCGGGTCGTCTGGCGTGGATACATGCCGATCGGCGAGACCCAACGCAGCGACTCCTCGACGGCCACGCGCATCAGTCCGGTGTCGGCACGCACAGCGGCGAGTTGCTCCGGATGCGCGAGCAGCGCGAACAGCAGCAGCGCGGTCGCGTCGCGCGGTTCGTTGAGCCCGCCGGTGAGGAACAACTTGACGTTCGCACGGATCTCGTCGATCGACAGTTCGTCGGCCGTCCCGCGGGCCGCGAGCATGCCGGCGAGCACCGTATTCTCGGGGACCTCCCCCGACGCCAGCGTCGTCTCGATCGCGGCGTCCACCTCGGCGCTCGAGCGCTCGACGCGCTGCCACACCTGCGGGTCGTCGGCGTAGTTGCCGATGCCCGCAACGAGATCGCGTGCCCAGCGGACCAGGTCCTCGTCTGCCGCGTCGAGGCCGAGCAGATCGCGCAGACAACGTGCGTGGTAGGCGTCGGCGAACTCGCTGACGAACTCCATCGAGCCCTTGGGGGCGAGTTCGTCGAGCAGCGCGGCTGCGGTCTCACGGAACCGCGGTGCCCAGACGTCACGCGCGACATTGGGCTTCAGTGGCCCTTCGACCGCTCGGCGGATGCGCCGGTGCGCGTCACCGTCGAGCCGGAGCATCGTCAGCCCGAGCGCCCGTGTCATCAGCGAGGGGTGCTCACCTGCCGCGAAGGTCTCCGGGTTCTTTTCGACCTCGAGCACGTCGTCCCAGCGCGTGACGAGCCAGCGGTTCGCGGCAGGCACCCACGCGCACGGTTCTTCGTCGCGCAGCTGCCGATAGTGCGGGTAGGGATCCGCGTCGAGATCTTCGAGGCGGATGGTCTCTCCCGGCGTCGTCATGTGCCTTCCTTCCTTGCTCAGTCCTTCTGCGCGGATCATCGCGCCCGAGCCGGTTGGCACACGGCCTGCGACCGGCTCAGCGGCGCAGCACGGTTGCCTCGGGCAGCGCCAACGTCAGTACGGGAAACGCGATGAGCAAGGCCAGCACGACGAGGTCGGCTCCGACGTAGCGAGCCGTGCCGCGGAAGACCTTGCCCGTATCGATGCCCGAGATGGAACTCGCCACGAACACGTTGACGCCGAGCGGTGGTGTCGCCAATCCGATCTCAACGGTCTTGGTGATGATGATCCCGAACCAGATGGGGTTGAAGTCCAGCGAGAGGATGATGGGCAGCACCAGCGGCATCGTGAGGATGAGCACTGCGAGCTGATCCATCACGAAACCCAGCGCCAGGAACAGCAGCACGAGGACGGTGAGGATCACCCAGCGCGAGACGTCCATGTCGTTGATGCGCAACAGAAGCGTCTGGGTCGCGCCGCTGCGCGCCAGGAAGTTCCCGAAGATGAACGCACCGATGATGATCAGGAAGATCATCGCGGTGGTGCGTGTCGTCTCGCCGAGCGCGCCCATGAACCGTCGCCGGTTGATGCGCCGCATCCCGGCTGCAACGACCAGCGCACCGGCAGCACCGACCGCGGACGCTTCGGTCACGGTGACGGTGCCTGTGTAGATCGCACCGAGCACGCTGAGGAAGAGCAGGAGCATGGGGAGCAGCCCGCCGAGGCTACGGAATTTGTCGCCCCAGCTCGACCGTTCACCACGCGGCGCGACCTCGGGTGAACGGACCGCCCACCAGATCGTCACGATCGTGTAGGCAATGATCGTCAGCAGCCCAGGCACGATGCCTGCCATGAACAGCGCCCCGATGGAGGTCTCGGTCAGCACGCCGTAGAGCACCAGGACGATGCTCGGTGGGATCATCAAGGCCAGTGATCCGGCCGCAGCAACGGTTCCCGCCGCGAGGCGCTCGTCGTAGCCGAAACGCAGCATCTGTGGAATCGCCGTGCGTGCCATCGTCGCAGTCGCGGCGATGGTCGAACCGCTTGCCGCGCCGAACGCTGCGGTACTGAACGTTGTCGCGAGTCCGAGGCCGCCCGGCAGTCCTCCGGCCCAGCGGTACATCGTCGTGTACATGTCCGATGAGATGTCGCTTCGGTACACGTACTCGGCCATGAGGACGAACAAGGGGATGGTGACCAGTAGCCACGATGCGGTGTTTCGGTACGGGCTCGTCCCGAGCATTCCGAGCAGGACGTTGGCATCGGCGATCCAGAGCAGGCCGAGCGAGCCAGCGATGCCCATCGCGTACCCGATATGCACACCCATGAGCAGCAGCACGAGCAGCAGCAGGGTGATCGTCGCAATCTCGAAGCCCATGGTGATCGCTCCGCAGGTGGCTCAGACGCCCGGTTCGAGGCGTGAAGAGTCGATGGACGCCTTGTCGTCGACTAATGACGTTTCAGAGTCGGGCGTCCCGAACAGGCGTGGCAGTGCATAACCGGCCGCACGAAGACACAGCCGAACGGTCATGAGCGCCGCCGCGATCGGCGCGATCATCAGAGCGGTGTACAGCGGAAAGCGGATGTCGCCCGAGGTGAGTGCCTGACGTTGGTACGCACCCTGCATCTGCAGGAACGAGGCGTACGAAATCGCGGCGAAGAATGCTGCGGCGAGCAAGGCGCCGATCGTGTCGGTCACCTGCCGTACGCGCTCGGACAACTTGCGACGCACGAGTTCGATGCGCACGTGTCCGTGAGTGAGCTCCGTAAAGCTGAGGCTGAACAGAACGATGATCGGCATCAGGTACTGCTGGCTGATTCCCAGTGCACCGGTCGGTGGGCGCTGCAGGAAATAGCGCGATACCGCCGAATACAGTGCCAGCGCGAGCAGGGCGATCAGCGCGATCCGCGCGAGAAAATTCAGCATCGTGTCGAAGCGATCGACACCGCCCCGCACGATCCGTGCGACCTTCACCACTCGTGTCATCGGTTCATCATCCTCGGCTTCGGACGTCACCGTCACGGGTCGTCGGGGCACCCTCCCACACGCGGCAACAGGGCGTCGGTGCGTCTGGGGCGCCCGCGCGCAGTCGGCGAGCGCCCCAAACGTGTCATGCCGGAAGGTCAGCCGCCGAGTTCGGCGATGCGCTGTTCGAGGTAGTCCAGGATCGCCTGGCCGTCGACCCCGTACTGCTCCATGTTGTCGATCCACTCCTGGCGGACACCAGCGGTGAGCTCGTCGACACGCTGCTTCTCTTCGTCGCTGATGGTGGTGACGGTCAGCCCGTCTTCCTCAGCGAAACGCTCAGGCAGCGGCTCGGTACGTGAGTCGACCTCTTCACCGAGCGCCGCGATGACTTCCTGGCTCGCGGTGTTCATGGCCTCCTGCACGTGCGCCGGCAGCGACTGCCACACGTCTTCGTTGATGGCATACGGCGTGTAGAACGACGTCAGGTTCCACCCGAGCGACACGCAGCAGAGCACCTCGCCGAGGTTGAAGTCGTCCACGCTGGTGATCGGGAAGATCGCACCGTCGAGCGTGCCCAGCTGGATGCCCTGGTAGGTCTCCGGCGTCGGCATCTCGTTGGGGATCGCGCCGAGCTCTTCGAGGATGCGGTTCTGGTAGGCGCCACCCGTCTTGAGGGTCAGACCCGCGAGGTCCTCGATCGAGTTGACCTCGACCTGCGACGTGAGCACGTTGTACGGCTGGAGCATGACACCGAACAGCAGACGGACGTTGTTGTTGGTCCAGTCGTGCTCGTGCATCTCCGTGTTCATCGTCGCGTCGTAGAACGCCTGCGACGCGACCGTGCTGTCAGAGAACAGCCCTGGCAGTGTGAGGATCGCCGACACCGGCATCTCACCGGCGAAGAAGCCGGTGGGCAGGTACCCGATGTCAGCGGTGCCACCACGGATCATCGTGAGCAGGTCGAGTTCCGCGCCGAGCTGCTCGGCGGGGAAGTACTCGAACGTGACCTGTCCGTCGGTCAGTTCGGTGACCCGCTCCATCCATGGCGTGATGCCGTGGGTGACGTTGTAGTGCCCGGGCGGGTTCGAGTCCGCGACGACCAGGTTGATCGGCTCCTGGGAGTCGGCGTCGTCGGCCGCGTCCTCAGGCGCCTCTGTGTCGTCAGCGGGAGCAGCAGGGGCGTCGTCGCTGCCCGACGAACATGCGATCGCGAACGCGAGGGCGCCCGCGATCACCAGTGCTCGTGTCAATCGTCCAGTGCGTCTCATCGTGCTTCCTTCTGTGGTCCGGATGCGTTCCGCACGTTCTCGTAGTCCCCGTATGTGGTTTGGTCCCCGTATATGGATCTCGTCATGCGGGGCGGCCAGTTGTCATCACTTCGGCCACCCGCTTCGCAGGCCCCCGACGGACAGCCTGCGGGTACTCGCATGGGTGGATGTGTGCGATGCGGGACCGAACTGCGAGGAACGAGGACGCAGCGGTGCCTGAGCCGTGTGTTCGTTCACACGCCATGGGCAACTGTTCCACGCACACGACATCCGCTCCCGATCTGCGCGACTCGCCGCCGATGCCGGCGACGCCACCCACATGATCACCGCGCCCTGCGGCTCCTCTCCATCCCGGCACCGAGGTCACGTCGATCACCTGTAGGGTACATCCTATAGCACTTTTCCCTCAGGTCAACGCCGGCTCGGGCGGGATGCAACGAATTCACATGCTCGAAACGCAAGCTTCGTCGTGCGCAACGAACGCGAGCGACGGCGAGACGCCTCACGACCCGCGGTCATCGCGCCAGTAGTCCGTCGCCCGTACCTGTTGCTTGACGATCTTGCCGCTCGCGTTCACGGGGATGTCCAGCATTTCGACGATGGCGACCCGCTTGGGGACCTTGAAGGCAGCGAGGTGCCGGCGGCAGTGGTCGCGCACTTCGGCTTCGGTCAGGTTCGCTCCGTCGCGCAGCGCAACGACAGCACGGACCTCCTCGTCCCATTCATCGCTCGGCACGCCGATAACGGCCGCCTCCGCGATCGCCGGATGGTCATAGAGCACGCGCTCGACCTCCTGCGAGTACACGTTCTCCCCACCCGTCTTGATCATGTCCTTGAGCCGGTCGTGCAGATACAGAAATCCGTCGGCGTCGCGTGATGCCAGGTCGCCCGAGCGCAACCAGTCGCCTCGGAACGCCGCAGCGGTCGCATCTTCCTTGCCGTAGTAGCCCGTCATCAGGCTCGGGCCACGGACGCAGAGTTCGCCGACCTCCCCCACGTTCATCTCGGCGCCGCTCTCCGGGTCCTGGATCTCGACCTGGGCGAAGGTGAACTCGCGGCCGATCGATCCTTCGATCACCGGGCGGAGGGTGTCCTCCGGTCGCAACACCGACACGATGCAGCCCGCCTCGGTCAGCCCGTACTGGAAATAGATGCCCAGCTCAGGCAACAGCTCGGTCACCGCCTCCTTGTCGGGCCGCTTGAACGTGGCGCCACCGACGTACAACCGCCGATAGGACGGAAGATCGACGCCGTCGAGCACTCTGGCGCGCAGCATCCGACGCACCATGTTGGGAACCAGGAACCCGTTGGTGACCGATTCACGCCGCATGGTCTCGACCACACGCTGCTCGTCGAACTCCCGCATGAACACGCTCGTTGCCCCGAGCACGAGGTGCGGCAGGAACCAGCACAGCATCGAGGCAGCGTGATACATCGGGGTGATGAGCAGGGTGACGTCATCGTGCTCCATGTCGGTGTCGATGATCTCGTTGAGACTGTTGGCCATCACCGCCCGGTGTGACAGCACCACCCCTTTGGAGAAACCCGTCGTTCCTCCCGTGTAGAGCACGAGATTCGGTGCATCGAGGGTGACGGCGGCCCGCGGGTCGCCTCCAGGGCGCAGGAACGATTCGTAGGCCTCGCCCTCGACGACGACCGTGGTGACCCGCTCGAGGTCGCCGCGACCCATGACACGTTCGAACGTTTCGAGCCAGGCTCGTTCGACGAGTACGACCGCCGCGCCGGAGTCGTTGATGCCATGAACGAGTTCGTCATCCGTCCAGCGCCAGGAATAGGGGACGGCGACCGCGCCAGCAGCGACGATCCCCAGATACGTCTCCGCAGAGAAGTTGCTGTTCCCCGTGAGTACGCCGACGTTGTCGCCCGGGCGTACCCCCGCTTCGAGCAGGCCGCGACCGAGCGCCCACGCACGGTCGATCAACTCACCGTAGGTCCGTCGACCGGCGTGATCGACAACAGCGACCTTCGACGGATACCGGCGCCGCAACCGCCGCAGCACCTCGTTGATCGTGATCATGGACCGTCTCCTGCTCGTCGCTCTGCGCCACGTGCACGACCGTCGGCGCCTGGCTGCGCACACACGCCGCGACGCATCCCTGCTGCATCGGGATAGACGACCGCCGTCACCAGATCGACGCTTCGCGGATCCTGCACGACCTGGTGGCCGACACCGGGCACGACGAGGAGCTCCACTCCCTCCACGGTCCGTGCCGCCTGTTCGAACTGGCCGATCGTCACGTAGGTGTCGCGATCGCCCGCGACCAGCAACACCTCGCACGGCACGTCGTCGAGGCTGCCGACCGCAAACCCAGGCGTGGTCCGCCACAGGTGTGCGAGACGGCTCGCGAGCGGACGCCACCGCGACGCACCCACGCGATCATCGAGACGTTGCGCGAGCGCCGGGTCGTGCGTCTCGAGCAGCCCCGGCTCGAATGTGCGCGCGCCTTCGAGCGTGCGTTCGTCACGCCAGAGATTGCTGCCGATCAAAACCAAGCGAGCGAGGTGCTGGCCGTCCGACAGCGCGTGGCGGAGCGCGAGGGTCGCACCGAGAGAGAATCCGACGAGGTCGAGGGGTGCATCAGCATCGGCCGCGTGCGCGATGATGCGGGTGACGGCAGCGTCGAGGTCGTCGTAGCTGACCGTTTCGACGTCTCCGTCACTTCCACCGTGCGCCGGGAGATCGGGCACGTGCAGCGCACGGCTTCCCGCCAACCGCTCGGCGAGCAGCCGCCAGTCGTGCCGGCCGGTGCTGAGTGCGCCGTGCAACGCGACGACGGGGTCACCGGAGCCTGTGACATGGCACACCAGGCCATCGTCGACGTCGGCGCATCGCCGCCACGTCACCTGGTTGGTGGTCACCTCGACCTCCTCACGGCCCGCTGCGACAAGAAGCCTCGGCGGCCACTGCCGCCTGATCAGCGATCGTCGCGCAACTCGCGTGGCACCACGCGCAGGTCCGGATCGGCACGCTCCATCCATGCGGTCAGCGCGACCTGGAACTCCTCACCTGCCGTCGCCCGCACCATCTCACCGAGCTCGAACTCGGCCTGCTGCTCGAGGCCGACGCCGCCCGTTTCGAGGCGCAACAACGCTGCCTTGGTCGCCGCGAGCGCATTCGCGGGCCCCTGCGCCCACGCCGCGGCGATTTCGGCGGCGCGCGCCCGTGCGCCTGCAGCATCGTCGACCAACTCGTCGACGATGCGCTGATCGACCGCGTCCGCAGCGTCCACGAGCTCGCCATCGGCGAGGAGCCGGAATGCACGCCGCGTGCCCACGCGTCGTGACAGCAGCCACGTCGTCAACATGTCGCCGCCCGGCAAGCCGATGCGCGTGAACACGAAACCGAACCGGGCATCGCGAGTCGCGACGACGACATCACAGCCAAGCGCAATGCTGGCCCCACCCCCGTACGCCGCACCCTGCACGGCAGCGACGGTCGGTGTCGGGAACGTGATGATCCGTCGCGCGAGCGCAACGCCCGGTCGCAGCAATGCAGCGCGGTCGGCGCCGTCGGCTGCAAGGTCCCCAAGCAGACCGAAATCCGCGCCTGCGCAGAAGGCCGGACCGTTCGCCCGGATCACCAGCGCACGCACGCTCGGATCGTCAGCCCACACGTCGAGCTGTTCGGTCAGTCGTGCCATGTCTTCGGCGCCGAGCGCGTTACGTGTCGCGGGCGCATCGAACGTGACCGTCGCCATGCCATCGCGGAGCTCCTCGATGATCATCAGAACGACCTCGGCAGACCGAGCAGCCGCTCACCGAGGTAGTTGCGCAGCATCTCGTTGGTCAGTGGCGAGAACGTCCACAGGCGCACGTCACGGAACCACCGTTGCATCGGCACCTCCCGGCTGAAACCCGCGCCGCCGAACGCCTGCATCCCGTCCTCGGTCACCTTGGTTGCGGCCTCCGACGCGACGATCTTGGCCATCGCACTCAGCGTGTCGGCCCGTTCACCGGCCGCCTCGAGCGCTGCCGCGCGCGCGATCAGGCCACGCGCCGCTTCGATGCTGGTGGCACCGTCGACGAGGCGGTGCTGGATCGCCTGGAATGCACCGATGGGCTTGCCGAACGCATGCCGTTCCTCCGCATATTGCCGTGTGGCTTCCCAGGCGCCGCGCGCAGCACCGAGGCTGCCGGCGGCGGCAGCGAGCCGCTCGCGGTTGAGGGTGGACAGCACCGTGCGAAAGCCGCGGCCGGCCTCGCCGACCAGCGCGTCAGGGCCCACCTGCACGTCCTGGAAGTAGATCTCGCAGGTGTCGAGGCTGTGAACAGCGAAGGTGTCGAGTTCACGGACTTCGATGCCGGGGGTGTCTGCCGGCACCAGGAACATCGAGATGCCATCGACACTCACCTCGGACTGCTCCGTTCGGGCCAGCACGACGAGCACGTCGGCACGTGTCGCGCCGGAGATCCACGTCTTCTGGCCGTTGATGACCCATCCCCCGCCGTCGACGGGGCGGGCCCGCGTCGCCATCGCCGCCGCGACGTCGGTCCCACCACCCGGTTCGGTGAGCGCGAAGGATCCTTTCGAGCGCCCCGTCACGAGCCCTTCGAGCCAGCGGTCGCGCTGTTCGCCGCTGCCGAACCGGCCGACGATGTGGGTGAGCATGTAGTGCACGACGCCGTAGACCGCCATGGAGGTCGGGCCCGCCGCGAGTTCCTCGAGTGCGAGGAGCTGCTCACGGATGTCCCCGAGACCGCCGTGCTCCTCTGCGACGCCGAGGCCCCAGACGCCGACCTCGGCCAGCGCGTCGAACAGCTGGTCGTCGAACTGTTCGGCATCGTCGAGTTCGAGCACGCGCGATGTCGGCGAAACCTCGTCGATGAGCCTCCGGAGCATCGCGCGCAGCTCCTGGCGCTGCTCGGAATCGGCGATCGGGTCCGCGGTCCTCGGCATCTCGGCCTCCTTGCGGGATGGTTGCTGGACCCGGCGTCATGACGGGCTGGTCGGATCAGATGAGACGGGCTGTGAAGAACGCGTCGTGGACCGCGTCCATGACGCGCCCTGGCCGCCGCGCCGACCCGACCGTGACGGTCTCGATGCCGGCATCGCCAAGGGCGGTTGCGAGGCGGCCGCTCGACACTTCGCGGCCGACCGCAGCGACGACGACATCCGCGGGTACGGATTCGACCGCACCCGTGTCGCCGGTGACGAGCGTGACCTGCCCGGGGTCGACCGCCGAGACCGACGTCTGTGTGCGCACCGTCACACCCGCTTCGACAAGGCGTTCGGGCAGCACGGCGACATCGGTGAACACATCGGAGCGCGACAGCAACGTGGCGTTCCGCTCGATGAGCGTCACCTCGACGTCGCCGAGCTCGGCCAGCCGCAGCGCCGTGTCGCATCCCTGCAGTCCCCCGCCGACCACGACGGCACGCCCGCGGATACCGGCCGAGGCGGTGACGTCGAGCGGGCCGATCACCCGAGCATCCTGGGCGACGGTGAATGTCGGCGGGCGCGCAGGCGCGCCTGTGGCGACCACGGCGCTCGCAAAGCCGTCGCTCGTGATCTCGGCGGCATCAGCGCGCCGAGCCACGACCATGACGCCGCGGCGCTCGATCTCGTGGACGAGATGGCGGCGCAGAGCCGCGAGATCACGCTTGACCTCGAATCCTTCGGCGTGTGCGAGCAATCCGCCGAGCGCAGCCGGTTCGAAGACGACCACCTCGTGGCCGCGGTCGTGGAGCACCGCCGCAGCGCGCAAACCCGCAGGCCCTCCGCCGACAACGGCCACCCGCTTGATCGTGGACGCGACGGTGACGGGGAAGCGGCCTTCCTCAGTGACCGTGGGGTTCACGGAGCAGCCGACGCTGCGGCCTGCGTTGAGCCCACGGTGCATGCAACCGTCGTTGCAGCGGATGCAGGGCACGATCTCCCGTGTCCTGCCGCTCCGTGCCTTCTCGGGCCAGGCCGGGTCGGCGAGCAGAGCTCGGCCGAGTCCGATGAAGTCTGCAGAGCCCGACGCGAGGATCTCTTCGGCGACGTCGGGAGCGACGAGCGAGCCCGATGCGATGATCGGGAGGTCGACCGCCTGCTTCACCCGCTCCCATCCCCAGCGGTGCGGGGCCCGGGGCATCGACCACGGGCTTATCTCCCAGGCCATGCGTGCGTGATGCCCGCCTGATGCATGGATCACGTCGACGCCCCCATTCTGCAGGCGGCGGGCGAGTTCTTCGGTTTCTTCGACATCGATGCCGCCGGGCTCGTAGTCGGTGACCGACAGTCGCACACCGACTGCGATCTGGTCGCCGACGGCGTCGCGGACGGCCTCGACGATCTCCATCAGCAGCCGCGCGCGGTTGTCGAACGAGCCTCCGTAGTCGTCGGTGCGATCGTTGGTGAACGGCGACAGGAAGTTCGTGATGAGATAGCCGTGGGCGCCGTGGATCTCGACGAGGTCGAAACGCGCGGCGACTGCGCGGCGCGCAGCGCGTGCGAACGCATCGACCACCGCGCGGATCTCGCCCACGGTCATCGGCGTGGGGACCTCCCCGCGCTGTGCTTCGACGTAGTCCCACGACGACGTCGAAGCCGACTTGATCGGAGGTGTCCCGAGAGCGCGCTGCCGGCCGCAGTGGGCGATCTGGATGCCGGCCTTCGCTCCGGTCGCGCGGATCTCGTCAGCGAGCCAGCCGAGCCCGGGCACGTGTTCACGTCGGCTGATGCCGAGCTGGTTGTGCAGCGACTTGCTGGCTTCGTCGTCGACGTGGCTGAACTCGACGACGACCAGTCCGGCGCCGCCCTGGCCGAGCTCCCGGTAGTGGTCGACCATCCGCTGCGTGACCGTGCCATCAGGGTTCGCCGTCGCCGTCGATTGAGGCGAGCGCACGACGCGATTGCGCACGTCCATTCGTCCGATCCGGCCCGGGGTGAACAGGTGCGGGAAGCTCACGTCGACTCCCTCGCAGCCCGGCGCCCGCGTGCTGTTCGCGCCCAGAGACCGCCGGACCGCACGGCGCGCCGCACGACGAGTGCGGCCGCCACGAGGCCGGCGGCCGCCGCGCACGCCGCTGCCATCGCCCACCCGGCGGCGTACGACACACCGTCGGCGAGAAGGCCGAACACGGCCGGGCCGATTGCCGAGCCGATGAACCACCCGGTCTGAACGAAGCCCGTCGCGGTCGCCGGGCTCGCCCGGTGTTCACGCACCACCAGGTGCACCATCAGGCCGTTCCATCCGAGTCCGACGCCGAAGCCGAGCACGGACCCTGCGATGACCGCCGCCGGCGACGTCGCTGACGCGAGCACCGCGTACCCGACGCCTGCGATGAGCATGAGCGCCACGATCGTGCCGATCGGGTTGCGATCCGGCCGACGGTCCGTGCGCCATCCGAGAAGGATGCGGACCCCGACCGAAACCGCGCTGCACAGCGCGAGCACGAGCCCGGCCGGCCCCGGCTCGAGAAGCCCCCCGGTCACGCTCGCCTCGACGAGGAAGCCGGTCAGCGAGCTTGCTGCGACGGCGGACAGCGCAGTCGCGATGGTGAGTGCCAGCAGCGCGGCGCGCCCTTGGGTGACCCCTGGTGCCGCCCACGGGGGCGCTGCGGCTGGAGATGCGGGCAACGTCGATGCACGCGCCCGCGTCGACGAGGGACGCACGAAGACGACCAGGACACAGGCGAGCACGAACGCCCACCGCCAGCCGATCGTGAGGGCGACGACCGGCACCGCGAGCCCCGCGACAAGACTCGAGGCGGGCAGCGCCGCCTGCTTGATGCCGAACGACAGCCCCTGCCGCTCTTCTGCGATAGCGCGGGACAGCGACCGGTTCGCACTCAACTGGCAGATGGCGTTGGCGGCGCCGCCGATCACGAGCAAGACAGCGAGCACGGCGTAGGTCGAGGCGACCGTGGCGATGAGCAGCAGCGTCGCGACGCTGACAACGACCCCCAGCAACGACGATCGACGCGTGCCCATGCGGTCGACGGTGTAGCCGGCCGGGATCGAGCCGACCCCGGAGACAGCGAAGAAGATCAGGAACAGCCAGCCGAGCGCCGCACGGTCGAACCCCAGATCCTCGCGAATCTGGACGGCGAGTGCGCCGACGAGGAAGACCGGCAGTCCCCCGAGGACCGTGAGTGCGAACGCGGAGGAAACGACACGCGCCGCACCTGTCCGCTGGTCGCTGTCCTCCACGGGACGGCTCAGTTCTCGTCGCCGCGGACGACGGACCGGACCGCCTCCACGATCTGGACGTAGCTGCCGCAGCGGCACAGGTTGCCGGCCAAGAACTCGTTGATCTCATGGTCGCTCGGGTCGGGGTGCTCCTCCAGCAGCTTCGTGCAGGTCATCACGAAGCCGGGTGTACAGAACCCGCACTGGATCCCCCCGCACGCCGCGAACGCACGCTGGATCGGGTGAGGCTGATCACCGTCAGCGAGTCCCTCGACCGTCTCGACGTTGGTTCCCTCGGCACGCAGCCCCAGGAACAGGCACGAGCGCACGAGACGGCCGTCGACGAGCACGGTGCACGACCCGCACGAACCCTCACCGCACCCTTCCTCGGTGCCGAGCAGACCGAGCCCGTCCCGCAACACGCGCAACAGCGTCCAGTTGGGCCGTACGTCGACGCACTCGTCGACACCGTTGACTTGCAACTGGAGCTGCTTCATCGCGTCCTCACCATCTCGAGCAGGACACGGCGCACCCACACGCGCACCATGTCGCGGCGGTAGTCCGACGTTCCCTGCAGGTCGTCGATCGGGTCGACTTCGGTGGCGGCAACCTCCGCGGCGGCGGTGATCCTCGCCTCGTCGAGCGACTCGCCGGTCAGGTGGTCGCCGGTCGCCGCCAGCAGCCTCGGCGTTTCGTCGATGCCGCTGATCGCCAGGCGGGCCTCGTGGCAGTCGTTGCCGTCACGGCGTATGAGCACGGCGAGCCCGAGCAGCGGTTTGTCCTCCTGGGCCCGCGGCGTCCACTTGAAGTAGGTCCAGTCCGCGTCCTGGGGCTGCACCGGCACGTGGATCTTCGTCAGCAGTTCATCGGGCTCACGGTCGGTCTCGTAGAAGCCGTGGTAGAAATCACGCAGTTCGACGGTTCGGCTCCCTTCAGGACCACGCAGCTCGACTCTTGCTCCGAGTGCGAGCAGGGCCGGTGGCGGGTCGGATGCCGACTCGCCGTAGCAGACGTTGCCGCCGATGGTGCCCATGGATCGAATCGTCGGACTCGCCACGCGGCCGCACGCGGTCGCGAGCAGCGGGGCATGCCGGGCGAGCGTCGTGTCGCGGCTGAGTTCGGCGTGGGTGGCGAGCGGGCCGAGGCGGACGTCTCCATCGACGCCGACTCCGGCGAGTTCGTCCACCCTGGTGATGTCGACGAGCGTGGCCGGGCGCAGGAGCTGGTGTTTCATCATCGGCACGAGGACCGTGCCGCCGGCGATGATGTGGCCGTCATCGGCGGCTTGCACGGCGGCGATTGCCTCATCGACGGTCGTGACCTGCTCCAGCTCGAAGGGGGGGAGGTTCATTGCGGCGCCTCCTGACCATCCGCCATTGCGGCGCGATGCGTATTGATCGCCTCGCGGACCGCGATGGATCGCAGTGGCAGCGCCGTCATCTGCACCCCGGTCGCGGCGAACACGCTGTTGCCGATGGCGGCGGGAACCGCAGCGAGCCCGACCTCACCGACGCCCCGCGCACCATGCGGGCCGAGCACGTCGTTGGACTCGACAATGACGGTTTCGAGCTCGGGCAGGTCGAGCGTGGTCGGGATCTTGTAGTCGAGGAAGGTCGGATTGAGGGTGTGCCCCTCGGAGAAGACGAGCTCTTCGAGCATCGTCATGCCGTAGCCCATCACGGCCGATCCGCAGATCTGTTGCTCGCACGCGAGCGGATTGATGGCCTTGCCGGCGTCGACGGCGGTCACGAGCCGGCGGACGGTGACCTGCCCGGTCTCCTCATCGACGGCGGTCTCGGCCGCCGCGGCGCCATACATCCAGAACGCCGAGGCACGCCGCGACTGGCCGGTGTCGGGATCCATCGTGTCGTAGATGCCCGCACTGCTCCATTCGCCGCGCCCGACGATCGATCCGGGACCTCTGAAGTGTGTGCGCAGCACCTTCTGGTAGGGCATTGCGGTCGCCGGGGCGCCACGCACCTGCACGTGACCGTCGGTGAGTTCGAGATCTTCGGCCCTGGCCTCGAACACCTCACTCGCGATGTCGAGCAGCTGCTGGCGCACGTCGCCCGAAGCGACGCGCAGGACGTTGCCGAGGGTGAACGTCGTGCGGCTGGAGGTCGAACCCCGGTCGTAGGGCGCGACGAGCGTGTCGGGCTGCACACAGCGGACACGGTCGACCGGGATCGCCAACTCGTCGGCGACGATCTGAGCGAGGACGGTGTGGGCGCCCTGGCCGTGCTCCACGGCCGCGGAGATCACCTCGGCGGAGCCGTCCGGATTGAGCTTGACCGCACCGAAGCTCGCGGTCGGCGTCAAGGTGGACTTCATGACGACCGACACGCCACGCCCCACTGTCTCGTGGGGCCCCGCCGGCTGCGCTTGCCGTGCTTCGAGTGCCTGTGCCGCGCGGATCAGGCATTCCTTGGCCCCGGGCCGCTCGACGCGCTCCCCGGTGACCGTCTCATCACCCTCCTCGAGGATGTTGTGCAGACGCAGGTCGAGGGGGTCCATGCCGAGTTCGTCGGCGAGCCGGTCCATCTGCTGCTCGCCAGCCCAGGCCATCTGGGGCACGCCGAGACCGCGGAACGGTCCTCCGGGTTGCCGGTTGGTGTAGACGAGCGACGCGTGGATCCTGGCGTTGGGAATCCTGTAGGGGCCGAGCGAGACGTAGCCTGAGTTGCGGCACACCACGGGCCCGAGGTCGGTGTAGGCCCCCTGGTTCCAGCGAATTCTCGAGTCACGCGCGAGCAGTGTCCCGTCGGAGCGTGCAGCGGTCCTGAGCGTGATCTCAGCCGGTATGCGCCCCGGACACGACAGGAACTCGTCTTCGCGGTCGAAAACGACCCGCACCGCACGGTTCGGCAGGTGTCGCGCGAGCAGCGCCGCGACAGGGTTGATCGCACGCAGGTACATCTTGCTGCCGTAGGCGCCACCGACCATCTGGGTCACGACACGCACGTTCGATTCGGGCAGTCCCATCAGGTCCGCGAGCATCCCTCGCAGCGTGTGTGGGCCCATCGTGCTCGTCCAGAACGTGAGGTTGGTGCCGTCGAACTGGGCGACCGTGACGTGCGGTTCGAGATGTGCGTACTGGACGAACTGTGTGCGGAAGGTCTCCTCGACGGTCACGTCGGCCGCGGCGAACGCTTCGTCGACATCGCCGCGCAGCAGGTTGAAGACGTAGCCGACGTTGGGCTCGTGCTCGCCGGTGAGCCTGATCCCGGGGAAGTCCCCACGCCGGTAGACACTGCGGTCCTCGTGAAGGACGGGGGCGCCATCGCTCAGCGCGGCGTCGACGTCTGCGACGACCGGCAACGGCTCGTATTCGACGCGGATCGCGTCGAGCGCCTCCTGCGCGACATCGTCGTCGACGGCGGCGACCGCCGCGACGGCCTCTCCTTCCCAGCGCACCCGGTCGATGGCGAGCGCAGGCTGATCGGCGACGAGCGGACCATGCAACCGGTCGTGGTCACGGCCCGTGAGCACTGCACGCACGCCCGGGATCCGCTCAGCCGCGCTGGTGTCGATGTCGACGATGCGCGCATGCGGGATTCCCGCACGGAGCATCCGGCCGACGAGCATGCCGGGGACACGAACGTCCACACCGTACGTCGCACTTCCCATCGCTTTGGCGACGGCGTCCTTGCGCAGCAGCGATGTGCCCACGCTGTTCGTCGTCACTTCGTTACCTCCTCGCCTCGACTCCGGCGCGGCTGTGACCGCGTGCCAGCCGGGCATCGCAGAAAGGCCCGGCGAGCCCGGTCACCGCTGAGCCATCGCCTCGGTCACGTTGACGGCGAACTCCTCGGTCACCTTCTTCGCTTTCGACGCGATGACGCGGTGACCCATCGATCCGAGGATCCCGCCAATGGTCACATCGGCAACGACGTGCAGGCGGGTGCCTCCGGCATCCACCTCGTCGAACGTGACGAGGTTGCGCGACTGGAACGTGGCAGGCGCGCCTTTGACGGTCCGACCGTTCGCCGAGAACTCCACGGATCGCAACTGCTCCTCCTGCTCGAGCTTGGCGCGAAGTTCGAACGTCGCCGAAATGTGCCCCACCTTCTGGGTCATCACCACGTCGTACTCATCCTGGCCAACCGTGCGGAAGTCCTCGACGCCGGGGATCGAGCGAACGACCACCTCAACGTCGTCATGAAAGAACTCCCAGACGTCCTCGGGTGGCGCGTCGACATCGAATGTCTGCTCGATCTTCATGCGAGCCTCCTCTGACGCTGCACGCGATCTGCGGCAGATCGCGTGACGCTGGGGCACGACGAGGTCACGGGCACCTCGCGAGGGCAACGATGCCATGTCATGCGCCCGCTCCCGAATCCGGAGCTGGCGGCCGCTGGCTGAAACGACGCCCGAACACCGCGCCGGCGATGTGGTTGCGCAGCATCTCGACGGACCCGCCCGCGATCATCCAGCCGCGGATCCGCCGCACGTAGTACTCCATCGGGTACTCGACGGAGTAGCCCGAGGCACCCATGACCTGCAGAGCCTGGTTCGCAACCTCGAACGCCGCCTCGTTCGCGAAGCACTTCGCGATCGACGCCTCCGCGGGATCGGGCGCACCTGCGTCCGCGTTGACCACCGCCCGGTAGATGAGCAGCCGGGCGGCGTCGAGCTTCATGCGCATGTCCGCGAACTTCCACTGCAGGCCCTGGAACTCCGCAAGCGGCCGTCCGAATTGCACGCGTTCGTTGGCGTGCTGGACCGCACGGTCGAACGCCGCCTGTGCCAGCGACAGCGCTCTTGCTGCGTTGCCGATGCGTTCCACACCGAAGATCGTCAACATCTTCGCCAGCGCCTCGGATTCGGCGAGCACGAAGTCGCGCGGGACCCTGCAGTCGTCGAAGTACAGGGCGGCGTGCTGCTCACCGGACATGTAGCGCTCAGCGGGGCCCTTCGAGAATCCCGGAGCGTCCGCGGGCACGAGCACACAGCCGATGTCGCGTGCGCGAGGGCCGAACCGGCACCACACGACAGTGTGCGTGATTTCGGGCCCGTGCGAGTTCCACACCTTCTGGCCGTTGATGACGACCTCATCGCCGTCGACGCGAGCCGAGGTCGTGAGGTCGGTGAGCGCCGAGCCCGCTTCGGGCTCGCTCATACCGGCGCTCACCAGTGCCTCTCCTGACAGCAGACGTGGCAGGACCTCGCGCTTGACCCGCTCGCTTCCGAGCGCGGCCACCTGGCGAATCGCGCCGAAGTTGGTGGCCTGCACCGCATCCCCCGAATGAGGGCACACCTCGCTGACGGCCTCCATCACGAGGACGGCGTCCATGAGGGTGCCGCCCTGACCTCCGTCCTCTTCGGCGATCGTGATACCGGTGAAGCCGGCGCGCGCGAGTTCCTTCGCATTCTCCCAGGCGTAGCCGTCCCAGGTGAACGCCTTGGGGGCGAACACGTCTTCGGCAAGCCGACGCGCGCTCTCCTTGAGCGCCTGCTGTTCTGGCGAGAGCTGAAAGTCCACGGGTGTCCTCGTCGATGTGCTGATCAGGTTGTCGTGGTCAGGTCGGTCGTCTCATCCGATCGCTGCCCTGGCATGCACGAGCGCAGCCACGGCACGGGCCGAGCGATCCGGTGCGTCGAGCAGCGGCACGCCCGCATCGCGGTACACCTGCATCGCGCGCGGCGCGATCTGGTTCCCGCCGAACCGCGACACGTAGACCGGGACACCGGCCGACGCGCGCACCTCGACCACCGAATTCGCAAGGTGCTCCGCCTGCGGATCTGCATTGGTCGTGAACTGGATCAGCAGCGCATCGAACGCGTCTTCGGTGAGGACACGCAGGATCCTGCCGAACTCCTCGGCGTTGCCGACCATCTCGAAACTGAGATCCATGGGGTTGCGGACCGCCGCCATCGCTGGCGCCAGCCGCTCGATCTCCGCACGCACGCTGTCGGGAAGTGCCGGAAGCTCGAACCCTTCGTCGGCGAGTTCGTCGGCGATGATCGTGCACGCTCCACCCGAGAAGGCGACGACAGCGAGCCGATCCCCGCGAGGAAGCCCTTCGTTGGCGGCCAACTGCATCGCGTCCTCGAACACGCGCAGCGTGGGGACACTGACGATTCGTGCCGCGCGGAGCACCTCTTCACGAACTGCGAACGGTCCGACCATCGACCCGGTATGGCTCAGCGCCGCGTGCTGCCCCTGCGTGGAACGCGCGAGGCCGTATGCGAACACTGGCTTGCCTGCCGCCGCCATCGCACGGCCGGCTTCCACCAGTCCGGGACCATCCTTGACGTCTTCGAGCAGCAGTCCGGCGGTCCGTACCGCCGGGTCGTGGCTCAGCTCCAGGAGGTAGTCGGCGACGGTGAGGTCTGCTTCGTTCCCGACGTCGATCCAATGGGCGAAGCCGGTCCCCTCCTCCATGAGCCGCGTCGCAACACAACTGCCGAGCGCACCAGAACTGGCCAGCAGCGCGATACCACCGGCACCCAGTTCGGGGATGCCAAGTCCGTGCGAGATGGAGGCAACCAGACGCTGGCCGGGAACGACGATGCCCATCGAGTTCGGACCGATGAGTGGTACATCAGCGTCACGGACGATGTCGCGCAGCTCCGCTTGCAGTTTGGCGCCGTCCGCACCGGATTCTGCGAAGTCGGCGCTGTGAACGATGACGCCACCAACGCCCATGGCGACGGCCTCGCGAACCACCTCGACCGCGACACGAGCAGGCACCGCCACACTGACGAGGTCAGGCGCCGGCTCGATCTCCGCCAAGCTGGTGGCACGCGGCACCCCACCGATCGTTCCACCAGACGGATGGACCGGATCGATCCGCCCTTCGAACCCGTGATCGACGAGGTAACGGAAGATGCGCGCCCCAGGCTTCGACTCGTCGTCGGACACGCCGACGACCGCCACGTGTTTCGGCGACAGCGCACGGGTCAGATCGCGTACGCGGCCGATGGGCCGTACGTCCTCGTCGATGCCGTCGGCGACGATCACGCGCGCATCGACGACGACTGCTCCTGACCCCACGGAACCGACCATCACGGGGTTCAGATCGAGTTCGAGGATGGTCTCGGTGTCGGTTCGCGCAGCGAGATGTGAGATCCGTGCGACGATCTCCGCGAGTGCCGCAACGTCGCGCGGTTCGCTGCGACGGAACCCTTCGAGCAACCGAGACACACGCAGTTCACGAATCATCGCGAGCGCTTCGTCACCGGTGACCGGGGCCAGACGACGCGCGGTGTCGGCGCGGATCTCGGTGGCGACACCGCCCTCGCCGACGAGCACGACCGTGCCGATGCCGGGATAGGTCCGAAGACCCACCAGCGCCTCGAAGCCGTCGGTCTGACGTTGGAGCATGAATGGATGACCATCCACACCGATCTCGTCGTCGAGGTGTCGTGCCGCCGCGACCACGTCCGCGAGCGTCGCCAGGCCGGTCACGACTCCGCCCCGGTCGGTCTTGTGCAGCAGCCCCGCGCACTTGAGGACGACGCGGTCGGCGGCGAGCTGCGCGTACGCCTCGGCGATCCCGTCGACGTCATCGGCGTACGTCGACGGAGCGACCTCGAGTCCGAGGCTGCTGAGCATGCGGTCGACCGAAGCCGGCGAGAGTTGTCGCCCACGAAGCGCGACCTGATCGTCGTTCGCGACGTCCACTACGCCTCCACTGTCACGTGCGCGCACAACCCGTCCGCGCGAGATCCGGGCCCGCCGGCGCTGCGGCAGCCGACGACACTGCGGCGCGAGTGATCCGACCCCGGTCGATCTGGATTGGAGTGGCCACGCGACAAGCGCCCCTGCGTCTGCCAATTGGCGGCCGACGGGGAGTTCGCGTCCACGATGCCCCGGTCTCCCAACGACGCTCCTCCCACGCCACCACCGAACGGCTCAGCAGCACCTACGTACCCTGTGACGACGGCCGATGAACGCGCCGCCGCCACACTTCTGGCGTGGTTCGCGCCGTAGCGGCCACCTCGCCGATCATCATCGTCGCATCATCGCCGACAACCACTTGTCGCGATCACCTGTAGGGTACATCCTATAGCAAATCTCACGTGGTGCGGGGCGTGGATCCGGGCTGCTACGGACGGGCTGTTGGCATGATCCGGACGGGGCACCGTTAGCATGCAGCACGGAGTCGCAGGCGACTCGTCGCTCCACGTGCTTCGGGCAATCTTCTTGCGAGTCCCACGCGCACGCGCTTCCCGCAATCATGTAACCGGCGCAACGGAACGAGCGACATGGCGCAGCACGGTTCGACTGCCCGCAACCATCGTCGCCCGCTTGTCGGCGCGACGATCGACGCACCAGCGCCGGTTCGTCTCGCCATCCCCGCGCGCTCCGCCCTGCGGTCCGACACCGCCGTCATCGGCGTGGACGACCAGCTGCTCGGCGAACACGACGACCACGGCCCGCTCACCGTCGACGCCATCGTCGTCGATCAGCAATGCGACGAGACGGTCCGGGCATCTCGTCGTGCGCTCGCCCGCGAGCACCATCTGCCCGTCCTAGAGATCGACGGGCCGCTCCTCCTACGCGCCATCGACAAATCCACCATCGACACCGACGAAAGCCGGTCGTCCTCACAGCGGGGTGCGCGACGCGGCCGGATCGTTCGCACCCCCCGTTCACCGACCACGGCCATGTACCTGGCCGATCCCGGCCCGACACGATGGCGCCGCAACGTCGCCGCACACATCGGTGTGCGCTTGCCCGATCCGAACGACGCAACCGTGTGGGAGGCCATCGCCACGGTCAGCGGCGACCTCGGGATTCGGCCACACGTGCTGATCGATGCCGATGGCCGTGTCGGGATGCGCCGCCATCGGCGTCACGACATCGACGTCTCGGTTCTCGCCGAACGCCCCGACGAACGTGCCCTGCAGCTGCAATCACTGCGCGGCGTCCTCGACATCGCTGCCGTCGACGACGACCCGACACGCCGGGCGATGTGGGTGCTCGAGGCTGCAGCACGTCGCCTGCCTGTCATGACCACAGATCGCACCTCCCTCGGCTCGCAGCTCGCCAAGGAAGTACTCGACGCGATTCCGTCGATCGACGGGATTCGCGAACTCGCGGACCCGGATGTCCGTGAACGAGTCGGCGTGACGCTGCGCCGCGCCGTGCTCGCAGCACACGACTCCAGAGCCGTGTGGACCCGGGCGCTCGCCGACGTCGGCCTGCCGATCCCCCCGCCGCCGTCTATCTCGGTGCTGCTCGCGACCAACCGGCCCGAGCTCACCGTGCACGCACTCGAACGCATCGACCGCCAGACCCACCCGGACGTCGAAGCCGTCATCGCCGTACACGGCGAACTCGACCAGCGCCGGCGTGACGAGCTGCGCGCACGCGCCCAGCGCCCCCTCGAACTCGTCGAGATGGACGCTGCGGCGAGTCTCGGGGACGTGCTCAATGCAGCGCTCGCCGCCGCATCGGGCCGGCTCGTCGCCAAGATGGACGACGATGACCACTACAGCCGCCACCACCTCACCGACCTCGTCGACGCGCTGCGCACCTCCGGCGCGACCCTGGTCGGGAAGGGCTCGGAGTTCGTGCATCTGGCGGCGATCGACACCACGATCCGCCGGTTCACGACCGGTGTGGAGACCGCCAACCGCAACCTCGCCGGCGGCACGCTGCTGCTCGCCCGCGAGGACCTGCTGGCGCTGGGCGGTTGGCAGCGGGCACGCCGTTCGGTCGACCAGCGCCTGCTCGACGACGTTCTCGCCGCCGGAGGGCGCATCCACCGCACCCACGGACTCGGGTTCATCCTGGAGCGCCACGGCGACGGCCACACCTGGGACGCGTCCACCGACTACTTCCTGCAGCAGGCGGTGCGGCAGTGGCCAGGGCTTGCAACCCACGTCGCAGGCGTCGACGACGCACCCGGAGCGTGAACTGCGGCCTCGATCCGCTTTGAGGATCGGCCGGGAGAATCCGGCTGGGAAGGTCGCTCGGCGTCAGAGGATCGGGGGGCGGCCGTAGCGGGCGAGCCGGACGATCGTGCGCCACCGGATCGGCTGGCGCGCGAGGCGACGCAGCTGCCAGCCGTCACGCAGACCACCGAGGGTCGCGCGCCATGCACGCGGCGCGCGCAGCAGCGCCAGCACCGTCCAGTTGCCGACGTACGTGGCCGCGACGACCAGAGGCAGGTGCAGGTGGCCGAGCAGGAACCGGTTGCGCGCCGTCAGGCGGTGGTAGTCGACATGGCGTGACGGGGGCGCGCCGGGGTGCTCGACGACGAGGTCGCCCCGGTAGCGGATGCGCCATCCCTGGTCGATGAGACGCCAGGCGAGGCTCGTCTCCTCGTGGGCGTAGAAGAACGCGTCGGGCAGTCCGCCGGCGCGCTCGTAGGCGTCCGCACGCACGATCGAAGCGCCGCCGAGAAACGTCGTCACCCACGAGCTGCGCGCCGGGTCGCCCACGCGCAGGCGCGGCACATGACGGCGTTCGGTGTGCCCGGTGTCGGGATCGACGAGCCGCATGCTGACCACACCGAGGTTGCCGTCGTGACCAAACGCCTCGACGGCCCGGACGAGGACGTCCTCGGTCAAGCGTGCGTCGTCGTCGAGGAACAGCAGCAGGTCGACGGCAGCGCCGAGGTGTTGCGCACCGAGGTTGCGTCCCGCGGGGATTCCGAGGTTCTCGCCGGGGCGCAGCACCTCAACGTCGCCGCCCGGTGTCAGGTCGTCGCCCGGTTCGGCGTCGCGGTTGAGGACGACGACGATGCGGGTGACGACCTCGCCCTGGGCGCGGATCGAGTCGAGCGCCGCGGCGAGTTCACCTGGGCGCTGCCCGGTGGTGAGCACCACGGCGCCGACCTTCATGACCGGCTCTCCGTCACGGCCGGTCCGCGGTCCGGCCTCGGGTTGCCCCACGGCCCGGTCACGGCGCGTGTGGTCACCGCGAGTCGACGCTGCGGCGGCCGATCGAGTGGTAGCGCAGGCCGGCGTCGATCATCTCTGCGGGATCGTGGACGTTGCGACCATCCACAACGATCGGATACGCCAGCTCGGTGACGTAGCGCTCAGGCGCGATCTTCTTGATCTCGTCCCAGTCGGTGCACACCACCGCCGCATGCGCGCCGCGCAGGGCGGTGTCGATGTCGTCGAACCGCTCGAGCTCCGGTGCTTGCTTCGCGACGTTGTCGAGTGCCACCGGGTCGTAGATCCGCACGGTCGCGCCGGCTGCACGCAGCTCCTCGGCGAGATACAGCGCCGGGGACTCCCTCAGGTCGTCGGTTCCGGGCTTGAAGGCTGCACCGAGCAGCGTGATGATCTTCTCGTCGAGGTGCCACAGCTCGCCTTCGAGCTTGTCGAGCACCGCCTGGCGCTGACCGGCGTTGATGCCCCGGACCTCGTCGAGCAGCCGGAAGTCGTAGCCGACCTGGCGTGACAGGTGCGCGAACGCATCCACATCCTTGGGAAAGCACGATCCGCCGTAGCCGAGCCCCGCCTGCAGGAACCGCGGTCCGATGCGCACGTCGTGGCCCATGCCCTCGGCGACGACCGCGACGTCGGCGCCGACCCGCTCACACACCTGCGCGACCGCGTTGATGAACGAGATGCGGGTTGCGAGGAACGCGTTCGAGGCGTGCTTGATCAGCTCGGCGGTCGGCACGTCGGTTTCGACGACGGGGCAGCCGTGCGTGCCGACCATCGGTGCATACACGGCACGCAGGACGTCACGCGCGGACTCCGACGACGTTCCGTACACGACACGGTCCGGGTAGAGGGTGTCGTCGACCGCCGCGCCTTCCTTGAGAAACTCGGGGTTCGACGCCACCTCGATGCGGTGGGCCACCCCGAGCCGTTCACGCTCACGGTCCACGACCTGCTCGAGGCGACGGCCGGTGTTGGCCGGCACCGTCGACTTCTCGACCAGGACCAGGTCGCCGGTGACGTGCGGGACGACGTTTCGCCCGACCGCCTCGACGAATGACAGGTTCGGTCCGCCGCCGGGCAACGGCGGGGTGCCCACACACACGAACACCGCGTCGGCGTCCGCGACGGCCTCGGCGACGTCCGAGGTGAAGCGCAGGCGGCCCGACGCGATGACCTCGTCGAGCAGCTCCTGCAGACCCGGCTCGAAGAACCACGCCTCACCGCTCTGGAGCGTCTCCACCTTCGCGGGGTCGTCGTCCATGCCGACGACCTCGTGGCCCCAGCGGGCGAACGCCGCCGCGGACACCAGGCCGACGTGGCCGACACCGATAACCGAGATCTTCACGGGGACACTCCAGGGAGGGACGACAACCGGCGGATGCGGCGCCGGCCGGTCGGGTGGTGCGCCTGCTGCGGCTCCACCGCCGGATGGACCGTTACGGCGGGGTCACGCGTCCGTGCGTGTGATCGCTGTGCGTGTGTTCCGCCTGGTGCCGGACACGGTAGCCGTGGCGCCCGCGGACGGCATCACGAGACGGGGCGGGGAGTTATGAGCGTTTGAAGTCGCGGCGGTGCGGATCGTTGCAGCGGCGCTGAGCGTTGCGGGAGCGATAGCGTGTCGCGCCATCGTGAGCACTCCACCGTGACACCACCCGATACCCGCACGCACGTGCGGTCGATGAGTGTCGCCGGCGCACTGCTCGTCGTCGCCGCCGCGATCGGTTTCGGCACCACACCGGTGCTCGCCCGCCTCGCCTTCGAGGGCGGGACCGACCCGTTCACGCTGGTGTTGTTCCGCTACCTCGTCGGCGCGGTGATCCTGCTCCCGCTCGCCGGCCGGCAGCGTCTCGCCGGCGCGTTCCGCACGGCCGGTGTGCCCATCACGCTCCTGCTCGGCGTCACCATCACGCTCGCCGCAGTCAGCTACATGAGCTCGGTGCTGTTCGTCCCCGTCGGCGTCGCCGTCATCGTCTTCTACCTGTATCCGATCATGGTGGCGGTGCTGGCACGCATCGTCGACGGATCAACACTCACACGCGCGCGCATCATCGCGCTGGGCGGGGCTGTCGTCGGGGTCGCGCTCACCGCTTCGAACGACGTGGGCGGGCTCGACTGGCGCGGTGTGGCCCTCGCGGCACTGGGCGCAGCGTCGCTGGCCACCTACATCGTCGCGGGCGCGCGGCTCGTCCGACGGGTCGGAACGATCGCGTTTACCGCACTGAGCTTCACCACCGCCACGATCATGCTCTCGTTGATCGCGATCGCTGTCGGCATCAGCATGCCTGCCGGCGTGACCGGCTGGGTCGGCCTGTGGGGAGCGACCTTCGCGCACATCGCCGCGGCGCTGCTGTTCTTCAAAGCCATCACGCTGATCGAACCCGCGCCCGCGTCGATCATCGCCAACGTCGAACCGGTGTGGGCGATCGTGTTCGCCTGGATGCTGCTGGGCGAGATGCTGGGGCCCCTCCAGGCCGCCGGTGGCATGCTGGTCATCGCAGCGGTGGTCCTGGCGAGCCTGCCCGCACGTGGCCGCCGGACCCCTGAGCGGATCCCTGCCGAGGGAGGCCGGTGAGGCGCGACGACCCTCCTGCCCGCCGGCCCACCGGTGACGAACGTGGAGGGCATCCGGCTGACCCCGCCGCCTGCTCGATCGAACGCGGGCGTCGAGTAGTCACTCATCCGAGCGCGATCGCCGCGACCCCTCCGACGACGAGCACGGCGCCGGGGACGCGTTCGCGGACACGTCCTTCACGAAGCAACCGCGCACCGAGGAAGGTTGCGATCACGATGCTGAATTCGCGTGCCGGGGCCACGTAACTCACGGGGGCTCGCGTCAACGCACCCAGGATGAACACGTACGACAGGGGCGAGAGGACGCCGACCCCGAGGACCGCGAGGCGGTTGCGCCGCCAGATGTCACGAACCTCATGGGGGCGCCGGATGACCGATGGCGTCAGCAGGCCCGCGCGCGTGATCTCGATGACCCATCCGAGCAGGAACGGCGAGATCAGCAGGCTACGGATGACATAGCCGTCCCACAGCGTGTACGAGGCGATCGCGACCGCGATGACGGACCCTGCGACGAAGCCGCTGCGATGCTCGAGCAGGCGCGACAGGCGAAGGCCACCGATCGCAAGGACGCCGACGACGACGAGCAGGCCACCGGCAACGGCGATCGGCGTCGGACGTTCCCCGAGCAAAACGATCGCTCCGACCATCGCGATGAGTGGGCCACCGCCTCGGGCCACCGGGTAGACCACCGAAAGGGCGCCGTGGCGATATCCGCGCATGAGAATCAGGTGGTACACGAGGTGCAGCACGCCGCTGACGAACATCGCGAAGGCTTCGTAGGGCGTGACCTGCAGAGGCAGAAGGACGAAGACCACAACCGGCAGGTAGAGCACTGAACCCGTGGCGTTGACCATCCACACGAATGCTTGGCCGGATTCGCCTGCACGCTTGGCAATGAAGTTCCAGCCGGCGTGCGAGCAGGCAGCACCGGCGAGCAGAACAAGCGCGACGGCGTCCATTAACGCGAGCGCTCCCTGACGACGCTCGGCATCCCGGCTCCGCCGGCGCCGCCAAGCGTCGCGTCACACGTCCGGTCTGGTCGTGGCGTCACAGTCCGAGCAGGTTCGGTGGCCAGCGCAGATTCAGCACGCTGCTGACGGCGATCAAGACGCCGAGCGCGGCAGCAGAGCCGACGAGAGCGAGCCACCAGCGGGTCTTCGCTTCCACAAGCAGGAACGCGATGAGGAACACGGCGGTGGCGACCAGCATGCCGGCGATCGCAACGGCGGCGACGTAACCGAGGATCCAGGTCAGGTAGCGAAGTGTCGCGCGGAACTGGCGTGCGGCCTCGTCGGTGCTCGTCGTGCCCGACTCGAGTGAGCGCGACTCCTGAGAGGCGGCCTCGTCGAGCGCGGTGCCCCGTGTCCGGACCCTGCGGAGATCCACCGCGAGATTGATCGCGGCCAGCACGGTCGCTGCCGCCGAGATGGACAACGGGAAGTAGCGCGCCATCCTCGCGAAGTCCATCGCGACCAGGAACATCCACGCGAAGAGGACGAGCACGCCAAAGTCCATGCTGATGCGCATCCAGCTGTAGGCCTTCATCGCGAGTCCCCCCGGTCGTCCGCACGACCGTCCTTGGGGTCCGCCTCTGCCGACTCGGCCGGGTCATCCGGCGAGAGGCTCGGCGCACCCAGACGACTGAAGCGACGAAGCCGCGAACTCTCGGAGCGGACGACGCTGAAGCCGAGGGTGAACACGATGATGACCGCGAGAACGACGACGATCGGGAAGGTGAACCATTCGGTTCCGTACCGCCCCATCGAGATCGTGAGGTAGCGCTCCAGGCCGGAGGCGAGGACGAATCCGACGATCAGCGGAGCCCGGGGCCAGCCGAGGTGTTTCATCAGCCACCCGATGACCCCGATGACCACGAAGGCGATGATGTCGCCCCAGTGGCGTGTGCTCTGGTAGGACGCCACCAGAAGAATGACGAGAAGGAACGGCATCAGCTTCTTGCCGGGGATCAGGCTGATCTTCGCGACCCACCCTGACAGGCCCATGCACACCAGCGCGCCCAACACGTTCGCGATCGCCAGCGTCCAGATGATCGACAAGGTGACCGGAAGGTTCTCACCGACCATGCTCGGGCCGGGTTGGATGCCGAGGAGGATGAGCCCGCCGAGCAGGATCGCGGTCGTGCCGCTGCCGGGGATCCCGAACAGCAGCGTGGGGACCAGCGCACCGCCTTCCTTGGCGTTGTTCGCGCTCTCGGGCGCGATGACCCCACGGATGTCGCCCTTGCCGAACTGATTGTCCTTGCCCGACGACTGAGCAGCCACGCCGTAGGTGATCCAGTCGACGGCAGGACCACTGAGTCCGGGGATGATGCCGAGACCTGCGCCCATCGCCGAGCTGCGCAGGACGAGCCAGCGGTTGCGCCACGTCTGGACCAGCCCGGTGATCCTGCCCCCCTGGAGTTTCGCGACTTCTGATATCGATCTGCCTTGCGCTGCAAGATCGAGCATCTCAGGCAGTGCGAAGAGCGCCAGCGCGAGCACCGCGATGGGTATTCCGTCGAAGAGATAGACCTCGCCGAACGTGTAACGGAACTCAGGATGTGCCGGAGCGTGCCCGACGGCGCCGAGCATGAGACCGAGCGCCGCCGAGATCATTCCGGTGACGGCTGACCCCCGGGAGAGGATCGCGACCATGCTCAAGCCGAAGAGGGCAACCATGAACAGCTCGGGCGAGCGCATCGCGAGAACGATCGGTCGCGCGACGGTGAGAATGCTGAAGAGGAGAACGGCGCCGACGAGGCCGCCCATCAGCGAAGCCGAGAATGCTGACGAGAGCGCCTCGGCCGCACGCCCCTTCTTGGCCAAGGGGTAGCCATCCATGATCGTGGCCTGCGAGCCGGTCGAACCAGGAACACCGAGCAGGACCGACGGGAAGGTGTCGCTGGTGTGGATCACGCTGGCCATGCCGATGAGCAGGCCGATGCCGCTCACCGGGTCCATGCCGTAGATGAAGGGCAGGACGACCGACATCCCGACGATGCCCCCGAGACCGGGAAGGATGCCGACGATGAGCCCGATGCAGACCCCGAGGCCGATGAAGAGAAGCCGGGAGGGGTCCAGCACGAGCTGCAACGCCTCGAAGGCCGCTTCGATCATGTTCCCGCCCTCCGCCAGCCATGGCAGGCCAGGCGCCGCGGGTGCGTCGCGATTCCAGGTCGACGGGCAGGCCCGTCAGCTGTCACACCCGCAGTCGCCGTGACGTGCTTGACACGTTCTCGCGGTCCGGTGGAACCGGCCGCCACGCGAGCCACGTCCCACCGGACCGCCAATCGGTCAACGGCCGGGTGGTGTGACGTCGATCGACGCCACGCCACCCGGCATCACCTCACTCGATGTCGAAGTTCTCTTCGAGATAGTCGAGGTACCACGCCATCGTCTCGGCTTCGACGCTGTCGAACGCTGCGGCGACCGCAGGCTCGATGTCGTCGCCAACCGTGAAACGGTAGTCGCCGAACAGCTCGGCGCCCTGCTCATAGAACGCAGGGTCGGCGACCATGTCGACCGCTGCCTGCCGCAGCTCCGCGACCGCCTGCTCGGGGGCGTCTCCGTGCGCCCAGAGCACCTTCTCGAGCGTGAAGGTCGTCGCGATGAGACCGAGGTAGACCTCCCACGCCGGCCCGGATGGCTGCTCACCGTGCAGTTCCTCGTAGACCTCACCGAGGTGGGGCAGGTCGGGGAACGCCGGGTCGCGGACCAGTTCACCGTTCTCGATCTGGCCTGCAGCCCACAGCGGGATGGCTTCGCCGGCCTCGACGAGCGGCAGGACGTTTCCGAGGAAACCGATCGTCGACTGGCGGTCGATGTTGGCCTCGCCCTGCTCGAACGCGATTCGGGTCGGTCCGCTGCCCTCGTAGCCCCAGGTCGATTCGACGTTGATGTCCAGGATGTCGAACGCCAGGGCAAAGACCCCGTCGGCGCCCGTCGGTGCCTGGCCCGGGAACTGCAACGGCACATCCATGTCAGCGAGGTCCGCGATCTCCGCGACACCGGAATCAGGCCGGACATAGACGACGCCTCCCGCGGGAAGCCCGAAGATCGGCTGCCAGTCGCGGTAGTCGTACTCGACACCCTCCTGACCGAGCAGGTAGGCCATCATGTCGGAAGCGGCGCTGAGCATCACGTGGCTGCCGTCGCGCGGAGCAGTGAGCTCGAACTCGTTCGCACCCAGGACGCCGCCGGCGCCACCCCGATTGAGGATGTTGATCGTCGGGTTGCCCGGGATCGCCTCCTGGAAGAACGGCGCCATCCATCGGGTCAGCGTGTCGTTGCCCCCGCCTTCTGCGTACGGAAGGAGGATGTTGAGGGTCGCGCCCTCGTAGAACGGTTCGGCGTCGGGATCAGCCGGCTCCTCGGCAGGCTCCTCGACGTCCGGCTCCGCGGCTGGCTCTTCAGCAGCCTCATCCGCGGGTTCACCGTTGCCGCACGCGGCTGCCACGAGCGCGACAGCCATCGCGATCGCGGTCAGCCGCCAGCGCGGTGGGCCATGAACGTGCTTGCTTCGCAGACTCTTCATTGAACACTCCCTTTGGTGCACGTGGTGCACGTACGTCATCCACGCACGTCATCGATGAGTTGAACTGGCGATCGACCCTTCCAGCGTCCGAGCATCCGGCCGTTCCGTCAATGTGGTCTTCCTGATGAGCTCATACCGAAAGTTGATGGGCAACGAAAGGCACGCTTTCATCGACTGCGCGCGTGGCGAAAAGCGGCGCTATACGCATTGAAAATCGCCTCTATACATGGACGGACCATGCGACAATTCTGCTCATCCATTTGGCATCACACCATGAATGCTTCCTGCTTATCTACGCTCCTCTCTTCAGCCTTCCGTCGGCCAGCGCGTCGGCGGCATATCCGAGTTCCAAGCCAACGAGATCGAGGCGACGCAGCAGTTCACGCCGCTTGAGCGTCACACGATCGATATCAGCATCGAGGAGTCTCCCGACCGCTAGCTGATACTCGAGGCGAATCAGGTTCCCCAACTTCTTCGCATTGAGGGCGGCGTTTGTCGCAAGATCAAGGTCACGACCCAGTTCAGATACAGCGCGACTGAACTCGACGAGGGCGGCATGGATCGCGCCGAAGACCGGAGAAAAGAGATCCGACCGGACTTCGTTCCCAAAGATGTCGAGTTCTCGCGAGAAATCACGAAGATTGTCCATGACATCGTCGATGGATCGTGACAGCCTGTAGAGGTCCTCTCGATCGATGGGTGTAACCAAGGCGCGCGACAGCGACGTCACGAG
The DNA here is from genome assembly GCA_050480705.1 of Nitriliruptoraceae bacterium. Classification (GTDB taxonomy): domain Bacteria; phylum Actinomycetota; class Nitriliruptoria; order Nitriliruptorales; family Nitriliruptoraceae; genus JBJHAX01. The sequence goes on from JBJHAX010000009.1 coordinate 52,699, forward strand.
TTCGCTCCGGCACGCGTCTGCCAAGGATTCGAGTTCGCCAACCTTCGTTCGTGCGACCGATGTGTCGATCTCACCGATCGCCGCTTGCCGCGCGATGGCGACCGCGTCGGTGGCGACCCGTACCGCTTTCAGCAACGGCTCGGTCATGTTCCTTCGACCGCGCCCTGCAAGCTCGGAGCCGACATGGCGCAAGGTGCTCAGCCACCTCATGTGACAAGCCTCCCCGCTCCCGAGAGCAGGGCCGCCGCGAGGATGCTCGCGGGCAAGGTGACCACCCACGCGAGGCCGATGCGGCTCACCGCCTCCCAGCGGACACGGTGATGCGTCACACTCACTCCTGCGCCGACGAGTCCCCCGGTCGTCGCCTGCGTCAAGCTCACGGGACCGCCGAGCGCAGCACTTCCGATGACCGCCATTCCGGACGAGAACTGCGCGGCAGTCGACTCGTGTGGACGGACAGCGAAGACGCGGTCGCTGACCGTTGGACCAATGCGCGCGACGCCGATCGCAGCGCCGACAGCGAACGCGGCCACGGTCACCAGCCACAGACTCCACGGCACTCCCGGAAACGACGGAGGTGCGGCGAGCGCGACCGCGAGGACGGCGAGCAGCTTCTGCCCGTCGTTCGCCCCGTACGCAACGCATTGGAGTACGTAGCCTGCGCCAGGCATGACCCGTCGGAATCGCGGCGTCGCACCGAGAGCGAGTCCGATCACGCGGTGCAGCACGAAACCACCGATGAGCCCGACCAGCGGCGCCAACGCGGCGATCGCGAGAACGAACCCGAGCCCGGACCAATCCACCGACAGGCCCGCGGCGAATCCGGCGCCCGCCATGGCACCGACCAGACCAAGCGTCAGACTCGTCGGCAAACCTCGAGACGCGAGGAACCACACGACCAGCAGGGTTGCGACGACAGCGCTGAACAGCGCGAACGAGCCGCCACGCCCCTCGAAGCCGACCAGACGCAACGTCAGAGTCTCGGCGACTCTCGTGCCAAAGACCGCCGGAACGACGGCGAGCATGACCACGAGCACCGCCAGCGGAAGCCAGGGCGCGAACATGCCGACACGCAGGCCGAGCCCAGCGATCGTGCCGCCATCGTTGACACCGTTGACGAGGCCGAACGCGACGACCAAGCCAAGGTTCACAACATCGAGCAGCATCGAAAGTCCTGTCGAGCCGACCGGTGACCACGGCATCTCACCGACCGATGTCCGGTCACCTTTCCATGTCGAGCTTGATCGCTTCCTGCATGCCGACGAGTTCGAACACGTGGTCGACCGACGCGATCGTTTCGTCGACCGCGCTGGCTGCACGCGCGTCGCGCAGCGCCTCCAGGGTCTTCTCCATCGCACCAACTGACGCCCGCATCGTCTGATTGGCGAAGATCACGACCTGGATCCCGCGATCGTGCAGTTGCTCGACGGTGAACGACGGGAAGAGCGTTGGCACCGCGACCAACGGCACATCGCCGTCCCACAGGTCCAGGAACTCGTCGATCTCCTGACGCGTCGGGTCCTTCGAATGGATCAGGATCGCGTCCGCGCCCGCCTCGCTGTAGGCCCTCGCACGTTCGATGGCCGCATCGACTCCCATGCCGGCGATGAGCGCTTCAACGCGTGCGATGACGACGAACTCCTCACCCCACTGCGCGGACTTCGCGGCGGTGATCCTGCTCGCCTGCTCACCCATCGACACCAACGAACGGCCGTCGTCGGACGCGAGCAGGCTGTTCCGCTTGGGAAACTCGTTGTCTTCGATGCAGATGCCCGCGATCCCGGCCCGCTCGTACTCTTGGACGGTCCGCACGACATTGACGATTCCGCCGTACCCGTTGTCACAGTCCGCGATCACCGGCAGTTTCGTTGCGCCGTCGATGCGTCGCGCCGCCGCCAACGCCTCGGACATCGTGATCAGGTTGATGTCGGGGATGGCGTACGCCATCGTCGAGACACCGAGGCCACTGACCCACACGGCACCGAACCCGTAGGCATCGACGAGCTTCGCGCTCATCGCGTCGTGTGCCCCGACGGCGACGAGCGGCTCGGGCGCGCGCATGGCAGCACGCAGCGTCAGACGCTTCGCCGACGCCTCGTTTGCTGCCTCTGACGATTTGGGTTGGCTCACCACGATCTCCTGAATCCTGTGTCCATCGTTTCGGCCGACGACGAAGTCGCCGGCATCACGCGTCCGACTGCGACCGTCCAGATCCGCGACCGGTACACGCCATCCGTAGGCGGCGGCAGTCGCTTCACGACCTCGACCGCGCTCACTGCAGACTTCCGTCCATCGCGAACACCTCATCGACCAGTTCGACGATCCGGCGGCCGATCGTGCTCTGCGCCTCGCGTGTCATCGAGCCGAGATGCGGCGTCAACACGACGTTGTCCAGCGCCGCGAAGGGCGACGCGAAGCCGGGTCCTTCATACGCGTGGACATCCAGCGCGGCGGCACGCGGTCCCTGATCCGGATCGCCCAACGCGTCGAGAAGCGCCGCCTCGTCGACGACACCGCCACGAGCGATGTTCACGAGCAGGGCGTCGGGGCGCATCCGACGCAGGAAGCCATCGTCGACGAGCCCGCGGGTGTGCTCGCTGAGTGGCACGTGCAGGGTCACGACGTGTGATCTCACGAGCAGCTCATCGAGCGTGACGATCTCGACGCCGGACACGACCGCGTGTTGACGCGCCTCGTCATCGCCATCGGCAACGGTTCCGAGCGCCTCCATGTCCCATGCCCGAGCCAGACGACCCACGAGCGCCCCGATGCGGCCCGCACCGACGATGCCGATCGTCTTGCCTTCGAGCGTGTTCCCGATCAACTCGTACTTGCGCCACATTCCCTCGCGGCACCCGCGATCGCCTTCGGGGACGCGTCGCATGGCGGACAGGATCAGGGCGAACGTGTGCTCCGCCACCGAACGTGTCCCCGCGTGCGGAACGTGCGAGAACCGCAGGCCGCGACGCTCGACCTCGGCCACGTCGATGTTGTCCAAGCCGGCACCTGCGCGCACGATCAAGGCGAGCTTCGAAGCCGAATCCAGGGCCTCGATGTCGATCTCGACACCGCTGCGCAGCACCACGGCTTCCGTGTCAGTGAGCTCAGACAGCACGTCGCTGCGAACGGGCGGCACGACCGAAACGACATGGTGGCGCTCACTGAGGACCTGGTGGGCGCCAGGGTCGATCTCGCACAACAGGAGAATCTTTGCCATGTGCCCACCGGTCTGAGGTCTTCGCTTCACAGGTTCGCGGTCATCGCACTGATGCCGAGCCGAACACCGCACGGCCAGCAACCGCGACGGCCACCGATCGTGGTCACATCCTGCTGACGGGGCTGGTGCAAGGCAATGCGGAAGAACTGATGCAGGCATCCACCGGAATTATGCGAATGGGCTCCCCAAGGACGCGCTGCCCTCGCGTGTCGGCGTGTCGTTCGCGCAGTGGCGCGACTCGTCGCAGGCGGGGCACGCAGAAGCGTCCTGGTCGACTGACGGCATCATGCTTGGCCGTGGTGGTGGCCCGTCAGTTCGATCCGTCGATGTCGTGCTGCTCGAGCAGCGACAGGAACGCACGGGCAGGCGGAGAGACGTACCTCTCGGCGCGATACACCAGGTAGAAGGTGTGGACGAGCGGCTCCAAGTCGAGTTCGAGACACCGGACGCGGCCGGATTCCAACCACGGCTGCGCTGAACTCCTCGGTACGAGGCCCACACCGATCCCGGCGGCGACCGCTTCGTTCACCATGGTCGCACCGTCCATCTGCGCGACGAAGTCACGGCCATCCGCGCTGCCACCACCAAGCAGGTTCAGCATCGACTCGAGCGTCGCCGACCCGGGCTCACGCGCGATCTTGGGCAGCCTGGCGAATTCCTCGACCGTGACACGGTCAGGTAGATCCTCCATCTTCGGCGGCGCGATGAGGCAGAGTTCGTCCTCGAAGAAGCGACGCGACGTCAACGACGGTTCAGTCGACGGCAGCGCCGTGACACCGATGTCGAAGCGTTCCTCGTCGAGCCAACCAAACACCTCCTCGCTGTTGCCGATGCGAAGCTCGACGACGACATCGGGGAACGACGCGCTGAACTCGGCAAGGAACGGTGGGAGAATGAAGTTGCCAGCTGTCGCCGTCGAAGCGATGTAGAGCGTCCCCCGCTCGAGGCCCCGGTACTCCTGCATCACACGCGTGGCGTCCCGAACGCGGGCGAGCAGTGCCTGCGTCCGCTTGAGGAGGTCGAGGCCGGCTTCCGTCGGCGTGACCGAGTTCGAATCACGATGGAACAGCTGGAGGCCGAAGTGATCCTCGAGCTTCTTTATCTGCATCGACACGTGCGGCTGTGACGTGTACAGCTCGCGGGCGGCCTTCGAGAACGAGGCCTGTTCTGCGACGGCGACGAACACCTGCAGCTGGCGCAGCGTGATATTGATCGGTTCAGTCGACATGACCGCCCGATGCTATACCCCGGCGGTCAACCGCCACACCCTGCCATGCCGGGGAGGCGGCCGCGGAACAGACGGCTCGTGGTCGGCGATCTGTGCCCGTGTCGGACCTGTGGCAACCACCACACGAGAAGCATCAGGCCACGATCGAGTCATGACGGCGATCCCAACGAGCGCGGTCACAGTACCCACCGCGGCGACGCACGACGAGCGCTCGCACGAGGAACAGCAGGAATCTTCGAGAACCGTCATGAACGCAGCGCCGATGGTCGCCCTGACGGTCGCAGGCTCACCGCCGTCGGCTCCCCCTACTCGAGCACCGGCGGGCCGAACTCGGCAGACTCGAGCACGTCGAGGAACGTCTCGAGATAGTCGAGGAACAGTTCGGGAGCGTCGTCCTGGCCGGGGCGAGGCACAGGCTGGGCGAGCACGACGATCGAGCGTGAAGGGATCAGCGCGACCATCTCGCGCGTCATGATGCCCGCGGTCTGGTAGCGGAAGATCAGCCGTGTCGCGGGCACCTCGTCGCGCAGTTCGAGGCGATCGTCGGTCTCGATCTCTGCGTCCATCGCGTCGAGCCATTCGCGCCAGTCGTTGGGCAGGGTGGACGGCTCGTAGGTAAAGAACATCGCGACGACGTCACCGTCGGGCACCTCGCCGTCCTCGGCGTACGAGGCCAGGTCGACGTTGGAGATGCTCAGCCGGTCCTCGGCTTCCTCGAACACGTACCAGCCGTCGGGAAGATCGACGTCGATGTTGCGCCAGGAGACGTCCGACGGGGGCGACGAGGCGCACGCAGCGAGCAGCAGAGCGCCGAGCAGCAGCACGATGACGGACCGGGCAGCTGACATCGCGCGCAGCGGCGCGGAAGCAGCCTGTGGCGTGCGGAAGGCGATCATGGAGACAGGTCAGCCGTTGTCGCGATGATCGATGTCGTCCATCAGGATCGCGAGTTGCGCGGTGGTCCGCAGCAGATCGTCCTCGTCGTCGGCATCCTCAGCGTCCGCCGGTTCCGGCTGCGGCTCCTGCAAGCCGTCGGAGCGTGGCGACCGCGCCTCGTCGAGCGGTCGGGGCCCTGTGGCAGCGCGCGATTCGAAGGCCTGGTCGCCTGCAGCAGCGTGTTGTCGCGGCGCCTGGCCGGAAGGATCAGCCGGAACAGGACCGTCGCCTGCAAGGCCTCCCGCGGACGCAGGCGCCGGTGCGTCGGGTGCAGACGTCGGCGAATCGGGCGCGGGCGCCGGTGTGTCGGGCGCGGGCGTCGGTGTGTCGGGCGCGGGCGTCGGTGTGTCGGGCGCGGGCGTGATCGGAGCGGGTACGGATGTTGTCGCTTCTGCGGCGCCGGCGCCAAGGATGACATCGACGTCACGAGGTTCGACCGTCCGGCTCTCATGCTCGTCGGCCTCGACGATCCAGTCGTCGAGATCCGGCCGCTCTGCGGTTCCTTCTCGAGCTGTCTCAGCACCGCCCGTCCGAGCCAGCGGCCCGGTCGAGTCCTGATGTCCATGGCTGGTGGGACCTGGCGAGGTTTCCGGGGTGGCGGACAGATCCGCATCGGCCGATGGGCGGGGACCCGCAAGCCCGCCCCCCTCCGGCTGGCCGGATGCACGCCGTCCTCCGCGCGCGAGGTCGTCACCCGCGTGTTCGTCACGCACCGGCTCGTCACGCGTCGACGCGAGGTCGCGGAGCTCCGCCCGAAGCGACGAGCGGTCTGACGCGGTCGACGGCCCGGACTGCCCGTCACCCGGACGAGCGATCCCGCGCGTCGCTGCAGGACGGTTCGCTGCTGTCGCCTGAGTTGCCCGAGCGCTTGCGTCCGAGGGATCCGGACGTGTGGTGCCCGTGCCCGGACTCTCCTGTGTGCTGACGGCGCCCGAGACGCCACGGAGCACGCCACCCGGTGCGAGGTCCGGACGTCCGCCCACGACCGGCGGCCCGCTCGCCGGCGGTCCCGCGAACGGTGGGCCTCCGGGAACACGAGCTGCACCGGCGGGGCCGGCGGAACCGCCGCTCGCGCCGGACGATGAACCTCCGGTCGTCGTATGCCCCGGATCCGACCCCCGCGCGTCGGACCGCCCCGCGTCCGACCTTGGCGAATCCGATGGCCGTGGCATCGCCACGGTCGCGTCGGGTTGGTCGGAAGCGCCCGACCTGCCGGTCGGCCCGCCTGCATCGCGGCTGTGGGAGCCCTCGCCGAACGATTGGTCCTCGAACGATCGGCGTAGGTCGTCCGGCAACAGGCCCGGTGCTGTTCGCGGCGATGCGGATGGCCCGGCGCGCGGCGGGAGATCCTGGCGCTGTGTCGCGAACTTCGCGGTGTCCCACCCGCCCGAGGCGTGCAGGTCGCCGCCGGGCTGCGAACCACCACGGGGGCGATCCTCGGATCCATCCGGTCGGCGACCGAAACGCTCGTCGTCGGGTTGGAACGAATCGTCGGAGCGCGGAATGGGCTGATCGAGGATGCGGCCACTGGGCGAACGCTCGATGAACGCATCGGTGTCCGAGGTGGACTCGGCGCGGCGCCGGCTGCGGGCTCGAGCGCCGTCGCCGTCGACGGGAGGCTGCACCTCGATGCCGAGCGCACGGGCGGTCGGACTGTCGAGCAAAAGGGTCTGCGGTGTCCCACGGACACGGTCGACGGCATCAATGGAACTCATCAACTCGACGACCGTGGTGCGGTCGCGCTCGGCGACGATCAACACGTGATCGAACGACTTCGTGGCGCCGACAGCCTCGCGGGTCGATGCCGGTGGCATGGCGACGAGCAGCACGTCGAGGTCGCTCGGCAGCTTCGACGCGAGCCGCGGGAGCCCGTTGACGGCGGCCTTGGTGTCGCGGCCCGGTCCGAGCCGCGCCAGACGCAGGCCCCCTTCGGCGATCCTCGCGACCTCCGCGACACGCCGCTCACCCGAGATCACCTCGGCGAGCCCGTCCTTGGCGGTCGAGCCCGACACGAGATCGACGGCGAGCACGCTGGCACCCCGGTCGGCCAATCCGTACGCCAACGCGTCGATCCACGGGCCCACCCCGAAGACTCCGGTTCCGGCGGCGGCGACACCGATCTTGAGCGCCGAGTCGCCTTCGTGGGCGTCGAGGATCGCGGTCACCAGGTCGCCTGCGGCTTCCGGGTGGGCGTCGGTCGGAAGCACAGCGACCAGTTCCACGCCCGTGCCGCGGACGTGGCGGGGTCCGCGGATCACGGGATCGACCGTGTCGGCGATGATCGTGATCGCAAGGCCGAGCAGAATCCCGGCGAACGCGATCGACGCGCCGACCAGCGGCAACGGAGGCACCAGCGTCGGGAATCGCCACGCCATCACGGCCCCTGCGGCGCCGACGATGGCGGCGGTCCCCCACAGCAGACCTGCGCGCAGCTCGATCGCGTCGAGGATCTCGACGAGCCACAACGAGCGTCGCGGAGGGCGACGCGCGCGGCGGGACGAGGACCTACTCATGGGTCGAGCGTAGCGATGCTGCGTGCCGCGACGGGGGAAGCCCACGGATCGAACGCCGGTGATCGGGACGGCGCCTGGTCGATGGCCGCTGACGGGCCGCCGAAGAAGCAACAGCGCAGCGATGGTCAATCGACCACTACTACCGCGGTGGGACACGCAGCAGGCGCAGGATGATTCGGTGCAGCGACACACCGAGGGCGGCGGATCTGGCAGGATCGGGCAGACTCCCTGCCTGGGCTCGCTGCGATGACCGATGCAGCGCGCGGCAACGCACGCGAACCGACCAGCCCGACACGATGTGACATCCGCCACCAGGAGAGGCCGTGACCGTCGAACCGACGAGGATCCCGGGCATGCTCGTCGTGCGATGGCCGACGCATGAGGATCACCGCGGCTTCTTCCGCCAGACCCATCAGCTGCGCGAGCTCGAGGAAGCACTCGGCCGGCCGGTGAAGCTGCTGCAGTCGAACCATGCACGGTCACGACCGGGAGTCGTGCGCGGTTTCCACGCCGAGCCCTGGGACAAGCTCGTCTACGTGGCGCGCGGGACCGCGATGATCGCGGTTGCTGACATCCGTGGCGAGAGCTCCACGTTCGGCGAGGTCGAGATGCTGCATCTGGGCGATCCTCCCGGCGAAAGGGCACGCGTGTTCATCGCCGACGGCCTCGCACACGCCTACGCCACCCACGGCGAGCAGGACGTCGACTACCTCTACGACGTCGGCGCCGAATACTCGCCCGTCGACAAGCGCGCGATCGCCTGGGACGATCCCGACCTGGCCGTCGCCTGGCCGGTGGACGACCCCGTGGTCTCCGACGAAGACCGCAACAACCCGACGCTGCGTGAACGCTTCGCGGACCACCCGCGCTTCGCCGGCGACTGACGCGCCTGACGGCGCCCGGCTCGCAGGCAGCACCGATCCCGCTCACGACCTCCGGCGCCCGACCGGCGCGCGATCGTTGTCCCCAGATCCACACTTCTTCGCCACGGCGATCGAACACATGTTCTCTACGCTGCGCGTGCTGCTCGATGGCCGGGTGGCACCAACGCCGTCGACGAGGAGGTGAGGACGTGCAGACCGCGCTGCCCGTCACGACTCCTGGTGCTGCCGATGCCTCGGCACACAACTCCGGCGCCGTCACAGATCACCGCGATCAGGTGACGAACCGACGCGATGACGCCGTTCGAAGGAAGCCAGCAGCGGCACGAATTGACGACCGAGACAAGATCACACCGGCTCGACCGGGCAACGACCACGACGCTGACCTGGCGATGCTCCACGACGCCGTCGGTCGCGTCACCGGCCGCAACGTGGCATCGATGGGCCAGGCGCCACTCGATGCGGAACTGCGACAGCTCGAGTCTGCAGTTCGACGGCTCACTGCACGTCAGGCGCGTGTCACCGATGCGATCGCTCGACACCGCGCCCGCGCCATGCGCGATGCCCGTCCCCAACATCCCAACGCGGGCGAGCACGCACGGCGCGACCTGCAGGGCGAACTGGCCGACGACATGAACTGGACACCGAGCCAGGCCAAGGAGATGACACAGACCTCGCGTCGCCTGCGGCACATGCCACGCGCCTCCGAGGCATTCGACGCGGGCGACATCACCACCCGCCACGTCGATCTGCTCGCCTCGACGCTCCGCTGCTTCGCCGACGACGATCGCGACGAGGCCGAGGCGCAACTCGTCGAGGCGGCGACCCGGCAGGATCCTGCGACGTTCGGGCGCACCTGCAGACGTCTACTCGCCGAACGCGACCACGAGGCGGCGACGCGCGAGGAAAACCGTCGCCACGATCGCCGCTCAACGAAGATGGTCCGCACCCCCGACGGGACGCTGCGGATGTCGGGAGAGCTCTCCGGCGTCGACGCCGAGACCGTCATGACCGCGATCCATGCGTTCCGGCGACCCGATCCCGCAGGGACGCCCGACGAAGAACGTCGGCGGGCCGAACAGATCACCGCTGATGCGTTCGTCGAGGTGTGCCGAGTAGCGCTGCGAGCCGGCGAGGCCCCCTCGACGCACGGTGTCCGTCCGCACGTCGTGGTGACCATCGATCTCGAGACGCTCGCGAAGCAGCACGGCGCCGCACATCTCGCGAACGTCGGCAGCGTGCCGTTCAGCGAGGTCCGTCGCCTGCTCGCCGACGCCGACGTGGCGCGCATCCTCACCGACGCAACGAGCCTCCCGCTCGAGGCCGGCGAGGCGGTTCGCACGGTGCCCGCGGGGCTGTGGCGCTCGCTGGTCCATCGGGACGGTGGCTGTATCGCGCGTGGCTGCGACGCGCCCGCCCCGTGGACCGACGTCATGCACCTCGAGACGGCGTTCGCCGAACTCGGACGCCTGTCGCCCGACAACGCTGCTCTCGGGTGCCGCATGCACCATCGGGCGTTCGATCGTGGCGAGTGGCAGGTGGCCTGGACCGACGGTCGGCCTCGCCTCCAGCCAAGCAAGCGACGACGCGCCGACAGCGATCGACCTCCGGCAGACGATGACAGCCCGTCCGCAGCGAGCTCCCCGCCAGCAGACACGCGACAGCATGCCCGCTGTGAGCCCGGACCCGCCGCCGCAGCCGACCGATCGCGTGGCCGCGATCCAGCCCGAGCGCCGTGAGCATCCGAGCAGGCGCTCCGGGCGCTGCGACAGTGACGTAGTGCTGCAGTAGCGTCGGACGCCGGACTCGGCGACGTCGACCTGCATCGACGGCGACGCGCAGGCTCTGCCTGCGTCACCGGTCGGCGCGCAGGCGATGTCGGCGTACCCGCCGACGCGGATGCGACGAGGCGACGCAGCGAACAGGACGATTGCGTGAAGATCCTGGTCACCGGCGGCGCGGGGTTCATCGGGTCGAATTTCGTGCGCTGGGTTCTCGAGCACACTGACGACGTGCGTATGACGGTGCTGGATTCGTTGACGTACGCCGGCAATCTCACCTCGCTCGCCGGCCTCGACGACGACCCCAGGTACCGGTTCGTGCGCGGAGATGTCCGCGATGGCGCGATCGTCACCGAGCTCGTTGCCGACTGTGACGCGGTGGTGCATTTCGCGGCGGAGTCCCATGTCGACCGCTCCATCACGGGGCCCCAGGCGTTCCTCGACACCAACGTCACGGGTGCCGGGGTGGTGTTCGACGCCTGCCGGCGCGCCGAGGTCGAACGGCTGCTGCACATCTCCACCGACGAGGTCTACGGATCGATCGAGGCGCCCGGATCGTTCGCCGAGAGCGACGCGCTCGAACCCAACAGCCCGTACGCGGCGTCGAAAGCGGGCGCGGACCTGCTCGCGCGCGCCTACCGCGAAACCTACGGCTACCCGATCACCGTCACCCGCACCACGAACAACTACGGGCCCTACCACCACCCCGAGAAGCTCATCCCCCTGTTCGTCACGAACCTGATCGACGGGCTCACGATCCCGCTGTACGGGGACGGCCGCAACGTGCGTGACTGGCTGCACGTGCACGACAACGTCGCTGCCCAGTGGCTGGTGCTGACCGAGGGCGAGCCCGGCGCGGTGTACAACGTCGGCGCAGGCAACGAGTGTTCGAACCTCGAGCTGACCCGGGCCATCCTGGAACGCTTCGGGGTCGGTGAGGAGATGATCGAGCGGGTCGCCGACCGGCCGGGCCACGACCTGCGCTACTCGGTCGATACGACCAGGATCCGCGCGCTCGGCTGGGCGCCGACGATCGATCTGACCGAAGGCCTCGAGAGCACCATCGCCTGGTACCGGGCCCACGAGGACTGGTGGCGCCCACTCAAGTGACGAGCCACGGCCGGCGTCCTGATGCCCGCTTCGGACGTAACTGATCGCCAGCGGGCCGTCGCACACCCGATGATCTGCGCCACCCCCGCAGCCCGTCGAGCGCAATCATCTCACCGTGGTCCACGAGTTGGTCACGGATCGCATGAGCAGGGCAACACGACCGTCGATGAGCAGCCATCGCACCCGTTCGTCCGCTGATCGCGCGCGCAGCAAGCGACTGATAGACGGCGCAGACCAATGAGCTATTGTGCGTACACCTTGTACGTACAGCTTGTACGTACGAATGCTGTGCGACGTGCGCGCCGTGGGCGGTGCGTGCCAGGTACGCGATTCGCACGTGCCGGTCGAGCCAGATGACATCGCGAGCCGCGAACCACGCAGATCACGTTGGGCGCAGCGTCACGAAGCGCGGCGAGCGGTCAGAGCAACCAGGCCTGGGTGTCGCGCCCGAGTTGGGGAGGAACGCCGATGGGTTGGGGTGACCACGGTGTCCCAGACGTCGATGCCGCGATGGCACGGCTTCTCCTCGACCACATCGAAGACGGTTGGAACAGCCGATCAGCTGACCGGCTCGTGCAGCTCTACGACGAGCACGCCGTACTGATCTACGCCGGCGACCAGGTCGCCGAAGGTGTCGACGAAATCGGGGAATGGATCAGCGCAGCCCATGCACGCCGCAACGACATCGAGATCCGCCAGCGTCTTCGTGCATGGAACGACGACGTGGTGTGCACCGAGTACGTCTCGCGCTTCGCAGACGCCAGCGGCGACGATCACGTCGTGGCCGGCGCCGAATTGTTCTTCTTGAAGCCGCGCGCCGTGCAGCAGCACGGTCCGCAGTCGCATGACATGCCGCGGATCGTCAGGCAGCACATCTACCCCGCGACGCCAGGGGACGGCACTGACCTCGTCACCAACCCGCCCCCTGAATACGGCGCAACGCCCATCGAGGACGGCGCGCCGACGACCCGGGAGCAGGAGCCCCGCGATGGCTGACGGCCTGGTCCGGCTGGACCCGTTCATCGACGGTGAGCCCCGAGCGGCCGCCGACGAGATGCCCTTGTTCGATCCGTCGACCGGCGAACAGATCGGTAGTGCGGCCCGGTGCGGAGATGTCCTGGTCGACGAGGCGGTGCAGGCGGCGCATCGCGCACGACGGGAGTGGCGCGACACGCACGCGCTCGACCGGGGCCGCATCCTTGTCGCGCTGGCGGCGGCCATTCGCGCCAACGGCGACGAGCTCGCCGAAGCCGAGCGCATCAGCGCGGCGAAACTTCCCGGACCGGCCGAACGCGATGTCGAGACCGCTGCGCAGTACTTCGAGTACTACGGCGGGCTGGCTCCCGGTCTCGAAGGTTCGAAGCTCGGCGACCGTGCCGATGCCTTCAGCATCGTGGCACGCGAACCCTACGGTGTCACCGGGCACATCATCCCATGGAATTTCCCGCTCCACACGGCGGCGCGAAGCATCGCTCCGGCGCTCGCCGCGGGCAACACCGTGGTCGCCAAGCCGGCGGAGCAGACACCACAGAGCTGTCTGATCCTCGCACGCCTCGCGTCCGAGGTCGGCGTGCCCTCGGGCGTCTTCAATGTCGTCACGGGATACGGGACCGAAGCGGGTGCCGCGTTGACCGCGCATCCGCTCGTCAGGCGTCTGACGTTCACAGGATCAGTGGCGACCGGACGGATCGTGCTGCACGCAGCGGCGGAGCGGCTGTGCCCGGCGACCGTCGAATTGGGCGGGAAGTCGCCGGTCCTGGTGTTCGACGACGCCGACCTCGACGCAGCGGCAAACGACGCCGCGACGGCGATTCTGGCCCACTCCGGTCAGATCTGTTCAGCGGGCTCGCGGCTTCTGGTGGCAGAACCACTGCACGACGCCATCGTGGATCGGCTGCGTGAGCGTTTCGACGCGACGTCGGTCGGGCCGGCCGACGCGGGCGCGGACATCGGTCCCGTCGTCGACGACGAGCAGGCGCGCAAGATCCGCGCGTTCGTCGCGACCGCACAGGACGAGGGTGCCCGCCTGGTCACCGACGACGACCCGGGCGAGGGCCGCTTCGTCCGCCCGGCACTGTTCACCGGTGTGACCCGGGACATGACGATCGCCCGCGAGGAAGTGTTCGGTCCGGTCCTGGCCGTCAGCTCGTTCGCGAGCATCGACGACGCCATCGAACTGGCGAACTCGAGTTCGTACGGGCTTGCAGCCGGGATCTGGACCCGCGACATCACCCGCGCGCTCGCAACAGCCCGGGAACTCGAGGTCGGGACCGTCTACATCAACGGCTACTACGCGGGCGGCGTCGACCTCCCGTTCGGCGGTTACAAGGACAGCGGCTTCGGGCGGGAGAAAGGGCGACTCGCGCTCGAGGAGTACACGCAGATCAAATCAATCAACGTTGCTCTCCCGCGGGGCTGATCCCCGCGGCGAGACGAACCCAAGGACGCGGAATGGAGTTCGGCTACTACCTCACCTGCTACTACCCGGACGGCACGCAGGATTTCCAGGCCCTGTGCGCCGAGGCGACCGTGCAGGCCTCCGCAGCGGAGCAACTGGGGTTCACCTCGTTGTCGATCCCCGAACACCATTTCGCGAACTACCTGACGATCCCCTCACCGCTCTTGCTGGCAACGCACGTCGCGCAACACACCGAACGGATCCCGATCGTCACCGCGATCCTCGTCCTTCCGTTCTACGACCCGTTGCGGCTCGCCGGCGAGATCGCGCTCACCGACAACCTCACCGGTGGACGCATCGAACTCGGTCTCGGTCGTGGTGCCTTCAAGTACGAGTTCGACCGGTTCGGCATCGCCGTCGAGGAGAGCCGTGATCGATTCAGCGAACTCGTGGCGTTGCTCGACCTGCTGCTCACCCGCGAGGAGGTGACGTTCGAAGGACGCTACTACTCGGTGCGTGAACCACTCACGATCATGCCACCCAACGTCCAGAAGCCACGGCCTCCGTTCTGGATCGCGGCGCTCGCCGAGGGCGGCATCCGTTGGACCGTGAGCCAGGGCTACAACCTGCTGACCACGCCGCTGCGCGACCCGTTCGACGTCACCGTCCAGCAGGCCGCCTGGTTCATCGAGGCGCGCGACGACCTGCCCGCCGAGCAGCCTCGTCCCCGCCATCACATGCTCCGCAACGTCTACGTCAGCACCGACCGTGCGGACCTTCACGAGAAATCGGAGATGCTGCTCGCGAACCATCGGCGTTTCGTCAACCTCTTCGAAACCGACGGCACCATCGACGCCGGGTACACACGTCCGCTCGACGTCGACCTCACACCGGAGGAAGCCGCCAACAACGTCATCTTCGGTACGCCGGACGAGGTCATCGAGCGGTTGCGGCGCCACGCCGACCTGGGGATCGACGGCATCCAGGTCAACATGGCGTTCGGCGCCCCGCACGCCGACATCATGCGGAGCATGGAGCTGTTCGCACAAGAAGTGATGCCGGAGTTCGCGCGCGACACGGTCGGAGCGGGCTCGTGACCACGATCACCGTCGACGGGCTGGTGTTCAAGGGAGCGGGATGGAACGACCTCGTCGCCTCCAGTGGCCTGTCGGCGATCCACGTCACAGCCGCGGATTTCCTCACTGATTTCGACGAGGTGTGCGTCCAGATCACGCGGTGGCGCGAGTGGATCAGGCGCGACGAGGAGCACCTGTTCCTCGTGCGTGACGTCGCCGACCTCGACCGCATCGGCTCGGACGGGCGCACCGGAGTGATCCTCGGCCTGCAGAACGCGGCACAGGTCGGCACTGACCCGCATCGCGTCGACGTCCTGTGGGAACTCGGAATCCGCGTCCTGCAGCTGACCTACAACGAAGCCAACCTGCTCGCGGACGGATGCCTCGAAGCCCGTGACGCGGGCCTGACGCGCATCGGTCGCGACGTCATCCGTGCGTGCAACGCGCTCGGCATGGTGATCGACGTCTCCCACGTCGGCCATGCCTCGTCGCTCGACGCCGCACAGTGCTCCGAGCAACCGATCGCCGTCACCCACGCCAATCGCGCGAGCGTGACACCCAATCCGCGCAACAAGTCCGACGAACTGCTCACCGAGGTCGCCGGCAAGGGTGGCGTCATCGGTGTTTCGCCGTACGGGCCCATGTGTTGGAATGGTCATGAGGCGCCCCGCGCCGACGATTTCCTGCGGCACATCCACGCCATGATCGAACTCGTCGGCGCCGACGCAGTGGGGATCGGGACGGACTTCCCCGCGGTCGAACCGAGCGCGGACGTCGACGCGATTCTGCAGCGCTCGCTGGAGCGCTATCCCGAGGTCTTCGGCGCCTACGTCGAGACGCTCGGCAACGGGCTCGCACAGCGCTACTGCCACGACCTGCCGACGTTGGCGTCGTGGACACGTTTACCGGATCTGCTCGAAGGGTCGGGGGTCACCGACGACAGCCTCGCCGGCGTGCTCGGAGGCAACTGGATCGACTTCTTCCGCCGAGTATGGAGCGGCGAGCGTGTCTGAGCTGCGCGTGCCCGACATCGGCGACGACGCGCTCAAGCGTCTGATCGTCGACAACTGGTCCGCCGCATGGAACGACGGCGACCTCGATGCCGTCGACCGGCTGTGCGATCCCGGGTACCGACGTTGCTGCCGCGACATGCCCGAACGCAGCCGCGACGATTTCAAGGTGGAGATCGCGCTCGTGCGTGCGGCGTTCCCCGACCTTCAGCTGACGATCGAAGACCTGGTCCGTGAGGGCGAGCGCGTCGCGACCAAGTGGCACGCCACGGGCACCAACGACGGACCGTTCGGTGACGTCCCTCCCACCCACGAACGCGTGAGCGACGGCGGGCTGACCCTCAGCACGTTCCGCGACGGACGCGTCATCCGGGACTGGTTGACGTGGGACCCCGAAGACCTCATGCGCGGGTTGGGCATCTTCACCATCGGCACACGTTCGGTGACCGACGAACACACGGCGGCACGCGCACGACCGGCATCGGACGCACCCGCACGCGCCGAAGGGCATGCCGGCTCCGATCACGGAGCGGTGTCATGAGCAGCGCTGTCGACGTCGACGATCTCAAGGCCGTGCACCGGCGATTCCCGACCGGCGTGACGATCGTCACCGCGATCGTGGACGGAGAACCTCGCGGGCTCGTCGTCAACGCCTTCGCCAGCATCTCGCTCACGCCTCCACTGATTCTCGTGTCGATCGCCCAGACCGCGGCAACACACGAATTCCTGTACCGCGGCCGCCGTTTCGGGATCAACATGCTCGCCAGCGACCAGATCGACCTCATGCGTCGCTTCGCGAGCCCGATCCCCGACAAGTTCGACGGCGTCGACTGGCGTCACGGCGCGTTCGGGACACCGCTCCTCGACGGCGCCTGCGCGGCCCTCGAGGCCGAGGTGCAGGAACGCGCCCGAGCCAGCACGCACACCGTGTTCGTCGGCATCGTCCTCGCGGCGCATGCCGAAGACCGCGCACCGCTCGTCTACATGGGTGCGCAGTTCTACGACGGGGGTCAGCTGGGGCCTCCTCTCGATCGGTGAGGGAGAGCACCGAGACAGACAAAGGAATAACGATGAGCAGCACAACCCCCGACCAACCCTCGACTGTGGATGAGGTCGACGAGCAGCTCCACGCCGAGCTCGTCACCCGCATCCGGACGCTGACCGACGACGCGTACGCGTCCTCGGCCTCGTCGTTCCAACCTCTGACCCGACGCGGCCTCGTGGCACTCGGCCTCGTCTACATCGTCCTTCCCATCGTCGTCGCCATCGCGGTGTACGCGTGAGTCCCGGACGACCTAACTTGGATTCACGCGCTGGGGCTGTTCAGCCGGCGTTGATCGGTTTGCTGCTGGCAGCGTAGGGATTGTGGGGTTTTTGCGGGCTTCTGGGGTAGGTCTCGCTGAATCAGATGCTGCTGTGGGG
>JBJHAX010000010.1:0-4633 GCA_050480705.1 Nitriliruptoraceae bacterium
GCCCAGAAGGTCGCGTGCCCCGACGCCGAGCACCCGTTCGGCGCTCTCGCTCACGAAAACGACCCGCGGGGCCGGGTCCAGAACAAGGCGGTAGGCCACGTCGTCGATCGCGTCCGCAATTGCCTCGAACTCACGCTGCGAGTCACGAAGTGCCGTACGGGTGCGTTCCGCCTCCGCTTCGAGATCACGCCGCCGCACCTGTTCGGTGACGTCGAGGAGCATCACCAGCGCGCGCTCGACCGTGCCGTCGTCGGCAAGTTGCGGTTCGAAACGCACGTCCCACCACCGGTCACGCCATGCCAGCTCGTCGCGCACCGCCGCGCCGTCGAGCGCATGGGTGGCCATGGCGACCACGCGTTCGCGGGTCGGATCGTCCCAGTCCTCGAGCGAGCCCAACGGCCCCTGGTGCTGGCGCATCGGGAAGGTTTCGGCGAGCGTGATGACCTCGACCTCGAGATCGGGGGTGACCGCGAAGATCGCGGACGGCAGCCCGTCGAGCACGCGCCGCAGGCGTTCTTCAGCCGCTTCGGCGTGGGTGCGTGCGTCGCGTACTTCCTCGTGGAGGCTGAGACTGCGTGCAACAGCATGCACGAGGTTGCGCTCCTCAGGTTCAAGGAAGGGAAGCGTCCGGTCGTAGCCGACGACCAGGTCGCCGCGTATCACGCCGTCGACGACGATGTCCGCGCCGAGACGCACCGCCATCGGCGCATCGGAGCCTGTCGCAGCGGTGTGGCCGTCGAGATGCAGTTCGACGCGGGCGCGTTCGGAAAACTGCATGCCGTCCACGAGCGATGCCGTGATCCGCTGGTGGAGATCCTCGACGTCGGCCGCGTCCTCGATCGCGATCTGCACCTCACGCAGCGTGCGCAACTCCTTGACGCGCTCACCGAGGTCGCGCTCGATGCGGATCAGGTGGATGCAGCCGTCGAGCACGGCACCCGCAGCCTCCGCGCACGCAACGACAACGTCGGCGGCGTCGGCTGGGAGAAGGATCTCGTCGACGACCGCAGCGTCGACCACCACACGTGTCACGTTCGTCAGTTGGTCGAGGTCGTCGGGAAGGTGTCCGACGGCGCGCACGCCGTTCTGCTGGCGGACACTGGCCTGGACCGCGACGAAGTCGAGACCGTACGTCGTCGACAACAGGTCGAGCGCTACCTCGATGGCGGCTTGTTCGTCGGCCGCGTCGAGCGCACGGTCGTGGAGGGCGCGCAGCAGCCAACCGAACGTCTCGATGCCCGTGCTGCCCTGGGCCGACACAGCGTCCATCTCGTCCTTCGTCGTCGCAGGCGACCTGACGCGCCCAGCATGCCCCGACGCCGGGGCATGCGCCACGCGAAGGGCTGCCTGGTCGGCGTCACGACCGTGCCCTGAGCAGCGTGTACGCGGCGACGGCGGCAGCAACCGACGCATTGAGTGAGCCGACGCGACCGTGCATCTCGAGCCGCACCAGGACGTCGCAACGTTCACGCACCAGCCGGCCGAGGCCATCGCCCTCCCCACCGACGACGAGCACGCACGCTTCCGCCGCGAGCGGATGTCCGTGGAGCAGATCGGAAGCCTCGGCGTCGAGCCCGAGCGACCACACCCCCCGATCGTGCAGGTGGCGGAGCGTGCGCCCGAGGTTGGTCACTTCGATCACGGGCAGATGCGCGAGCGCACCTGCTGCGGCCTTCTCCACGGTCGGAGTCACGTGCGCTGCGCGACGTGCCGGCAGCAGCAACGCGTGCGCGCCGACGGCCTCCGCACTGCGAGCGATCGATCCGACGTTGTGGGGGTCGGTCACACCGTCGAGCGCAACGAGCAGAGGCCGCACGGCGTCCGCCTCCAGACGGTCCAGGATCGTGTCGAGGTCGTGGGCGGGCAGCGCCGGCGCGTCGGCGACGACGCCCTGATGAAGCAGTCCGGGTGCGAGGCGGTCGAGCACGTCCCGCTCGACGTACTCCACGGGGACGTCCTGCGCAGCCGCGAGGTCCACGATCTCGTCGAGGACGGCCGAGCGTCGACGATCGCCGGCGACACGCACGACGTGCAGTCGATGCCCGGCGCGCAGCAACTCGCGGACGGGATGCAGGCCGGCGACCCGGCGTCCGCCCTGCGGGTTCACGCTCCGGCGTCCTGCCGTGACGGCGTCAACGCCGCACCGTCGACGTGCCATCGGGACCCCTCAGGGCCGTCCTCGACGACGACACCCGCCGAGGCGAGCCGGTCCCGGATCGCGTCGGCAGTCGCGAAATCACGCCGTTGCCGTGCATCGCGCCGCAGTTCGAGCAACTCCTCGACCAGTGGCCCCACCCGCTGCTGCAGCACGTCGGCGTCGTTGAGCGCATCGTCGATGCCGAGCCCGAGCACACCGTCACCGACCTCGACGAGCGCCTCGGCGAGACCGGCGACGGCCTGCCTGGCGCGGTCGGCATCGGAGGCGGTTCGTGCGACGACCTCGTTGCCTTCGCCGACGAGTTCGTGGAGGGCGGCGACGGCGGCGGGAGCGTTGAGATCGTCGTCCATGGCGTTGCGGAATGCTTCCAGGTGCCGCCGCGCGGCCTCGGCGTCGGGGGTGGCGTCGCCGGCGACACGCCTGGCCGTGCGCACGAAGGTGACGAACCGTTCGAAGGTCACCGCAGCGTCACGCAGCCGGTCGGTCTCGAAGGTCAGCGGCGTACGGTGCTGGGCCGACAGATACCACAGGCGCATCGGGCCACGTCCCCAGGCGTCGATGGCGTCGACGAGTCCGACGACGTTGCCGATCGACTTCGACATCTTGTCCTCGCCCATGCGGACCATGCCGTTGTGCACCCAGTGGCGGACGAACGGCGCGCCGTGCGCGGCCTCGTGCTGGGCGATCTCGTTCTCGTGATGCGGAAAGACCAGGTCGAGGCCGCCGCAGTGGATGTCGACGCCGTGACCGAGGTGCTTGGCAGCCATCACCGAGCACTCGATGTGCCATCCGGGCCGGCCGTCGCCCCCCGGCGACGGCCACGACGGCTCGCCGGGCTTGGCGGCCTTCCACATGGCGAAGTCGAGCGGATCCTCCTTGCGGTCGGCATCGACGACATCGTCGCCCTGTTCGAGTTCGTCGACGCGACGGCGCGACAGCTTTCCGTACTCGTCGAAGGTCCGGACCCGGAAGAACACGTCCCCGTCGACCGCGTAGGCGCGGTCGAGGCCGATCAGCGTGCGGATCAGATCCTGCATCTCGAGCAGGTGGCCGGTCGCGAACGGCTGGACGTCGGGGGCGAGGATCCCCAGTGCGTCCATGGCCCGGTTCCAGCGGTGGGTGTAGCGGGTCGCGATCACCGCCGGATCGACCTTCTCACGCCGTGCGCGGATGATGATCTTGTCGTCGATGTCGGTGACGTTCTGCACGTAGGTGACATCGAGGCCGCTGAACGCGAGATAGCGGCGCAGCAGGTCAGAGACGACCAGCAGGCGCCCGTGACCGACGTGCGCGTCCGCCTGGACGGTCGGCCCACACACGTACATGCCGGCGCGTCCCTCGTCGCGAGGCTCGAAGGGGACTTCGTCACGACGCAGCGTGTCGTAGAGCACCAGGGACATCAGGACCGCCGTGACGGATTCGGATCGAGGGTGCCAGCGACGCTCGGCACTGCGGGCGAAGGCGACGCCGCACGGGCGGCAAGCCTACCCACGCTGATCAGCCACAAGGCACGACGCGATCGCTGCGATCCCTTCGCGACGACCCACCGCGCCCAGTTCGTCGGTGGTGGTGAGCTTGACCGACACCGCGTCGACGTCGACACCGAGCACCTGTGCGAGGTTGGACCGCATGAGGTCGCGGTAGGGCGCCAGCCGCGGGATCTGGGCGATCACGGTCACGTCGACGTTGGCGACCCGCCAGTGGCGGGCCCGGACGTCGTCGACGACGAGCCGCAGCAGCTGCATCGAATCGGCGCCAGCAAGTTCTGGGTCGTCGACACCGAAGCGCTCACCGAGGTCGCCCATCGCGAGCGCGCCGAGCAGCGCGTCGGCGAGCGCGTGGGCGACGACGTCGGCATCCGAGTGACCTTCGAGCGCCGGCGCGTCGGGGATCGTCACACCGGCCAGCACGAGACGTCCGCTGGCGACACCGTCATGTGTGGCAGGGGCCACGAACGGGTGCACGTCGATGCCGTTGCCGATCCGGATCGGTGGCGTCATCCGCGTGCCGCCGCCAGCGCGTCGAGCAGCTCGAGGTCGTCACGCGTCGTGAGCTTGTGCGCCGCCCACGACCCGGGCACGACCGCGATCTCGCCGGCGATCCTTCCCTCGGCCAGCGCACGCTCGACGAGCGCGAGCTCGTCGGTCACCTCTGCATCGTCGCGCAACACGAGGTCGAGCACCTCGCGGAGAAACACCTGCGGTGTCTGCACGAGCGCGAGACCGTTTCGGTCGACCGTTGCCGTCACACGCTCACCCGCGACGTGCTTGAGCGTGTCGGCGACCTGCAGCGCAGGTGCGGACGCGACGACCGCGCCGGTGACAGCTCCGACGGCGCCGGCGATGACATGCGCGGGGGTCAGGGGACGTGCCGCATCATGGATCACGACGATGTCGGCGCCCTCGCCGAGCGCTGCGACGCCCGCTCGGACGCTGTCGTTGCGCGTCGCACCGCCGCTGACGAACGTCGCCACCT